>NZ_VFMO01000001.1:963577-1284769 GCF_006715095.1 Yimella lutea
ACGGCGCGGTCACCACGAAGGTGAACTCGCCCTTGAGGTCGGGCTGCTCGAAGCAGGCGAACATGCGGCGCGCATCGGTCGGCTCGCAGTGGGTGTAGAGGTAGGTGTTGCAGTCCTCGGGATCGGTGAACCGGTGCAGCCCCTCACCGGTGCGACTGTACTTGCAGAGGGCGTCGACGACGACTGTGTTTTCGCCGATCTCCAAGTCGTGCAGGAGGATTCGCGCGCCGTCGTAGTCCTCCAGGTACACCTGACGACCGTTGACCGTGACCGAATCGATGACGTCGGTGACCAGGTCGATCCAGGTTGAGGTGCCGGTGGAGTCGAACACCACGGTCGAACGCGAGCGGTAGGTCTGCGCGTCCGTCGCAGCCTCGGAGAGGTCGAGTTCGACGCGGTAGGTGCGCACCTTCAGCTGGTCGCCCCGTGCGTCACATTCTTGGCGGGTGAGATTCAGATCACTGGTCACGGAACCCGAGTCAAACATGTTGCGGCGCCGGCTACGCCATCAGGCCGAGTGAACGACTCAGCCCAGCACGAAGTCGATGCACCTGGTCAGCGCGGAGACGTCGTCGGGTTCGACGGCGGGGTACATGCCGATGCGCAACTGGTTGCGGCCGAGCTTTCGGTACGGCTCGGTGTCGACGATCCCGTTGCCGCGCAACGTCTTCGCGAGTGCCGCCGCGTCGACGGACTCGTCGAAGTCGATCGTGCCGACGACCTGGGAACGGTGCTTCGGATCGGTGATGAACGGCGACGCGTACGAGGACGCGTCCGCCCAGGAGTACAAACGCGAACTGCTGTCGAAAGTACGGCTCGCACATCCCGCGAGCCCACCGTGCTCGAGCATCCAGGCCAACTGCTCGTCGAGCATGATCAACGTCGCCAGGGCCGGAGTGTTGAGCGTCTGGTGTTTGCGCGAGTTCTCGATCGCGAGTTGCAGGTTGAGGGAGTCGGGGATCCACCGGTCGCCCCGCGCGGTGATCTCGGCGGCGCGTTCGAGAGCAGCCGGCGACATCAGCGCGAGCCAGAGTCCACCGTCCGAGGCGAAGGACTTCTGCGGAGCGAAGTAGTAGACATCGCAGGCGGATGCGTCGAGTTCGAGGCCGCCCGCGGCCGAGGTGCCGTCGACGACGGTCAGTGCGTCGGCGTCCACCCGCTCGACCTCGATCATCGCGCCGGTCGACGTCTCGTTGTGCGCGGTCGCGTACAGGTCGACGCCGTCGACCGGGGACAGGTCGGCCACGCCGCCGGGCTCCACCGAACGCACGTCGGGGTCGGCGAGGAACGGAGCCTTCGTGGTGACGGTCGCGAACTTCGAGCTGAACTCACCGAACACCGCGTGCTGCGACCGCTCGCGTACCAGGCTGCAGGCGGCGACGTCCCAGAAGGTGGTCGAGCCACCCAACCCGAGCACGACCTCGTACCCGTCGGGGAGGTCGTAGAGCGAGGCGAGACGTTCCTGGACGCGGGCCACGAGCCCCAGCACCGGCGCCTGGCGGTGGCTGGTGCCCATCACCGAGCGTGCCTGTGCGGCAAGTGAAACGAGCTGCTCTGGGCGTACCTTGCTGGGCCCGCTGCCGAAGCGCCCGTCGGTGGGCAGGAGTTCGCTGGGGATCTTCACCACATCGGTCACGCTGCACAGTCTGGCAGCGCGTAGCTTTGGGCCATGGAACCGATCGCCCGATGGGACTACGCCGGCGAAGGCCTCGACGAACAACAGATTCCCGCTGCGCCGTGGGAGTTGGTCCGCGGCTGGGTCGAGCAGGCCCGCGCCCGAAGCCAGCAGGAATCCGACCTTCGCGAGCCCGACCAGATCTCGATCGCCACCGTCGACGCTGACGGCGGGCCGAGCGTCCGCACCGTGCTGATGCGCTACCTCGAGCCTGCCGGGCCCGGCTTCTACACCAATCTCGACTCGCGCAAAGCCGTTGCCCTGCAGGAGAATCCGAAGATCGCCGGCACGGTGACGTGGGCACCTATGTTCCGTGCCATCCGCTTCGAGGGCACCGCACGACTGCTCGACCGCGACACCGTCCGCACGTACTTCGAGTCCCGTCCATGGGGTAGTCGGATCGGTGCGTGGGCGTCGGCGCAGTCCCAGCCGATCCATGACCGCACGGTGCTGGAGGATCGCGTCCGCGAACTCGAACTCAAGTTCCCCGACACCGGTCACGCCGACGACGTCCCGCTACCCGACAACTGGGGCGGGTACCTCATCGACTGTCACGCTGTGGAGTTCTGGGCCGGACGCTCCTCGCGGCTGCACGACCGATTGGTCTACCTGCGCGAGGGTGACGGCGATCTCGCGGACGACTGCTGGCGCGTCGAGCGTCGCCAGCCCTGAACCGGCCCCAAGGCCGACAGGAGAAAAACCCGTTGATCGAGGGCGATCACCGACCTACGCTCGGAGGTACACGAGAAAGGAGGTGGTCCGACTCATGATTTCTTATCGGACGCGTGAGGTGGTTGCGCGCTAGCGCACCCTTCGGTCCGCCGTAGTGGCAGACCGTGGACGTGCGGGAGCGAATCCATCGCCGCCGCCGCAGCCCGTGGGAGCGTGCATCGTCCAGCACGCACCGGCCATCAGGCCGGAACCCATGGGCTGTTCCATGCCCGCGTGACGATCAGCCGGCAGCCGGGACAGGCTTCGAAGATTCGTGGGCCTTCGCTGGGGCCGGCTTCTCGCGATGCGGCACCAACAACGCGCACATGGCCTGCGGATGACCTGTGCCGGACATGGAAGCGGCCGGCACGCCAAGGGGTGCGCACCGGCCGCGATGTCCAACGAGGGACATCCAAGACAGAAGAACCAAGGGGTAGTTCTTCGTCCGACGACATTTCTACCCCATCTGGGGTCGGTTTCAAATAAAGATGACGAAACCTTTCGCCGAGCGGTCCGGTCGGGCCATGGCGCCCGGTCAGTTTCGGGACCAACGGCCCCTGCGTCGGTGGTAGGTGGCAGGCTGGGCACCGTGAGTGACCTGATCGATACCACCGAGATGTACCTGCGCACGATCTTCGACCTCGAGGAAGAAGGCATCGTGCCGCTGCGGGCCCGTATCGCCGAGCGTCTCGGGCACTCCGGTCCCACCGTCTCCCAGACGGTCGCCCGCATGGAGCGGGACGGTCTGCTCACGCTCGCCGGTGACCGGCACCTCGAACTCACGCCGCAGGGGCGGCTGCTCGCGACCCGCGTCATGCGCAAGCACCGCATCGCCGAGCGACTGTTGGTCGACGTCCTCGGGATGGAACTCGAGTACGTCCACGACGAGGCGTGCCGGTGGGAGCACGTGATGAGCGACCGCGTCGAACTGAAGATTCTGGAGCTGCTTCAGGAGAAGGAGCTCTCGCCGTTCGGCAACCCGATCCCGGGGCTGGAGGAGCTCGGGCAGACGGCTACCGCGACCAAGTTCCGCGACGGCGTCGTGCCGCTCACCTCGGCCGTCACCGACACCGAGGCCGACCACGTCGTGCGTCGCATCGGCGAACCGGCACAGGCCGACCACGACACCCTCGCCGTGTTGACCACCGGGGGAGTCGTTCCGGGCGCTCGCGTCAGTTCACGCCGCGACGGCGACCGCGTCCTGGTGCAGGCGGTCGGCGCGGAGGCGATCTCGCTGCCGCTCGACGTGGCCAGTCACGTTTTCGTCGACGCCTGACGAACGGCCGCGACCCGTGGCTCGGATCACGAAGGGGAGGCTGACCTGCGCCCAGGTTCCTAGGCCTGCACAATGGTCCGAGTGACTGCACCTCACTCCGGCGCCGCCGCCGGTAAGAAGGCCGGCTTCGGTCTCGTCGTCTCGGCCCTCGGTGTCGCCTTCGGCGACATCGGCACCAGCCCGCTGTATGCGATGCAAACGGTGTTCAACATCGACCACGGCGACGTGAAGGCAACGATCCCGCACGTCCTGGGCATCATCTCGCTGATCTTCTGGTCGATCACCGGCATCGTCAGCGTGAAATACATCGTGTTCATCCTGCGCGCCGACAACGACGGTGAGGGCGGCATCATGGCGCTCTCGCACCTGACCCGGCGCAGCGTGAAGCCGGGCGGCAGGAGATTCCGGACGATCGTCGTCCTGGGCGTGATCGGGGCGGCGCTCTTCTACGGCGACAGCATCATCACGCCGGCGATCTCGGTGCTGTCCTCGGTCGAGGGCCTGGAGGTCGCGGCACCGGAGGTCCACGACTGGATCCTTCCGCTGGCCTTGGTGATCATCGTCTTCCTCTTCGCCGTCCAGCGTTTCGGATCGGAGAAGATCGGACGCGCGTTCGGCCCGGTGATGGTCATCTGGTTCCTCACGCTCGCCCTGCTCGGGATCCCGCACATCGCCGCCCAGCCGAGCGTCCTGAAGGGTCTGTCCCCGACGTACGCGCTCGACTTCCTGGTCGGCGAACCCTTCGTCGCGTTTGTCGCGATGGGCGCCGTCGTGCTGGCCGTGACCGGAGCGGAATCGCTCTACGCCGACATGGGGCATTTCGGGCGTCCGCCCTTGTCGCGCGCGTGGTTCTTCATGGTGATGCCGTGCCTGCTGATCAACTACCTCGGTCAGGCCGCCATGATCATCGAGGACCCGACGAAGATCGACAGCCCGTTCTTCCATCTCGCGCCGACCTGGGCCACCCTGCCGCTGGTCGCGCTCGCGACCCTGGCAACCGTGATCGCATCCCAGGCGGTCATCTCCGGTGCCTATTCGATGTCACGTCAGGCCGAACGCCTCGGTTACCTGCCGCGCCTGACCGTGCGGCAGACGTCCGAGCACGAGGGCGGTCAGATCTACGTCCCCGCCATCAACTGGATGTTGTTCGGTGGCGTGATCGTGCTCATGCTGATGTTCCGGTCGTCCGAGCGCCTCGCTGCCGCCTACGGCGTCGCGGTGACGAGCATGTTCATCATCACCACCCTGATGTTCCTGATGCTGGCTCGCGCTCGGTGGAAGTGGCCGACGTGGCGAATCGCCTTGGTGCTCATACTTTTCGCCCCGCTGGAGATCATCTTCGTCTCTGCGAACCTCTCCAAGGTGACGCACGGTGGCTGGCTGCCGCTGCTCGTCGCAGCCTGTGTGGCGACCGTGATGTTCACGTGGCGCCGAGGGCAGACCATCATCACCGAACGGCGCGCCAAGCTTGAGGGCCCGCTGCTGCCGTTCCTGGACGACCTGCACGCCGATCCATTGATGCGGGTGCCCGGCACCGCAGTCTTCATGCACCCCAGCAAGGAGACCGCACCGTTGGCGCTGCGTGAGAACGCGAGCTTCAACCACGTGATCCACGAGAACGTCCTCATCGTCACGACCGTCTCGGCCAACATCCCGCACGTGCCCCTCGACGAACGGGTGACGATCGACGACCTCGGCGACCCGTTCGACCACATCACCCACCTCACGGTGCGCTTCGGCTTCATGGACGACCAGGACGTGCCGGCCGCGTTGGAGACCGCTCGTGACATGGGCGTCGACTTCGACGCCGACGAGGTCTACTACTTCCTGTCCCGGATCAGCGTGCAGATGTCGCAGGACAGTTCGATGCCCAAGTGGCGCAAGCGTATCGTCATCGGCCTCGCACACAATGCGGCCACTCCGGTGCAGTACTTCCGGCTACCCGAGGAGCGCACGGTGATCATGGGTGCGAACGTCGCGCTCTGAGCCGCTCTGAGCCGCTCTGAGCCGCTCTGAGCCGCTCTGAGCCGCCCGGAGACGGCTCGGCGCTGCCCGGATCAGCGCGTGGGCATCGGGTAGGACTTGTGGCTCACGATCCGCTTGCTGCTGAACGCACCGGCCGGCTGGTCGGGTGAGGTGTCGAACCGACCGGTCATGTCGACGATGAAGTCGCAGGAGGCGTACCGGTTGTACACCGAGTAACGCAGCCGGGTGTTGTCGTCGTTGCGCGGTGTCACGACCACAGTCCCGTTGGCGCGCTCGCGGTTCGGCGCGACGTTCGTAGTGCTGCTGTCCGTGGGTGCCGTGCCGGACCACATCGTCAGGTGCGTGCCGGTGGTGGCTCTCGTGCCGGTGAGGTTGCCGACGAAGGCCTGGGTACGAGTGTTCACCAGGTGGCCGGGGACCAGCAGGTTCGTTGTGCTGTTGGTGCCGCGCGCAGCCTTGGTCGTGCCGAGGCCGAACCGGGAGTCGACCAGGCGCGTCGGGGTCACCGGCACGAAGACGGAGCCCACGCCGTCCGCAGCGGTCGTGTAGAAGCCGGCGATGTCGACGACGACATCGACGGACCCCGCGCCGATCGCGGTGATGCCGAAGGAGTAGCGGGAGTTGCCCAGTGCGTCGACGCCTCGGTAGGTGACCGGCACGTTCGTGGTGTTGGGCGAGACTTCGTTGCGGGCGTACTGCAGGGTGGACGTCGCCGGGCGGGTACCCGTGCCGCTCCACGTCGTCAGATATCCGCTGGAGGTCGACCCGGCGACCGCCGTGATGTTGGCGACGACCGCCTTGAGTCGCGACCCGGCGCTGTCGTAGAAGCCGAACTCCTCCACGCGGGTACTGCCGGAGCTCAACGCTCCCTTGTTGTAGCGGGTGTCGTCGAGACGGTAGGGATCCTGCGGGCTCAGCAGCGTCCCACCGGTCTGCGTGGAGCCCGTCCCGGCGTACCAGCCCACGACATCGACCAGCAGATCGGCGCCGCCTGCACCGGCGCGCACGATGATCGTGCCGTCAGCACCTACGGGCACGGTCGCGGTGACGGACCCGGTCCACCCGGCGCGGAAGTTGAGTGTCGACGTCGCAGGCAGCGAGGTGCCGGACGGGAATGCGGTGAACCACCCTCTCGAACGTGCCTTCACAGCAGTCAGGTTGACCACGATCGCGCGGACTCCGGTCGCGGGAATACCCGCGACGCCCGCTGCACGAACGGTCACCGATTCACCCGTGTCGACCGAACCGATCGGAGCACCCTGTCCGATGCGCGTGTCGACGAGCCGAGTCGGGGCGGCCGGCAGGTAGTTGCCTGCAGCAGTGCGCGTCACGGCGGTCGGCAGCGCAACGGAAGCCGAAGCGGGGCCGGCGTGGACGGCGCCGAGGCCGGACACGAGCAGGGTGGTGGTCGCGGCCATGGCGCGCTTCATCGGGATGCCTTCCGGGCGAGGGAGTCTCGCCGTCAGAGTACCCAGCCCGAACCCCTCAGCCGCGCATGCTGAGCCACGGCCGGTGCATGTGCAACCGCCGTCCGGTCACCTCGTTCGGGTCGATCGCGACGACATTGAACTTCGGGGTGTTGATCCAGGGACGCAGGCGGACCCGTTCTGCGACGTATGCGGAGTCTGCCTCCAAGACGTGTGCGCGCCCGCGCACGATCACGCTGATGGCTTCGTCCCCCAGAAGTTGGTCGACCTCGAACGCCACGTCGTCGTTCATCGTGATGCCGAACAGCTTGCTTCCCTCCGCGGTGCGGAAGATCAACCGGTTGTCGTCGTCGACCGCGTAGTTGACGGGAACGATGTGCACTTCACCGAGCAGGTGGTAGGCCAGGCGCCCGAGTTCCCGGCTGCGCAGGAACTCGTAGCACTCGAGATCGCTGAGTTCGGTCGGTCGGAACGTGTCGTCGGTCATCGTGGTTCGCCTCTCTCGCTGATTACTACTCATGGTAGTACTAGTCGCGGGCGATGGCACGGGGTAAGTTTCCGACGTGCTGAAGCAAACGCAGGTCGGGCGTCGTCGAGTTCTCCTCGGGGCGATGGGTGTGGCCGCGGCCCCCATGCTGAGCTTGGCGATCGCGCCGCCCGCGAGCGCTGTCACGAAGACGCGCTTGGATTCGACGATCGGTTCCTATGTACGCGCTCACGGGGGGACGGTCGGAATCTCGTTGTGGGACAACCGGACCGGGGTGCACTACACCTACAACTCGTTCTCCAACGAGACGCTCAGCACGGTCAAGATCCTCATCCTGTGCACGGTTCTGCGGGTGTCCCGCGAGCAGGGGCGTCCGTTGACCTCCTCCCAGCGCACCCTCATCGGACGGATGATGGGCTCGAGCGACAATGCCGCGACCGACACCTTGCTGGCGCAGGTGGGCGTCTCGAACGTCCAGCGGGTGACCCGGCTCCTCGGTCTGACGTACACGACGATCCGGGGTGGCGGCGCTGCCGGCAGTTCCACCTGGTGGGGCTATTCGACGACCGTGCCGTGGGACTTCCTGAAGCTGGAGACCTACCTGGTCAACGGGACGCCGGTGCTCACCCCTGCCGAGCGCACCTACGTCCGCTCCTGGATGTCGAACGTGACCTCCAGTCAGATCTGGGGCGTGGTCAACCCCTCCTTCGCCTCCATGGTGAACGCCGAGGTCAAGAACGGCTGGGGGCCGCGGACGGGGGGCTACCGGCTCAACTCGGTCGGCCGGATCAAGGGGTACGGCCGCGACTATCAGATGGCGATGTTGTCGCGCTCGCCGAACGGGTTCTACTACGGGCGCGACACGCTCAACGGGGTCAGCTCGATCGTCTTCCGCGAACTGGCCACGCCGCTGACCTGATCGCCCGTAGTTCCGATGCACTCGTGCTCGCGCCCTAGGAGCACAATGGATCTCGGGACGTGTTGCACCGTCCCGAGTGTGAAGAGGTGAGCAGTCATGGGGTCCCTCGAGAAGTTCGAGGCGTCGGTGGCCGATCGGGTCGCCCGACCGCCGGGCGCGTTCTGGCTCGCCACCGAGATTCCGCGCGTCGCCCTCGGTGTGCACCTGATGGCGTCGGCGGTGCCGCTGCTTGCCACCACGGCCTCCGGAGACGGCCACCCGGTCCTCGTCCTGCCCGGGTTGGGCGCGAACGACCTGTCCACACTCGCCTTGCGCAACTTCCTGCGGTTGCGCGGCTGGCGCCCGTACGGCTGGCACCTGGGCCGTAATGTCGGTCCCACGGCCGCCGTTCGTGCCGAGCTTCCGGTCGCGATCCAGCGCATCGCTCGCCGCAACCGCGCCAAGGTCTCGGTGATCGGGTGGAGCCTGGGCGGTATCTACGCTCGCGAACTGGCTCACCAGCACCCCGAGTGCATCCGTCAGGTCATCACGCTCGCTTCGCCCTACCGGCTGCAGCACCCGCGCCAATCCCGCGCCGAATCCATGTTCACCCGGTTCGCTCATCTGCACGCACAGGATGCCGAGCAACCCACCGCGACCGGTCGAAGCGCGTACCCGCTGTCGGTGCCCTCCACGTCGTTCTATTCCAAGGAGGACGGCATCGTGGCGTGGCAGCACTGTCTCGAGCCTGCGACCGAACACTCCGAGAGCGTTCGCGTGCGCTCGAGTCACCTGTCGATCGGCTTCGATCCGCACATGTTCTACGCGATCGCCGACCGTCTCGCCCAACCGGAGGACGACTGGCGTCCGTTCGTGCCGCCGGGTGCCCTGCGTTGCTTCTTCCCCGAGTCCGAAAACCCACACGGAGATGCCGATGTCGCCTGAGAGCCCGTTCACCGCACCGCTGGCCGAGCGTGGAGCCGAGTACCGCACGGTCGATCTCGACGGTGAGGTTCACTACCTCGACTTCGGTGGCGACGGCACGCCGTTCGTGCTGGTCCACGGACTCGGCGGACATTCGTTGAACTACATGCTGATCGGACCTCTGCTGCGCGACGCGGGGTACCACGTCTACGCGCCGGATCTCGGCGGATTCGGTCTGACCCGTGCCGCGGATCGCTCGCCGACCGTGCGCAGCAACGCCAAATTGGTGCGGCAGTTCATCGAGACTGTCGTCGGTGCGCCCGCCCTGGTCGCCGGCAACTCGATGGGTGGGCTCATCTGCGCGATGGTCGCGTCCGCGCACCCCGACCTGGTGCGCGGCGTGGTGCTGCTCAACCCGGCGATGCCCGCCCCGCGCCGTCATCCCGGACGCCAGATCTCCTCTCTGCGAACGCTTTTCACTCCGGCCGCCGTCGGTATGTACAGCCGCGCACGTAAGCGTCCGATCACGCCGGAGGCGGAGGTCGACAATGCGATGCGGATCTGTTTCGCCGACTACGGCTCGCGGGACAACGACATGTTCGACGTGCATGTCGACATGGCCAAGGCTCGCCGCCAGTTCCCGGACGCGATGCAGGCACTCGGTATCGCCGCCCGGTCGATGTTCCAGGAAACCATCTCGCACGGTGCCGTGCTCGGCCGTTACCGGGCGATCAGGGTGCCCGTCCTGCTGATCCACGGCGTGCAGGACCGGTTGGTGCCGGTCGAGGCGGCGCGGTGGGCCAAGCGGGCCAACCCTCGCTGGATGTACGAGGAGTGGGAGGCCACCGGTCACGTGCCGATGATCGAGCACCCCGATCGCACCGCGAAAACCATTGTCGGATGGGTGGATTCGCATATCCGACCCGCCGCATGAAGCAACTCTCCGCCCTCGACGCGGCGTTCCTCGGGCTCGAGAACTCCACCATGACGGGCAACATCAGCAGCATCATGTTGCTGGATCCGTCCGGTCTCGACGATGAGTTCGACCTGGCACACATCACCCAGTTCGTCGCCGAGCGCCTCGACCGGGTCATCTTCTTCCGCAAGCGCCTGGCCGAGGTGCCGTTCGGCCTCGACCGGTCCTACTGGGTCGACGACGACCACTTCGACCTGAGTTACCACGTGCGAGAGAGTGCGCTGCCGCGTCCGGGCACGGTCGAGCAACTCATGGAGTTGGCGACGCGCATCCACGAGCGACCGCTCGACACCAGCCGTCCACTGTGGGAGTTGTACCTGGTGACCGGACTTGCCGATGGGCGCGTCGCGTTGATCACCAAAACGCACCACGTGGTGATCGACGGGGTGTCCGGCATGGAGGTGCTCAGTGCGCTCGTCGACCTGGAGCCACTACAGCTGACCGGGAAACCGTTCAAGTTCGTTCCGGAGCCGGCGCCGTCCTCGGTGGGTCTGCTGGCCCGCTCGGCGATCGGGATGTTGCAGCGTCCGGGCGATGCATGGACGGTCGTGACCGGCCTGGCGAAGTGGACCCCGGCGATGCTCTCGCTCAGCGCACTCAAGCCGCGTAATCCGTTGCGGCAAAAGGACGCCGATCCGGAGATCGTCACCGACTCCCTGCCGGTCCGACCACCGGTCACCACCTTCAACGGACGTATTTCGCGCCGTCGGCGGCTCGGCGTGATCGACCTGCCGTTGCACGACATCAAGACGGTCAAGAACGCGTTCGGCACGTCTGTGAACGACGTGGTGATGGCGGTGATGGCGGGCGCCGTCCGGCGATGGTTGCTGCAGGACGGGGGAGTCACCGGGACGCCGCTCGTGGCGATGGTGCCGGTGGCGGTCCGCTCGGCGGATCGGTCCGAGCAGGGCAACTTCGTCACCGCGATGCTGGCCACGCTGCCCACTCACCTCGAGGACCCGAAGGACCGCCTGCGGCGCAGTTCGAAGTTCACGAAGTCGGCACGCAAGAAGGGTGGAGCGGTGCCACCGACGGTGCTGACGTCGGCGATGCAGTTCGCGCCGCCGGTGATCTTCGGCCGTGCTGCTCGCGCGATGTGGGAGACCGGCATCTTCCGCACCATCAGGCCGTTCAACCTCATCATCTCCAACGTGCCCGGTGGCAGCCGGCAGGCATACGTCGCGGGCGCGGAACTGCAGGCGATGTACCCGCTGTCGGTGTTGGCCGACGGGATCGGGCTCAACATCACCCTGCTGGGCTACCGCGATCTGCTGCATGTGGGCATCACCACCGATCCGGAACTGGTGCCTGACCCGCAGCAGATCTGCGAGTGGGCGGTCGAGGAACTGGCGCTGTTGGTGCAGGAGGCCGAACGGCCCGCCTCACAGACTGATTGACCGGTCTCAGGCTGCTCGTCGTGCGGCCAAGGCGACCGCTGCGCTCGCCACGGCTGCGATCCACAGCCCGGCCATGACCTGTTGGGTGTGCCAGCGTGAGGCGAGCGCGGCGATGATCATCGGCAGGAAGAAGCCGAGATAGGTGAGGCAGTAGAAGACCGCGTTGGTCATCGCCAGGTGAGTCGCGTCGGCGGCGTGCTCGACGCGGGTGAGCCCGCCGACGAGGTTGAGTCCGTATCCGCACCCCAGCACCGCTCCGGCGGCAACTGCTAGCAGCGGATTCGGTTGCCACGCAACGAGAGCCACCATCGGGATGCCGACCAGCACGGCCACCATGCCGAGCAGGCTGACCACGCCCGGACGCTGCGCCTCCAGGTCACGGGCGGGCTGCTGCACCAGCACGCCGATGCCGAGCGTCACACCCGACATGGCGCCGCTGAAGGCGATCGACCAGCCGCTGATGTGCTGACCGACGAGGGCGGGGATGGTGACGATGCCCAGCGACGGGCAGGCGAACACCCACGGCGCCATCGGCGCGATGCGTCCCCAGAAATGCGTCGACAGGGCCGCGTGCGACGGGCGAGTCGCAGGGACGTCCGGCTCGCCGATCGCGACGAGATGGTCGGGGGCATGCTGGGAGCGCATCGGAGCGTTCCACACGACCGCCGCGGCAACAGCCGTCAGGGCGATGTGGACGAGGTACGGGACGACCTTGGGGCCGGCAACCCATTCGGCGAGCACCCCGGCCGCCACGGGGCCGAGGCAGAACCCGCCCGACAACGACATCGCGGCCCGACGGGCGCCCGTCCCTGCAGGTGCATCGCTGGACAGTTCCTTGACCCAGGTCGAGCCCGGCGCCATGGCGGCACCGGTTGCCATGCCGTACAGCACACGTCCGATGAACAGCAGGACGGAGTTCGATTCACCGATCGCCAGCACAGCCGAGGCGAGAGCACTGAACACCATGACCGGTCGGAGCACCGCACGGTGGCCGAAGCGTCCGGCCAGTGCAGCCGAACCCAGCAGGGCCGGGACCAGGCCGAGAACGTATGCCGCGAACATCGCGTTGACGAAGGTGGGGGTGAGTCCGTTCTCCGCGCGGTAGACCAGCAGCAGCGGGGAGAACTCGTTGGCCCCCCATCCGACGACGAACAGCGCGAACGCGACGCGCATCCATGGCTTCACCGGCACAGCCTGGCAGGCATGAATCCGGCGAGCATCACTGCAGGTGCGGACATCCGTCGTGCGCCCCTCCCACCGCACCGACCGATCGGTGGGCTTGTGGACCGGTGCTCGCCGTCCGGGTCGCCGGCCTGACATGCTGCACCCATGCCGTCGTCCCGTGGTTCGCGTCCGCTCCCGCACCAGGAAGTCGTTCGTCGTGCTACCCAGCAGTACGCCTCCCTGCACCCGAAGTTGCGCGTCGCCGCTGAAGAAGCGGTCGATCTCGTCGTCGGCATCCTGGACGACGCCGGCCTCAACTACCTGACCGTCACCGGCCGAGCCAAGAGCGTCGAGTCGTTCGCCGACAAGGCCGGCCGGTTGCGGGACGGTACGCCGGTCTATCCCGACCCGATGTCCGACATCGGCGACGTGATCGGTCTGCGGGTCATCACCTACGTGCGTTCGGACGTCGCGGCGGTCGCTCAACTGCTGGCCACCGAGGCAGTCGTGCTGGACGACCGGGACATGGGCAGCGAGACCGCGAGCGAGGGGCGCTGGGGTTACGCGAGCCGGCACCTGCAGATCCAGCTCTCGGCCGAGGACCGCAAGGCCCACCCGAAGATCGGAGACCGGCACGTACAGGTGCAGATCCGTACCGTGCTGCAGCACGCATGGGCCGAGTTCGAGCACGACATCCGTTACAAGGGGACGGTTCCGGATGAGTACCGCTCCGACTTCGATCGTCGTTTCAGTCTTGCGGCGGGTCTGCTCGAGCTCGCCGACCTCGAGTTCTCGGCGATCCGCGAACGCCTGCAACGGCCGGTGCACGCGCCCTCCTCCGGCGACCCCGAGGTCGACCCGCGCATCGACCCGCGCGAGTTGGCCGCGTTCCTGGCCGGTCAGTACGCGGACGCCAGCTGGTCGCGTCCGGAGCACTACGCCTGGATGTCGGGGCTCGTCCTCGAGCTCGGGATCACCTCGCTGACCGAGCTCGCCGATGCGATCCGCAGTATCGACGTCGCGGACGTGGACCGGCGAATGGGTTATCGCAACCCGCCGGGCGCCGTCCGCCGGTTGGATGACGTCCTGCTGGTCGCGTTCGGTGAGAGGTACATCGATCTGCACGACAACTCCCACCGCGTCGACCGGCTGAAGACGCGGCTGGCGAAGATGAAGTCCGCCGGCTGACTCGCCTACGCACTCATCAGCGGCTTCTGAACGCCCAAGGCTTCCGCCGACTTTGGCTGGTTGAGCCCTACGGCGGAATGTCACCACCGCCGGCCGCAGGCTTCGGGGGCCTAGGAGCGTTCGCTGGTTGAGCCCTGCGCCCGAGGTACGAGGGCGCAGGTGCCGAAACCACGGCGACATAGACGGACACCCGACCCGCCGAGGAAGGGCTGTGCATAAATAGGCCCGCGAAGCCGGGCTGTGGATACCGTCAAGTAGCGAATTCTGTTGTCGACGAACGAAATTCAGGGACCAAACCCTTCCCCACACTGTTCGAACACCTGTACGATGAAGGTAGACCGGAAGCGCACCAAGGGAGGGTGAGTGGGCATGGTGAACGAACGCTGGTCGAGTAGCTGCGAGCCCCCAGGGGCGAGCGGCGCGATCGAGACCCGGTGCGGTTCGACGGCTGCTGAACCGGCCCCTGCGTACCCGGGCGAGGCGGGTGAGTGTGCTGGGTCGGTGCGTGAGGTGCTGCCGGATGTGTGCCGGTTGGCGTCGATCTCGGTGAATCTGAGTGATGTGGAGCTGACGGTGGCGGCGCAGTCGTTGGCGGTGATGATGCAGCAGGCGGAAGCAGCGTTGGTGGCGGTAACTGCTGAGGCGATCGAGCGGGGAGCGGTGGATCGGTCGACCGCGGCGGGTGCGGGGCAGTGGGTGCAACGGTTGTCCAGTGGTGAGGACGCGGGCTCAGTGCTCGGCGCGCAGACAGCGTCGCTCGCGGGGCCCCTGGTTCGGGTGGATCCGGTTGAGACAGAACACGATTCCGACGGTTCCGACTGTTCCGACGGTTCTGATGTGTCGTGTGCTGTGGCTGCTGGTGGTTTGGAGCCGGCGCATGCTGCCCGGGTTGCTCGGTTGGCGGACGCGTGTCGGTCGCCGTTGAATGCTCGGTTGGCTGCTGCGGTGACCTCGGGGGCGGTGAACACCACGATCGCGAATGCGGCGTTGTTCAACACCGCGAAGGTGAAAGCGGTGGTGCCGACCGCGGGTGTGGACGAGATTTATGGGTGGTTCCTGTCGCTGGCGCCGGGTGATGGGGCGCGGGCGGTGCGGGAGTTGACCAAGCGGATCCTGGCTGAGTACGGCCAGGAGGTGCTGGATGAGAAGGAAGACGCGTTGCAGCGGCACGAGTCGTTGTCGTGGACTGATCTGCCGGAGGGCATGGTGCGGTTCACCGGTGACTTCTCTGCTGATCATGCCGAGGTGATCAAGCACGCGATCGGAGCATTGTCGGCGCCGTCACCGGTGTCGAAGTGCTGCGAGGATCCGCATCACCGGCACTACCCGGGTGCGAGCAGGTCGGGTGAACCGGATCTGCGGACGCCGGGCAAGCGGCGCGCGGATGCGTTGCTGATGTTGATCATGGTGGGTGCGCAGGCTGTTGATGGTGACGGCAGTGTGAAGACGTTCGGGACGGCCCGGTTGGTGGTCACGATCGATTACGGGGTGCTCGCCAAAGCGCTTGCGGGGTTGGGCGTCACTGATGGTGGTGTGGGTGTCACACCGGACACGGTGCGGCAGTTGGCGTGTGATGCGGAGATCATTCCGATGGTGTTGGGTTCGAAGAGTCAACCGTTGAACGTCGGACGCAAAGTCCGGTTGGTCGACAAGGAACTGCGACGAGCAGTGATCCAACGAGATCGGCACTGCAGCTTCGATGGGTGCACGCGGCCGCCGGTGATGTGCGAGGTCCACCACGTTCAACCGTGGTGGACCGGTGGTGAAACATCCCTGGCGAACTCAGCCCTGTTGTGCGGCACGCATCACCGGATCGTGCACCGTGACAACCTCACCGCGACCGTTACCGACGAAACCGTGACCTGGCACCACCAAAAGAAGACCGCCTCCGCGGCCTGACCGATCGAAGCCCTCAGGTTCGACCGATGTTTTCAGTTCCACCGAGGGGTCATTCGCCAGGACATGATTCCTGTCACCACTCGGTGACGTTCTCGAGCGAAATGAATCAGAGCGACGCGAGCACTTGTAGCGTCACGACGCTGCGAGATTTGTGAGCGGCGTAGCGGTCCGTCTACTCGTGAGCAGCAAGACCGCGACCGCCTCGCACAGCACGGCGAGGACGATCGCCGCCGCTCCCACCGCGGTGCTGAGTGAGACGACAGTGGCGACCGCGCCGACGCCGATCGCGGTGGCGGCCTGCAGCGTGTAGGCGACCAGATAGAGGAACGACAGTGTGGCACCCCGGTGATGCGTAGGAGACAGGTCGTTGATGAGTCCGAGCCCGCCGGTGAACGCCAGCGCGTAGGCGATCCCGCCGACGACGCACCAGCCGAGGAACAACGGAAGCGATCCGAAGCCGCTGGCCGCCGCCATGAGTGCGAGGC
Source organism: Yimella lutea (assembly GCF_006715095.1). Classification (NCBI taxonomy): domain Bacteria; kingdom Bacillati; phylum Actinomycetota; class Actinomycetes; order Micrococcales; family Dermacoccaceae; genus Yimella; species Yimella lutea. The sequence goes on from NZ_VFMO01000001.1 coordinate 980,071, forward strand.
TCACGAGAGTGAGCGCGGTGCCGGCCCAAATGAGAGCGCGGGCATGGAACCGCGGCAGGAAAAGGCCAGTGACCCCAATGCACGCGGATGACGTGGCCAGCAGGCTCCCGACGAGAGCGGTGTTCTCGTTGTGGGTGAACTGGTCGATCATGTGGGCGCCCAAGGACAGGAAGATCGCACCGACGCAGTAAGCCAGGCTCACCGAGAGCGTCGAGATGACGAACCCGGTCCGGAATCCGGTGGGGACGAACGGTACCTGCGGTCGCCACCGCTTCGTCATCAGTGGTCGGTCGTCCGGGGTGGCCCACACCGCCGCACCCGCCGTCACGGCAAGGACGAGCAGGACGATGTAACTCCACAGCAGCGGGCGAGGGAGGTGTTCGGCGAACAAGCCGCTGAGCAGCAGGGCAAAAGTGAGACCGGTTGCCGTCGCGACGGTGGCGACAGTGCTCGCGGAGCGAGGGTTGCGGCTGGTGTTGTTCTCGATCAGGGACGCGGTCGCGGCGCCCATTGCCAGGCCCGCCCCGGCGCCCTGCAGCACGCGTCCGACATAGAGGAAGGCGACGTTGGGTGCGAATGCGAACACGATCGCGGAGGCTGCCATGAGCGCGATGCCCGCGAGCATGATGCGGCGCCGTCCGAACAGGTCGGACAGATTCCCGAACAAGGGGAGCACCACGACCAGCGCGAGTTGATAGGTCGCGAACACGGTCGTGACCGCGACTGGCGGTAGATCCCACTTCACCGCGTAGAGCGGATAGAGGACGCTCGGCGCTCCCGACGACCAGAGCGACAGGCCCAGGACGGACGCCGCGGACCAGAACGCCCCGCGCCGGCCCAGGCGGTTCATGATGCTTGGGCGCGGAGGCGTGCGAACAACACACGGCCCATCGCCCGTTCCCTCCGTCGTCGTCCGGTCTCAAGGATCAGCCGAAGTAGCTGTCGAGCATGAGGTGAGGTCATCCGTCACGTGAAGTGCCCCCGGCAGGATTCGAACCTGCGACACCCGCTTTAGGAGAGCGGTGCTCTATCCCCTGAGCTACGAGGGCGGGGGCCGGATGCCCGGCCGGAGCAGTCTAGTTCGCAGGTGGTCGAACCTCCGAACTCACCGGGCGACTCACAGTTCGGCCAGCTTGTCCGCCAGGTCGTCCTTGGCGGGCGGATGAGTGTCCTTGGCAGCTTGCTCGGCCGCGTACCGCCCTTCGGGTGTGAGTGGCTCGAGTTCGCCCGGAGACAGGTCACCTGTTCGCAGGTCGATCTGTTCACCCAGATAGCGCAGTGTCACCGCGACCGTCGCGGCGAGAGGTACGGCGAAGAAGGCGCCGACGATGCCGAACAACTGGCCACCCAGCGCGATCGACAGCAACACCAGCGCAGGGTGCAACTCCATCGAACGGCTCTGCAGCAAGGGCTGCAGGATGTGGCCCTCGAGTTGCTGCACCAGCAGGACGATCAGCAGCACCAGCAACGCGGTCGTGACGCTCTTGGTCACCAGCGCCACCAGCACCGCGAGCGTCCCGGCGACGAACGCACCGACGATCGGGACGAACCCACCGAAGAAGGTCAGCAGCGCCAAGGGCAGCGCGAGCGGGACGCCGAGCACCACCAGACCGAGACCGATGAAGAACGCGTCCACCGCAGAGACCAGGGCCTGCGTCCGGATGAACCCGGACAGGGTCTGCCACACGCGGGTGAGCATCTCGGTGAAGTGGGCGCCGGCGCCGCGTCCTGCGATCGAGCGCAGCCACGGCAGGAAGTGCGGTCCGTCCTTGATCATCAGGAAGCACAGGATCAGGGCCACGATGAGGTTGACCAGGATGTGTCCGGCGGTCGTGACGCCGGTGAAGACACCGCTGGCGATCTTGTCGCCGGATGTCTGCAGCTTGTCGGTGATGGCCTTGACCGCGTTGTCGATCTGCTCGGGCTGCACGTTGAACGGCGGGCCTTCGAGCCAGTCCTGGATCTTGTTGACCCCGTCGATCGACTTGCTGGTGAGTTCGGGCACCTGCGAACTCACCATCGGCGTCATCAGCGCGATGATCGCCGCGAACACTGCGATCGCACCGAGCAGGCTGGTGACGGCGGCGGCCGCGGGGGAGAAGCCGCGCGAACGCAGCCAGCGGGTCGGCGGCCACAACACGGTGGCGATGACGAGCGCCAAGCACACCGGCAGCAGGGCCGACCAGAAGATGCCCACGATCTTCAGCACGGCCCACAGGGCGGCCAGGATCAGCAGCGTTCTCAGAGCCCAGCCGGCGGTCCAACGCATGCCTCGTCCGATGACCATGGCCCGGTCGACGCCCTCGTTGGTCATGCGCGCCTTCGCGACCTTCGACCCGGCAGCCACCCGCTCGCCCAGGATGCGGGGCCGTGCCTTGGCGGTGCCGTCGCCGGAGTCCTCGTCCGGACGCGTGGGCATCTGTTTGGGGCCCGCGAGCTTTGTACCCAGGCGGGACAAGCCCAGACGTTTCAGCATTGTTCTCCTTCAAGCGGCGAAGTCCGAACCGGCCCCGAGGATGAGGACCGGCGCCGGACGCTGCCCCCACTGAACCACCTCGATCGGCGCGACGGGGAACTAGCGCGAGAACGGGCAGGTAACCTACCGGAACGATGAGTGACTCCTCGGTATCCACAGCTGCGTCGTCGTCCGCCGGCCCTACGCGAAACAAGCGCATCGCCGCGGGCGCCGGACTGCTCGCGCTCACCCTCGGCACCGGTGGCGCGGTCTCGGCGATGGTCGGCTCGTCGGACGAGGTCGCGTCCTGCGCCGAGCCGGCGAAGGTGTCCGTGTCGGTGACCCCGGAGTTGTACCCAGTCGTCTTCGAGCAGGTGGACGCGTTGGAGTCCAACCCCACGCTGTGCGCGGACTACGTCGTCAGCCGCGCATCGGGCGAAAGCGTCAACCGGGCCGTGAAGGCGGGCGGCCAAGGCATCCCGGATGTGTGGATCCCCGATTCCTCGATGTGGGTGGACGACGCCACGGCGAAGCTCGGTGCGGGCTGGGTCGGAAACTCCGGTTCGATCGCCGGCAGTCCCGTGGTCGTCGGCGTGCCGCAGGCACAGTCCTCCCTGCCCGGTTTCGACAAGACCCCGACTTGGGCGCAGCTGCTCAGTGCCGGCAATCTCCCTGTCACCGTTCAGGACACCGGTGTCTCCTCGACCGCGCTCGCCGCGATGACCGTCGCGAACCGCGGATCGGGCACCCGTCAGGAACGCACCGACCTGCTGCGCTCGATCGTTCGACTCAGCCGTTCGACCCTGTCGCCGGAGTCGCTGGCCGGCCGCGCTGTGCAGGGGTCGGACGCCGCACGCGCATACCCGCTGTCGGAACAACAGTTGCTCGAGTTCGACCGGACCCACCCGGACAAGAAGCTGCGGCCGCTGATTCCGCAGGAAGGCGTCCCGCAGCTCGACTTCCCGTTCGTGCGTCCGGTCAAGGGAACCTCCGCACCGCAGAACGCGATCGATGCGTTGCTCGCCTCTCTGCGCAGCGCGCAGGCGAAGTCGGCGCTGAACAAGGCGGGCTTCCGGGTGCCCGGGGGACAGGCGCCGGACGGTTCGGCACTTCCCTCCGACATCAAGCTGGTGGCGGCGCCCAAGAGCGCCGAGAACGTCAGCGCCGTCAAGTCGTGGGGTGACCTGGCACGCGACGCACGCATGCTCGTCCTGGTCGATGTGTCGGGCTCGATGATCGCCGAGGTGGGGCCGAAGCAGAGCCGGATCGACCTGCTCGCCAGCACCGCGAAACTCGCACTGAACGCGCTCCCGGGCACGACTCAGATCGGTGCCTGGGCGTTCAGCACCGACCTCGACGGCAAGGGCAAGGATTATCTGGCGATCGTTCCCGAGGTCGCCGAGATCGGTAACACCCCGGCCGGCAACGCGCACAAGCAGAAGATGGTCGACAAGCTCGGACAGCTACCCGCCTTGGTCGACAAGAACGGGGACACCGGTCTGTACGACTCGATCTGGGCGGCGTACCAGGCGGCGACCAAGAGCTACCGAGACGGCTACGTCAACTCGATCGTCGTGATGACCGACGGCAAGAACGACGACCCGGGTGGCGGGCTCAGTCTCCAGCAGCTGCTGAAGAACCTCGGCGGCGCCTACAAACCCGACAAGCCGATCAAGCTGGTCGCCATCTCGATGGGCCAGGACACCGATCCGGCCGCGCTCAAGCAGATCGCGAGGGCAACCGACGGGTTGTCCTACGTGACCAAGGACCCCTCGGAGATCTCAACTGTGTTCGTCGACGCATTCCTGCACCGAAGCTGACGATGACCGACACCACCGCAACGGACGACCGTTCCGCGCACGACATCGCCGGCTGGCGCGAGGAGCTCACCGGTATCGGCGGACCCAACACCTTGTTGTGGTTCGACGACCGCGGACGCGGCATGCTCGAACTCACCACCGCGCACCCGGCCGGGGTGGCTCGCCTGTTCTCCTCCGGCAGCGCCCGTCTGTCGCAGGTGGTGCGGGAGTCCTACGCCTACGCCGAGGCCTCGCGCCGGCTGCGGATGATCGAGGCCAAGGTCGTGGAACTGCAGGAGGACCGTGGCATCGATTCGTGCTGGATGGGTATCGGCCTGGCCGGGTGGAAGGTGCGGGGCAGCGGCACGCCTCCGCTCGCCCCGGTGCTGCTGCGCCGGGTGCGCCTGCAACGGGTCGCCGGGCACCCGGACGACCTGCTCATCGAGGTCACGAGTCCCGCGATCGTGAACCCGGCGCTGGTTGCGTACCTACGGCAGGCCTACGGCATCGAGGTCGACGAGGACGCGTTGACCGCGCTCGCCCGCGCCAGTTCACCGTCGGACCCGCGACAGGTGTTCGACGAACTACGCCGAGCGTGCACCACGGTGCCCGGCTTCGAGATCCAGCGTCGCCAGATCATCAGCACCTTCAACCTCAGCAAGGCCGACCTCGTCGGTGACCTGATGGACGAGCACGCTCCCGGTCACCCGGTGCTGGATGCGCTGAGCGGTGACCCGGACGCGTTGGACGCGATCCGCGCAGTGCCGCCGGAGCCTGACCCCACCGGGCTGGCCGAAGCCCACGGCGTGCTGGCATCGGACGCCTCGCAGGAAGCCGTGCTCAGCGCTGTGCTCGCCGGCGCCCACCTGACGGTCGACGGGGCGCCCGGTACCGGCAAGACCCAGACCATCGCCAACCTCGTCGCTGCGCTCGCGGCGCAGGGCCGGCCGATGTTGCTGGTCAGTCACAAGCGCGCCGCCATCGAAGCGGTGAACAGTCGGCTGACCGAGGTCGGACTCGGCGACCTCGTCGCACACATGAGCGACGGGCGCCCGGGCCCTGAGTTCGAGGAACTGTTCAACCGGCGTATTCAGGAAGCGATCGCCTCCTCCGCGCAGCCCCCCGCGGTGCAACGGAACCCGTCGGTCTTCGCGCAGAAGTTGCAGGAGCACCACCAGCGGATGCACCGGCTGCACTCGCCGTGGCAGGTCTCGCTGGCGCAGACCCTCGAGGCGATCACCGCGCTGGGCGATCGGCGTCCCTCACCGCGCTCACATGTCCGGCTGGCCGGCGGCGACCTGCTGGCGCTGTCACCCGCGCAGCGCGACGAAGCCGGACGCCGCCTGCTGGCCATCGCGCGCAAGGGCGCGTGGCCGACCAGCGGTGAGAACGACCCTTGGTACGGCGCCGCCATCGCCGGTCCGCAGCAAGCGCAGCGGACGCGCAACAGCGTCACCGAGTTGGCGAACGAGCGACTCGGCGCGCACCGTGCGCTGGTCGAAGATCTCTTCGACCAGGTCGGCCTGCCCTCACCCGCCGACATGCGCGAGGAGGAGGAGTGCCTCGAACTGCTCCAGCACGTGACCGACACGCTCGAAGTCTTCCGCCCCGAGGTGTTCGAGGCGCCGCTCGGCGACCTGGCCGCAGCTACCGGCGACCGCCACTACCGGCGGGAACACGACTCGAAGGTCGGGGTCATGGAACGGCGCCGGTTGGTCGCGCAGGCGCAGGAGTTGCTGCGTCCGGGACCGCGTCCCGATCTGCACGGTGTGCTGGTGCAGGCGTTGCGGCAGCGGGTCACGTGGCGCCGGATCGCGGGCAAGGGTTCCCGGCCGGCCGCACCGAAGGGTCTGGCCGACGTGGTCGCCGCCCACGAGAAGATGCGCAGCGAACTCGAGTGGCTCGGGCAGCGACTGTCCACCACCGCCGACGGCGGGGACCTGCTCGACCAGTCGTTCGACTCGCTGCAGGCGCGCCTGGGACGGTTGTCGCACTCGATCGAACGACTCGGCGTCATCCCCGAGGTAACCGCCGACATCGATGCCTTGCGTGCGCAGGGACTCGGCGACCTCGTCGACGAACTCGCGCACCGGCAGGTCAGCCCCGACGAGGTTGTGCCCGAACTCGAATTCGTTTGGTGGACTTCGCTTTTCGCTCATCTTCACGATCCTGCCGAGGGTACTGATGCCGGCGGTCAGCAGATCCGCGATCTGCTGCACCAGTACGCGGCCGATGAGCAGGAGCGCCGCGCGGAACGCGCCGGCTTCGTGCGCGCCAAGCTGGACGAACGTCTGCGATTCGTCGTACGCAACCTGCCTGAGCAGATGCGGGACGTCCAACAGGGTCTGGCCCGCGGGGCCAGCCTGCGGGACCTGTTGCCGGCTGCACCCGAGCTGATGATGGCGCTCATGCCGTGCTGGGCGATGAGTCCCCTGCTTGTACCCGCCCACGTCCCGACGGGCGTCTGGTTCGACGTCGTCGCGATCGACGAGGCGTCCCGGATGAGCACCGCGGAGGCGGTGCCGGCGGTTCGGCGCGGTGCGCAGACCGTCCTGTTCGGTGACCGGCGTCAGCTGCGACCGAGTCGGTTCGCGGTCGACGCGGCGCGCACCCCGGCCGGTGCACGACCGACCCCCTCGATCCTGGACGAACTCACCGGGCTCGTACCGGCGATCGAACTGGGCACGCACTACCGATCGCGCGACGGGCGGCTGTTCGACTTCGCGAACATCCAGGCGTACGGCGCGAAGGTGCGCACCTTCCCCGCTCCGACCGACGGCCGGGTCATCAGGCTGGACATCACCGCGGCGGGTCAGGACGAGCTCGACCGCGTCGTCGACGTCGTGAGCAGTCACGCTGCACGTCCTGGACGCGGGTCGTTGATGGTGGTGGCACTGACCGACGAGCACGCCGAGCGACTGAACGCCCAGTTGGCGCGACGCGCAGTCACCGATCCCGGGGTACGGGCGCTGTTGGAGGAGAACTCCGCCGAAGCGTTCATCGTGCGCACCGCCGAACGCGCCCAGGGCTTCACCCGTGACGTCGTCGTGCTCAGCACCGGATGCCGGGTGGACGAGGACGGCGGGCTTGTCGGCGCGGTGGCGCGTGTGTTGGACGACGGGGGCGAGCGTGCCCTGCTGGTCGCCACCACGCGGGCCCGCGAACAACTCGTCGTCGTCAGCGCGTTCCGGGCGGACGACGTCGCCGTGGCCGGACTGCACAGCCGCGGTGCCCAGATGTATCGCGACCTGCTCGTTCACGCGGCCACCGGTGGCGGGGCCGAACGGACCGCCGGCCCGCCGGGGTCGGCGGGAAAGAGCAAACAGTCTCGCCGTCGGCGCACCGCCTCGACCGGCAGTGTGCTGGATCGGCCCCTGAGTAAACCCGTCGACGAACCGGCACACCCGTGCATCGGCGACCTCGCGCGCCGGTTGCGCGGCGAGGGTCTGACCGTTCGGCCGGGGGCGGGCACGTCTCGCCCGGCGGTCGACCTGGTGATCGTCGAGGGTGAGCCCTTGGTGGTCGACACCGACGCCGTCGCCTTGGCCGAACTCGGCAACGTACGCGATCGCGATCTCGTGCGTCCGGCGCAGTTGCGCGCTCGCGGCTGGCGGTACGAGCGACTGGCGCTGGGTGAGGTCTTCAGCGACCCCGCCCAGCAGATTGCTCGGTTGGCTGAGGTCGCCACACGCACGCAGGACGGGGCGTAGTGACCGAGCAGCCGCGGCGACGCAAGCACCGTCGGGTGGTGCGACCGGCGACCGGCGGAGAATCCGGCCCCGAGCCGCGTGCGGACGAACCGGCCAAGGAGGATCCGACGCCGCGCGACCGGGCCCGCGAGACCTGGCTCAACGAGCAGCGTCCGCCGCACTGGCAGTAGTGAGGCAACGAAGAACAAGAACGGGCGCCCCGATCGGGGCGCCCGTTCCTGTTGTGGTGCTGGGTGATCAGCGGCCCGTGCGCAGGGCGTCGCGAATCTCGGTGAGGACGCTGAGTTCGGTGACGTCGTCCTCTTCCTTCTGCTTCATGAAGCGGGCCTTGAAAGCCTCGTACGGCTTGACGACGCCGAAGTAGACGACGGCGGCGACGATCAGGAAGCCGATCAGGGCGGTGAGGAAGTTACCCACGCTCACGCCGCCCGGCTTGTAGTTGGAGAAGTCGGGGGTCCCGCCGGCCTTGCCGATGAGGTCCATGATGATCTTGACGAAGGCGTCGACAACCTTGGCGAAAACGGTGCCGATGACAACCGCAACAGCGAGTTCGACGACGTTGCCCTGCAACAGGAATTTCTTGAAGCCACTCACGGCTGTTTCCTTCTCTTTTCGGGGTCTTTGTGCTTCGGTGCTTTCTGCAGGAAGCGCCGCCACAGTAGCGGAGCAACCCGGAGTGGAAAAATCCGAAACGCCCACACGGCGACGTTTGTTGTGTTAGGCCCGTGACGATGCGGCCGCGATCAAGCCCGTCCCGAGGGTCGCCGCAGAGGCCAGTGCGCCCGCCAGTTGCGCGGAATTCCGCTGCTCCACCGCGATGACCAGTGTGGGCTCTGCGGGTGCAGTCACGTCGTGAGGTCCGACCTTTGGGGTGGTGGACATCACGACTCGCGCCGAGCTCGCCACCAATCGTCGGGTGGCCGGGTCGTAGAGATCGACACGGTCGCCGGCTCTGAGCAGTGCCGCCAACTGTGGGTCGGCGAGCGGGATCGTGAAGGCCTGTTCGCCCGGACGCAGCGCCTTCCAGGCGCTGTGGGCCAGCCGGGTCGCCGTGACCGGTTCGCCCGCAGCGAGAGCGCCCGTGGTCACCTGTCCGGCCGCCTGGGCAGGCAGCAGCAGACCGGGCACGACGACGCCGGCGGGCCACTGCGCGATCTTCAGGTCGGCTGAGCCGAGCGTCGTCCCGGCGGCGATGGGACGTGCCGCGACGGTGACCGCGACGGTCGCAGCCGCGCTCGGCCGCAACGCCGCCCACGTCGTCCACAGCGCCAGCACCGCGAGCAGCAACGCACCGGTGCGTCGCAGGCGGGTCCGGCGCCACCTCTGTGCGCGGCTGCCGGTGCGTGCCGATCCGAACCGACTCACGGCAACTCGAAAGGAAGAGTGATTCCGTCGAGCGCATTCCTGCATTCACAGTTCGAGTCGTCGACGGGCGGAAGCTGCGCGATGGTGCGTCGCACCAGATCTTTCAAGTGCTCGACCTTCGTCGCGAACACCGCCAGTACTTCTTCGTGGGTGACACCCGGCTGGCCCTCCACCCCCGCGTCGGCGTCGGTGACCAGGCAGACGCTGGTGAAACACATCGCGAGTTCGCGGGCGATCGACGCTTCGGGCATCCCGGTCATGCCGACGACCGACCACCCGGCTGCCTGGTGCCATTGCGACTCGGCGCGGCTGGAGAAGCGCGGCCCGTTGATCACCACCAACGTGCCGCCGTCGACCGATGGTAGGTCGGCGTCGTCGCGTGCGGCGTCCAGCACCGAGGCTCGCCCGGTGGGGCAGTACGGATCGGCGAACCCGACGTGGACGACGGCCCCCGGTTCGTCGTACACGGTGTGTTCGCGACCCCAGGTGCGGTCGACGACCTGATCGGGCACCACGACGGTGCCGGGGCCGAACTCCGGTTTCAATGCACCGACGGCGCACGGGGCGAGGACCTGGCGCACGCCGACGCAGCGCAGGGCCCACAGGTTGGCGCGGTAGTTGACCCGGTGCGGCGGGAAACGGTGCCCCTGACCGTGCCGTGCCAGGAAGGCCACCGACCGTCCGCCGACCGAGCCGATGACGACGTCGTCACTCGGCGGACCGAACGGGGTGTCGACCGCGACCCGGCGGGCGTCGTCCAGGAAGGTGTAGAACCCAGATCCGCCGATGACACCGATCTCGGCTGTGGGTGCGGACTCGGCGCCGGCGGTGCTCTGGGAAGTCATGCCGCGAGGTTAACGGGCGGCGCCCACGCCCAGCGGGTCCGCGAGGTCAGACTGTGGACCGCAGACGACCCGCAGCGGGGCTGTGGAGAATCGGGTCAGTCGGACTTGGGCGCAGGAGTGCTCGGGGCACTCGGGGCCGGCGTGCTGGAACCGGTGTCCGAGGACGAGGACGAAGACGAGGACGAGGAGGTGTCGCTCTTCTTGTCCTTCGCCGCAGGAGTCGTCGACGACGAGGAGGACGAGGAGTTGCTTCGGCTGTCGGTGCGGTAGAAACCGGATCCCTTGAAGACGACTCCGACCGAGTTGAACACCTTGCGCAGCTGACCACCGCACTCCGGGCAGTCGGTCAGGGCGTTGTCACTGAAGGACTGGACGATGTCGAACTGATGACCGCAGTTCTTGCAGCCGTACGAATAGGTGGGCACGTCGCAGAATTCTAGGTCAGCGACGCCGGACGTCCTGCGCCACCGTCCGATCTGCCTCGTCCCGACGCCATCCGGCCAGACGTCCGCGATCACTCACCGCGCGGATCCGCTTGACGACGGACGTCCGAGAAGTGCTCGGCGTGACGACCAGCAACTGGTCGCCACGGTGCAGCACCGAACGCCTGCTCGGCACGAACGAATCGTCACCACGCTTGACCAGCGTCACGTTCGCGCCCTTGGGCAGACGCAGCTCGTGCACCTCGACCCCGTGCAGCAGCGAGCGCTCACCGATGCGCACCTGCACCACCTCGGCGTTCAGTTCGTCCAGGGGAGTGGCCTCGAGTTCGACGTCGACGACGTGCGATTCGTCGACGATGCCGAGCTTGCGGGCGACCCAGGGCAAGGTCGGCGCCTGCACGATCGTGAAGATCACGACGAGCATGAACACCAGGTCGAAGATCCACTCCGTGCCGCGGCTGCCGAGCGTCAGCGGCACCGTCGCGAGCACGACCGGGACGGCTCCCCGCAGACCTGCCCAGGACAGGAAGAGCTTCTCCCGCAACGAGATTCCGAACCCCGGCATCGACCCGAACACCGAGAGTGGCCGGGCCACGAGCAACAGCACGAGACCGACGACGATCGAAGGCCAGATCTGTTCGTCCAGGCGGCGCGGGTCGGCCAGCAGCCCGAGCAGCACGAACAGCCCGATCTGCGCGAGCCAGCCGAGCGCCTGCGCGAAGCCGCGGACCGCTTGCCGGTGCGGCAGTCCCTGATTGCCGAGCACGAGTGCGCACAGGTAGACGGCGATGAAACCGCTCGCGTGGATGACGTCGGCGAGTGCGAATGCGAGCACGCACGCCGCGACGACGCCGATGGAGAACAAGCCGGACGACCCGGGGGCCGAGCGCTTCATCAATTTGCCGAGCACGAACCCGAGCGCGAGACCGATGGCCGCGCCGATGGCCAGTTCCGCGATTGCCGCGAAGCCGACCAGTCCCCAGTTCGGGTCGGCTCGATCATCAGCGCCGACAGTGGCCAAGGCGGAGACGAGCAGCACGACGGGGGCGTCGTTGAAGCCGGACTCGGCCTCCAACAGGCCCTTCAGTCGGTCGGGCAGCGGCACCTTGCGCAACACTGAAAACACCGCGGCAGCGTCCGTGGAGGACACGATCGCGCCGAGCAACAGCGCTGTCTCCCAACGCAGTCCGAGCAGGAAGTGCACGGCGACGCCGACCACACCGACAGAGATCAACACACCGATCGTGGACAACAGCATGGCTGGTAAGACGCTGCGTCTGATGCTGCTCCACTCGGTGGTCAGCCCACCTTCGGCGAGGATCAGCACGAGGGCGGCGTAGCCGAGTACCTCGGTCATCAGCGGGTCGGAGAACTCCAGGCCGAAGCCGGAGCTGCCGAGCATGAGGCCCATCGCGAGATACAGCAGCAGCGTGGGCAGCCCGGACCGGTTGGCCAGACGCACCGCGGCGACCGCGACCAGCAGGACGGCGCTGCCGATGAGCAGTGAGCGGGCCAGGTCGTCGAGGTCGTACGCGCCCGACTTCGGCACGGCCGCCAGCGTGGCGAAGCCCGAAAGGTGCACTTCGCCCCCTCCCGCCGTCGGCTACGGGGCGATTCTTCCAGTACCCCTGTCGCGCATGCGAACACCCTCGGTCGTCAGGACGCCGTCGACCCGGGCGTCATGTGTTTCTCTCGGGACGGATGCGACGAGTTCATCCGGGAAGATCATCGCGATCACCGGTACTCCGGGGCGCAGCAGTCCGAGGGTGCGGTCGTAACAGCCGCCGCCCTGGCCCAAGCGGTAGCCGTCCAGGTCGATCGCCAGGCCGGGGATGAGCGCGACGTCGGCCGCTACGACCCCGCCGATGCCGAGGTCGACGTCCGGTCGCATGGCGTCGTGCCAGGACAGGCGCAGGTCGGCGAGCGTGTCCGGCACGATCACCCGCCAACCCGCCTCCTGCAACGCGCAGATGAGGACCTCGGTGGGCGGTTCGGTGGCCCACGACTCGTACGCGGTGATGGTGCCGGGTTCGAACCCGGCGAGGTGCTGCAGCAGACCGTCCCGGTAGGCCGCAGCGAGGGCGGCCCGGTCGGTCGCCGGGTCGTCGCGACGCGCACGGCGGGCGGCGCGCACCTGTGCCCGCGCGGCGGGCTTGTCCTCGGGCAGGGTGAGCACGCTCATGGGTCCAGTCTGAACCCGGCGAGCGGCGTGTGCACGGACGCCTCGGGCGCCTGACCCGACGCGCGGCGCTGCTCCATTAGCCTTGCGCCCATGAGTGCGTCCCGCAACGACCCGGTCCTGAAGGCCGTCATCCCGGCCGCCGGTCTCGGCACCCGGTTCCTGCCCGCCAGCAAGGCGATCCCGAAGGAGATGCTGCCGGTCGTCGACAAGCCGGCCATCCAGTACGTGGTCGAGGAAGCCGCACGCGCCGGCATCGACGACGTCCTGATGATCACCGGGCGCAACAAGGCCTCGCTCGAGGACCACTTCGACCGCCACTGGGAACTCGAGGCGGCGCTGGAGCGCAAGCTGGACGACGAGAAGCTGCGCCGGGTGCGCAAGTCGGCCGATCTGGGCAATGTCCATTTCGTCCGTCAGGGCGAACCGCTCGGGCTCGGCCACGCGGTGCTGCAGGCCAAGGCGCACGTCGGTGACGCACCGTTCGCCGTCCTGCTCGGTGACGACCTGATCGACGAGACCGAGCACCTGCTCGAGGACATGATCGCCGCGCGCGGTCGTCATGGTGGCTCCGTCGTGGCGTTGATGGAGGTGCCGGCCGACCAGATCCACATGTACGGCTGCGCCGCCGTCGAGTCGATCGACGGAGAGACAGACGTCGTGCGGGTCACCTCGATGGTGGAGAAGCCCAAAGCCGAGGACGCACCGTCGAATCTCGCGATCATCGGGCGGTACGTGCTCGACCCCTCGATCTTCGCGGTGCTGGAGCAGACCGCGCCCGGACGCGGGGGCGAGATCCAGTTGACGGACGCACTGCTCGCCCAGGCCCAGAGCAGGAACGACGGCGGCGGTGTGCTCGGCGTCGTCTTCCGCGGCAACCGCTATGACACCGGAGACCGTCTGGACTACCTGAAGGCGGTCGTCCGGCTGGCGGTTCGCCACCGCGAGATCGGCGACGATTTCCGTTCGTGGCTCGGCGAGTGGGTCGAGACCGACGAGGGCTCGGGAGCGGCCGAGGGCCAGCAGCTGAAGCACTGATGGAACTGCTTGCGCCGTCCGACTACTCCGCACGCCTCACCGAGGCCGTTGCGGCCCTGCCGGCGGTCGACGTGGCGGTGACCGACTGTCTCGGTCTGGTGCTCGCCGAACCGGTGATCGCCCGAGCCTCGCTTCCGGGCTTCGACAACTCCGCGATGGACGGTTACGCCGTGCGCGCGCAGGACGTCCCCGACGCGGGCACCGTGCTGCCGGTCGCCGGCGTTGTACCGGCCGGCGACACCCGCCGCAACCGCCTCGAGCCGGGTACGGCGTGGCAGATCATGACGGGCGCGCCGGTGCCGGACGGCGCCGACACTGTCGTCCAGGTCGAGTTGACCGACGGCGGTACGGACGAGGTTCGTTTCGAGCGGGCGGCCGAGCCGGGTGTGTCGATCCGGCGGGCCGGTGAGGACGTGTCTGCGGGTGACGAGGTGCTCGCTGCTGGCACCCGGATCGCGGCCAGGCACGTGCCGGTCCTGGTCGCAGCGGGCTCGGCGACGGTGCGGGTCATTCCGCGCCCGAAGGTGGCGGTCATCAGCACCGGCGATGAATTGCGTTCTGTCGGAGACGAACTGGCTTACGGGCAGATCATCGACACCAACGCGCCCATGCTTGCCGCACTTGCGCGTCAGGCCGGCTTCGAGGTCGTACACATCGGACGCAGTGGCGACACCGCCGAGGCCGTCCTGGCCGCCGTGGAGCAGGCGTCCGACGCCGGCGCAGACGCGATCATCACCACGGGCGGGGTGAGCGCGGGAGCGTTCGAGCCGCTCAAGGCGGCGTTCGAGGGCGGCAGCGAGATCACGTTCAGCAAGGTCGCGATGCAACCCGGCAAGCCGCAGGGTTTCGGAATCATCGGTGACCGGATGCCGCTGTTCGCGCTGCCCGGCAACCCGGTGTCGTCCCTGGTGTCGTTCGTGATGTTCGTCGCGCCCGCGCTGCGCACCATGGCCGGGAGGACAACCGACATCGCCTGGCTGTCCGCACGGGTCACGAAGGGATGGCGTACCTCGCCCGGCCGGGCGCAGATCGCGCGGGTTCGCCTGTCGCAGAACGACCACGGACTCGGCGTCGCACCCAGCGGCGGCCCGGGATCACACCTGATGGGTGGTCTCGCCCACGCCGATGCACTCGCCTGGATCGACGCCTCCGTGGACGAAGTCACCGCAGGCGACGAGGTGCGCGTCGTCTCGCTGGAAGGGGAATTCGCATGACCGACAAAGGTTCTGGTCTGACCCATGTGCGATCGGACGGTTCGGCGCACATGGTCGACGTCAGCGCCAAGCAGATCACTGCTCGCGAGGCGAAAGCGCGCGGGTCGGTGTTGCTGTCGGACGCCGCCATCGACGCGCTGCGCTCGGACAACGTGCCGAAGGGAGACGCGCTCGCGGTCGCCCGCATCGCCGGCATCCAGGCCGCCAAACGGACCCCCGAGCTCGTCCCGCTCGCCCACCCGGTCGCGATCCACGCGGTCGCAGTCGACTTGCGAGTCGAGGACGACCGGGTCGAGATCGAGGCGACCGTCCGCACTGCCGACCGCACCGGCATCGAGATGGAGGCGCTCACCTGCGTCACCGTCGCGGCGCTCGCGCTGGTCGACATGGTCAAGGCGGTCGACAAGCATGCGCGGATCACCGACGTCCGGGTCACCGCCAAGTCCGGTGGGCGCTCGGGCGACTGGACCGAGGCGTAACGCCGTGCGAACGGCGGTGGTCATCACGGCCTCGACCCGCGCTGCGGCCGGTGTCTACGACGACCGGTCCGGTCCGATTGCGGCGCAAGCGTTGCGGCAGTGGGGTTTTCACGTCGACGAACCCGTGGTCGTTGCTGACGGTCCGCCGGTGGGTGAAGCCCTCCGCGCCGCTATTTCTTCGGGCGCCGACCTGGTGCTGACCACCGGTGGCACCGGACTCAACCCCACCGACAGCACCCCCGAACAGACCTCGCCGTTGCTCGACCGGCAGGTGCCGGGCATTCCCGAGGCGCTGCGAGCAGCCGGTGTTGCAAACGGAGTGGCCGGCGCGATCCTGTCGAGAGGTCTCGCCGGCGTCGCCGGACGGACGCTGGTGGTCAACCTGCCCGGTTCGACCGGGGGAGTGCGCGACGCGATCGACGTATTGCATCCGGTGGTCGAACACGCCCTCGATCAGATCGCCGGCGGAGACCATCGGCGTGAGTGACCGCCCGTGGCCGGTTGCGGTCGAAGCAGTACACCTCGGTCGGCGAATCAAGCTGCGACCGTTGCGAACTCGGGCTGATCGCAACGAGTACCTGCAGTTGCGGCGTGACAATTCCGACTGGAACCGTCCCTGGGACTCCTCTCCGCCGGTGCCGCTACCCACGGGGATGTCGTTCGCGCAGATGGTGCGCCAGCAGGATCGCGAGGCGAAGGCCGGGCGCCTGCTCCCGTTCGTGCTCGAGGTCGACGGTGCGATGGCCGGTCAGGTGCACCTGTTCGGCATCTCCCGAGGTGCGCTGCTGTCCGGCTCCGCCGGTTACTGGATTGCCGAATCCCTTGCCGGACAGGGGATCATGCCGTTCGCGCTGGCGATGACGATGGACCACGGTTTCGAGCGCGAAGGGTTGCACCGGGTCGAGGTCAACATCCGTCCGGACAACCCACGCAGCCTGCGCGTGGTCCAGAAGCTGGGCCTGCGGGACGAGGGTCTGCGAGAGCGGTACCTGCACATCGACGGGAAGTGGCGCGACCACCGCACCTTCGCGCTGACGACCGAGGATTTGGACGGCGAGAGCGTCGTCGACCGTCTCAATCGGCTTTCACGGCAGTCACTTCCGCGACACACCGAGTAGGTCCGCTGCTGCTGCGGTTCGCACAACTACCGTCGGGTTCGTGCCGACCACAAGCTTGCTCATCCTCCTCGTCGTCGCAATCTGGGCTGCCTATCTGCTGCAGCATTGGATCCGCCGACGGGAAGCGATGGCGACCGCTCGTTCGGTCGACCGGTTCTCCGAAGCGATGCGGGTGCTCGCCAAGCGCGACCCGCTGCCGCAGGGGATCGCACCGATGGTGCGCCGACGCTCCGCCGCCGAGCAGGCACCGCAGGTCAGTGTCAAGGCAGCCCGCACCTCCTTGCGCGCCGGACAACCCACCGTGGGAGACAAGATGAACGACGAAAAGCATGTGCCGCAGCACGATTCGCGGCGTGACCGGTTCGAGGGCATCACCACCGGTGGCAAGCAGGCACTCGCCAAGGTGCGCGGTCTCGACGGACGTCAGGTTCGCGGCATCTCGCTGCTGACCGCGCTCGGGTTCACCGCACTGATGCTCGTGCTCGCTCCCTTCGGAGTCGTCTCCTGGTTGGCTCCGCTCGCCGGAGTGATGATCACCGCCGGTGTCGTGCTGTGGCTGCGCAACACCGCGATCGCCGAGCGTCGGGCTCGCGAGCAGGCCCGCCCGACCCGTGCGCCGCGTCGTACTGTCCGCACCGAGTCGTTCGCGGCACCGGCCGAGCCGATGGCCGACACGATGAACGAGCCCGTCGCAGTCGAGGAATCGCGCATCGTCATCGAGACCACCCCGAGCCCGGCGCCGTTCGGGTTCGAGGAGCAGCCGCAGGAAGCGCCTGTTGTGCAAACCGCAGTTGCCGAGCAGATCTTCGACGCCGAGGGCTGGCAGCCCACCTCCGTCCCGCGTCCGACGTACGCGATGAAGGAGCGGGCGCCGCAGACTCAGGTCGCACCGGCCGCCACTGTTGCCGACACCCCGGTCGAGGACCTTCCGTTCGACGGCCTGGCCCTGGACGAGGAACTCGAGGAACTGCCTGCGGTCTACCGCGCCGGCTGATCTCAACAGCACCACAAAGCGCGACGGTCGCGCCTTACGCCCCGGTACGACGCGGTACTCCGGCGTAAGGCGCGACCGTCGCACTGTGTGCCGGCTCGGGTGCGAAGTGCATGCGCTGAAGCCTACGAGCGAGTCCCGCTCCGATTGGTGAGCTCGCGGCGGCTGGTGTTATCGTTTCCTCGCTCTGGGGCTATGGCGCAGTTGGTAGCGCGTCTCGTTCGCAATGAGAAGGTCAGGGGTTCGAATCCCCTTAGCTCCACCACATTGAGAGGGAGCTCAGGCACACAGTGTCTGAGCTCCCTCTCGCTTTCTCCGGCACAGGGGAGACCGTCATCTGGCGGACCAGAGACCTCGTCTGGACATCCAGATCTCAACTGGTGCGGCCGGCGCTGGCAGATGTAACCCGGACCGCCAGTCGCGATCAGGATGGCAAGACGAAACGCCGGACCAGCCGGTTGATAGGCTCCCAACGCACAATTGGGCACGATTCCGCGCGATTCCAGGAGCAGATCGAACAGTGGTGGACTTCAATGAGGCCTTCGGCCCGGGAGACGTCGACGGTGGCCTCATCAACGTCGTCATCGAGATCGGCAAGGGCAGCACCCTGAAGATCGAATGGGACCGCGAGAACAAGGTGATGAAGCTCGACCGCGTCGAGCCGCAGGTGTTCACCAAACCCACCAGCTACGGATTCATACCGCAGACACTGGACGAGGACGGCGACGAACTCGACGTGCTGGTGCTGACCGAGGAACCGCTGCCGACCGGGCTGGTCATGGAGGGCCGTGTCGTCGGCATCATGAAGTTCATCGACGACGGTGAGGTCGACGACAAGGTCGTCGTGGTCCCGTCCGATGACCGCAACACCGGCGACGGCATCACCAGCCTCGACGACGTGAACCCGCAGCTGATCAAGCAGATCGAGTTCCACTTCAACAACTACAAGGCGCTGAAGAAGCCCGGTTCGACGAAGGTCGACCA
Source organism: Yimella lutea (assembly GCF_006715095.1). Lineage (NCBI taxonomy): Bacteria > Bacillati > Actinomycetota > Actinomycetes > Micrococcales > Dermacoccaceae > Yimella > Yimella lutea. The sequence goes on from NZ_VFMO01000001.1 coordinate 998,691, forward strand.
CTGGGGTGACGCCGCGGAGGCCATCGAGGTCATCCACGAGTGCATCGAGCGCTGGAACACCAAGTAGTCGTGTCACAGGTCGAGGGGGCGGCCGCACTGCTCGGGCGAGAGCCCGCTCACCGCGTTTCGCCGCGCGCGAAATGGATGTGGCTGTGCTCGGAGGCGATCTCCTCGGTCGTCGTGATCGGCATTCTCATCTGGGTCTGGACCAAGGACTGGATCCCGGGTCCATGGGACACGACCCTGCTCGTCCTGGCGATCGTCGAGGCGATCGTCAGCATGATCGTTCAGCCGCAATGGCGTTACCGGGTGCACCGGTACGAGGTCACCGACCAGGCTGTCTACACCCAGCACGGCTGGCTGAACCAGGAGCGCCGGATCGCCCCGATCCCGCGCATCCAGACCGTCGACACCGAACGCGGGCCGCTGGCCCAGCTGTTCAAGCTGTCCACTGTGACGGTCACGACGGCGTCCGCGAAGGGGGCACTGCGGATCGTCGGCCTCGACCGCACCGAGGCCGACCGGATCGCAGCCGACCTCACCCGCATCGCTGCGGCGGACGGTGGGGACGGCACCTGAGATGAGCGACGATCAGCAGCCCGATGCCGGTCTGGACGATACGGCGCGACAGGACCACCAGAGCCTGCCACCTACGCCGCCGCAGAACGATGCCGGCGAATGGAGCCGCCTCGACCCGCGGATGCTGCTGATCCACCCGTTCCGCGAGATCGGTCGGGCCATCCCGCTGCTGGTCGGTGCACTGTTCGCCGGACGCAACCTCGGCGGCGGCACCGGCTGGTTGTGGCCGGTCGTGGGCACCGTACTGGTCGTGTTGTTCGGTGTGCTGCGCTGGTTCACCACCACCTACCGCTTCACGCCCGAGCACATTCAGTTGCGCACCGGACTGTTCGAGAGGTCCACCCTGGCGGCCGCCACCGACAAGGTCCGGACGGTCGACGTCACCGCGCCGCTGCTGCACCGGCTGGTCGGGTTGGCGACGGTCGAGATCGGCACCGGCGCGGGGGACAAGCCGGTCAAGCTCGACGGTCTTCCTGCGTCCGAGGCAGCCCGTCTGCGCGCCGACCTGCTGCAACGCCGCCGGACGCCGGCGCCGAACTCACTCGAGCACGAAGGCGCGGGCAGCGACACCGACGAGAACGCCGAAGGTGCTGTCCCGCAATGGGTTTCGAAGGATGAAGCCGATGAGGTGCTCTACCGCTTCGAACCCAAGTGGTTGCTGTACGCGCCGCTGGGACTCGCCGGCTTCGCGACCGCCGGTGCGGTGCTGGGCGTCCTGTTCCAGACGGTCGACCAGCTGAACTTGTGGCCCTCGGACGATTCCGCCGTCAACGACTCATGGACCCGCGCCGAGAACCTCGGTGTGTTCGCGATCATCGCCGTTGCTGGACTGCTCTTCCTCGCCGTCGTTTCACTGCTGGCCGTCGTGGGCGCTGCGATCAGCAACTTCGGTTTCACGCTCGGTCGCGATGTGCACGGCCGCACCCTGCACCTGCAGCGTGGTTTGTTCACCACCCGCTCCACCTCGTTGGAGACTCAGCGGTTGCGCGGCGTCGAGGTGCAGCGTCCGATCCTGTTGCGCCGCTTCGGTGGTGCGCGGCTGACGGCCATCGTCACCGGCTTCTCTCTGGACGCCGACGCGGGTCAGCGGGCGGTGCTCGCGCCGTCGTCGCCCTACGAACGCATCGTGCAGACCGGCAACACCGTCCTGCGCGGTGACATCCTGGGCGGCCCGCTTCGCCGGCACGGCAGCGCCGCGACCCGACGTCGTTACATCCGCTCGATCGTCCCGGCCTCGGTGCTGGCCGTGGGTCTGGTCGTCGGCGGTCACTTCCTCGGCCGCATCGTGCCCGCGATCGTGCTGGCTGTGTTGCTCGTGCTCGCCTCGATCCTGCTCGGACGGTCCCGCGCACACTGGCTCGGCCACGCCGTCGTCGACGACCACCTGGTGACCCGCAGCGGATCGCTCGCGATGAGCACCGCGGCACTCGACCTCGACGCCACTGCCGCAGTCACTGTGCGGCGCAGCTTCTTCCAGCGTCGGGCCGGCTTGGCCTCTGTGGAGGTCGCTCTGGGCGCGGGGCGCCAGGGCTATCGGGTCACCGACCTGGCGGACCACAGCGCCGAGGAACTCACCGCCTTCGTCGTGAACCGGGCGATGCGCCGCTGACCAGCGGAGCAACTACCGGATCAGGACCAGCTGGGCAGCCACATCCGCGCCTGCCAGTGGCTGTGCGGGATGACCTGCGCGGTGTAGATCGGCCAGAAGAAGACGAACATCGCCACGCAGGCGACGACGATGGCGCCGACCGCGATCATGCCCCGTTTACGGCGCTGCGCGGACGCGTCCGGCGCCCCGAGCAACAGCCCGAGCACGAACACGACGGCAAGCACGACGTACGGGGCGAACGCCACCGAGTAGAACGTGAAGATCGTCCGCTCCTGATAGGAGAACCAGGGCAGCCAAGCGGCCGCGATTCCGGCCAGGATCGCCGGTGCGCGCCAGTCACGTTTGAGCACCCAGTGGAAGATCAACACCACGAGCGCGATCGTGCCCAACCACCAGATCAGCGGCGTGCCGATCGGGTTGATCACCTTCGCGCACTTGGCCACCTCGCAGCCCTCGGCGCCGCGGTTCGGCCACTCGGCGAAGAAGAGCGTCGGGCGCGACTGGATCATCCACGACCAGGGGTTCGACTCCCAGTTGTGCGGGCTGACGATGCTCGCGGCCGAGGTGTACATCTCCTGGTGGTAGTGCCACAGCGACCGCATCGAGTCAGGCATCCAGCCGAACAGCGAGCTGTCCGCAGACAGCCCGGAGTCCTTGTCGGCCGGGTTGTTCGCGGCCCAGTTGCGGCCCCACGCGTCCTTCGACGCGAACCAGCCCCACCAGGTCGCGAGGTAGGTCGCGAGTGCCACCGGGATCATGAAGACCATCGCCGGGAGCGCGTCCTTGAAGATCGTGCCGCTGATCCAGTGGCGGCTGCCGACCGCGCGTCGCGCGCCGAGATCCCACCACACGGTCATCAGACCGAAGAAGACCAGGAAGAAGCCACCCGACCATTTCGTGGCCAGGTCGAGTCCGATGCACAGGCCCGCGACCCAGCGCCAGGGACGCAGCCCGAGGAACGGCCCCGACCACGCGGCCTTGTCCTCGGTCCAGGTGCCCTCAATCTTCATTCGAGCGACCTTGTCGGCGAGGATCCCGCGGGTACGTTCACGATCGGCCAGCAGCGCGACGAACGCGGCCAGCGCCCAGAACATCACGATGATGTCGAGGATCCCGGTGCGCGACATCACGAACTCCTGGCCCTCGAAGGCCATGAGTAGGGAGGCGATGATCGCCAGCAACGGAGAACGGAACAGGTGCCAGGCGGCGCGTCCGGTCAGGTAGATCGCGAGCGTGCCCATCAGGGCGACCGCGAAGCGCCAGCCGATGCTGTTGTCGATGCCGAAGATCCACTCGCCGGCGCCGATCAGCCATTTCCCAAGTGGTGGGTGGACGATGAAGTCGGCCTCGGTGCCGTAGACACCCTGCTGCCAGTTGCCCATCGTGAACAACGAGTCGGCGGCCTTGCCGTCCTGCACCGCTTGGGTCGGCTTCATCTCGTAGCCGTACTGCATCATCGACCAGCCCTGCTTGACGTAGTACGTCTCGTCGAAGACCAGTTGATGCGGGCGTCCGAGTTCCCAGAAGCGAAGGACTCCACCGATCACGGTGATGATGGCCGGTCCGAGCCAGGCCCACAGCTTCTCCTGCGCCGTACGGGGTCGACCGAGCAATCGTCGTCGCAGCGCCTCGCGCTCGGCGGTCAGGGAAGACACCCGGCGAGCGTAATACCCGGGCGAGGGAAACTACGCTGCGACTCATGGCTGAAGGTGTGCTGGTGCTGGCTGCGACTCCGATCGGCGACCCGAGGGACGCCGCGCCCCGGCTCGCCCAGGAATTGCGGGAGGCCGACGTCGTCGCCGCGGAGGACACCCGGCGGCTGCGTCGGCTGATGGACGCGCTCGAAATCACCACGTCGGCGAAGATCATCAGCTACCACGAACACAACGAGGCGTCCCGCTCCACCGAGCTCGTCGACACCGTTGCCCGCGGCGGACGCGTGGTGGTGGTGACGGACGCCGGCATGCCGTCGGTGTCCGACCCGGGTTACCGCGTCGTGGCGGACGCGGTCACGCGCGACCTGCGGATCACCTGCGTCCCCGGGCCGTCCGCCGTCCTGATGGCGCTCGCGGTCTCAGGTCTGCCGGTCGACCGGTTCTGCTTCGAGGGGTTCCTGTCCCGCAAAGCGGGGGAGCGGTCGCGACAGATCTCCGACCTCGCTGCCGAACGCCGAACGATGGTCTTCTTCGAAGCGCCCCACCGATTGGCCGACATGTTGGAGGCGCTCGCCGACGGTCTGGGCGCCGACCGGCGGGCGGCGGTCTGTCGCGAACTCACCAAGACCTACGAGGAGATCAAGCGCGGCGGCCTGGCCGATCTCGCGCAGTGGGCGGTCGAGCACGCCCGTGGCGAGATCACGGTCGTCGTCGAAGGCGCCCCGGCCGTCCGGACGACGGTCGAGGACGCCGTCCCGCAGGTGCTCGAACTCGTCGCCGAGGGCGACCGCCTCAAGGACGCCGCCGCCGCCATCGCCCAGGAGACCGGGTTGTCCAAGAAGGCCCTCTACGACGCGGCCCTCGCCGCCCGCTGAACCCACGGTGGTCGAGTAGGTGCGGAGCGTTAGCGGACTCTCGCGCTTGTCCTGAGCCGACGCGAGGGACGAGCGTCGTGTCGAAGGGATCGAGACCACGCAAGAACGCTGGTCGAGTAGGTGCGGAGCGTTAGCGGAGTGCCGCGATCGAGACCAGGTGAGGACGACGTGAACCTGCCCGATGTGGTTGTCTTCCAGCGGATCTCGCGTGGTCTCGACCGCGCTCGGTCGCTCACGCTCCCTCGCTACTCGACCAGCGTTTGGGGGTCTCGATCGCGGCACTCGCCCTTCGGGGCCCCGTACCGACTCGACCAGCGTTTTCCGGCTACTTGACGTTGCAGAGCGGGTCGTAGGGCAGTCGAATCGTGGCTTCGTCCGGGTCGTCGGTGACGTAACAGACCCACACCTTGGAGCCCTGCCACTCGAACGCGTCCTTGTCCACACGTCCCTCGACCGTGTGCGTCGATCCACCGGCCCGGAACCTGACCTCGAGAGCGAGGTTGTCCCCGTCGGCCGCGCGCGAGGTGACGGTGCCCTCGGTCATCGACCGCAGGGTCGGTTGCCGGGACTGCTGCCACCACCAGTAACCGGCCAGCAGCACCAGCACGAGCCCGGCCGCCATCAGACCGAGCGGCAGTCGAACCGACGGACGCCCGGACGGGGCCGGCCGGCTAGACAAGTGCTTCGGCGTCGCGCCGCCGCCGTCCGTACCGCCGCACCCGACGGATCAGGCGCCACATCACCCACGCCAGGACGGCGAGCGCGACGATGACGAGCACCGGGATGAAGATCGCGATCAACGACAGACCGATGGAACTGACGTCCTCGGCGGTCGACACGATCGGGGCGCCCAGACCGACGGACGCGGTGTTGATCAACGGGCGGGCACTCGCCTTGCCGGCGTGCACGACGGCCGCGATGAGGCCACCGCCGATCGCGGAGATCCAGGGGTTCTCGGTCATGAACGTGGAGTTGTCCAGCGTGCCCGCCGACGAGGTGGCCGCCGCGACCACACCACCGATGGTCGGCCGCACGGCGGTGCCGACGATGTCGTTGAGACTGTCGACCGCCGGGATCTTGTCGAGCACCACCTCGGTCAGCAGCAGCAGCGTGGCGCCACCGATCGCCCACGGCGACTCGATCCACTCGAAACTCGCCGGCAACGTGATCACGTCGCTGAACCGCGCCACGATCGCGACGAGCAAGAACGGGACGTAGGCGTTCAACCCGGCTGCGGCGGACAGGCCGGCACCGGTCAAGGCTGCGAACATTCCGCATCCTCCTGCAAACTTCGGCGACCATCCTGGCGGCGGTCGAACAACCGATGCAACCAACGTAGCGGCGCGACTTCGCATTCCGGGAAAGCCCGCGCGGAGCACGCCGATCGCACTCCTAGGATGGGTGACCATGAAGGTTTTGTCCGCAGTTGCCTGGCCGTACACCAACGGTCCCCGCCACATCGGCCACGTCGCCGGTTTCGGGGTGCCCTCCGACGTGTTCAGCCGGTACATGCGGATGGCCGGCCACGACGTCCTGATGGTCAGCGGCACCGACGAGCACGGCACGCCGATCCTGGTGCTGGCCGACAAGGAGGGCGTCGGCGTCCAGGAGATCGTCGACAAGTACAACGCGGTCATCGCCCAGGACCTCACCGACCTCGGGTTGTCCTACGACCTGTTCACGCGCACGACCACACGCAACCACTACGCGGTCGTGCAGGAACTCTTCCGCGGCATCCACGACAACGGATACATGATCGAGCAGACCACGCAGACCGCGGTCAGTTCGGTCAACGGACGCACCCTGCCCGACCGGTACATCGAGGGCACCTGCCCGATCTGCAAATACCCCGAAGCGCGCGGCGACCAGTGCGACAACTGTGGCAACCAACTCGACCCGATCGACCTGATCGACCCGATCAGCAAGGTCGACGGGCAGCCGCCGAAGTTCGTCGACTCCAAGCATTTCTTCCTCGACCTGCCGGCCTTGGCGGACGCGTTGCAGCAGTGGCTGGACGAGGTCGACTCCGCCGGCACCTGGCGTCCGGGCGTCATCAATTTCGCCAAGAACATCGCCAAGGACATGCACCCGCGCGCGATGACCCGCGACATCGACTGGGGCATTCCGATCCCGGTCGAGGGCTGGGACGACAAGCGGCTGTACGTCTGGTTCGACGCGGTCATCGGCTACCTGTCGGCGTCCATCGAATGGGCGCGGCGCCTGGGCGAGCCGCAGAAGTGGCGCGAGTGGTGGAACAACGCCGAGATGAAGTCCTACTACTTCCAGGGCAAGGACAACATCACCTTCCACGCCCAGATCTGGCCGGCCGAACTGCTGGCCTACATGGGCAAGGGGGACAAGGGCGGAGAGCCCGGCGGCTACGGCGACCTGCAGTTGCCGACCGAGGTGGTCGCGTCCGGCTTCCTCAACCTCGGCGCCGGCCAGTTCTCGACCAGCCGCGGCAACGTGATCTACGTACAGGACATGGTGGCCCGCTACGGCCCGGACGCGCTGCGCTACTTCATCTGCGCCGCCGGCCCGGAGCAGCAGGACTCCACCTTCACCTGGGAGGAGTTCGTGCAGCGCAACAACTCCGAACTCGTCGCCGGGTGGGGCAACCTGGTCAACCGCACCGCCGCGATGATCGCCAAGAACTTCGGTGAGGTGCCCGCACCCGGCTCGCTCGAGCCGATCGACGAAGCGCTGCTGGCGCAGATCACCGGTGGCTTCGCGACGGTCGGCGACATGCTGGCCGAGCAGCGCCAGAAGCCGGCCATCGCCGAAGTGATGCGCCTGGTGCGCGAGGCCAACAAGTACGTGTCCGACACCGAGCCGTTCAAGCTCAAGGGCGACGACCAGCGCGAACGCCTGGCCACCGTCCTGCACACGCTCGCGCAGGCGGTGCTCGATCTCAACACGATGATGGCGCCGTTCCTGCCGCACTCCTCCAACAAGGTCGCCGAGGTGTTCGGCATCACCGAGTTCATGCCGATGCCCCGCCTGGAGCAGGTGCGCGACCTGGACGACGAGTCGCGCGGCTACCCGATCATCACCGGCGAGTACACCTCGACCCCGCGCTGGGAGTCGCGCCCGGTGACCGTCGGCACGCCGATCGCGAAGCCGACGCCGATCTTCACCAAGCTCGACCCGTCCGTGGTCGAGGAGGAGAACGCGCGGCTGGGGCAGCCGCAAGCATGAGCGGCACGCAGGGTTCCTCACACTCGACGCCGCCGGCGGCGCCGGATCCCTTGCCCCTGCCGATCGTCGACAACCACACCCATCTCGACATCAGCCGGGAGGGTCAGGGCCCCGTCGACGTCGCGGACGCGATCGCCGCGGCCAAGCGGGTCGGGGTCAACCGCATGGTGCAGGTCGGTTGCGATCTGGACGGGGCCCGCTGGACGGTCGAGGTCATCGACCGGCATGCGGAGTTGTTGGGCGGCATCGCGATCCACCCGAACGAGGCGCCCAAGCACGAGGCGCGCGGCGACCTGCGCCAGGCGTGGGACGAGATCGAACGGCTGGCCGCGCACCCGCGCGTCCGAGCGATCGGGGAGACAGGCCTCGACTACTTCCGTACGGGTCCGGACGGCGTTGCGGCGCAACAGGATTCGTTCCGATGGCATATCGACCTGGCGAAGCGCACCGGTAAGGCGCTACAGATCCACGACCGCGACTCCCACGACGACGTGCTGCGGATCCTGGCCGAGGAGGGCGCGCCGCAGAAGGTGGTGCTGCACTGCTTCTCCGGCGACGTCGCGATGGCCCGTGAGTGTGTCGACCGCGGTTACTTCCTCAGCTACTCGGGCACGGTCACCTTCAAGAACGCGCGACCGTTGCGCAACGCGCTCGCGGTGACCCCGCTGGAGCAGGTCCTGGTCGAGACCGACGCACCGTATCTCACTCCGGCACCCCACCGCGGAGCCCCGAACTCGCCCTATCTGACGCCGATCACGGTCCGTCTGATGGCGGACGTCCTCAATGTCTCCGTGCCCGCGCTGTGCCAGGCGGTCTCGGACAACAGTGAGGCCATCTACGGACCGTGGTGACGCACACCTCGTTACCAAAATTTGACCTTTTGTCGGTCCATGAGTCACGGTTGATGGGCTAGTCCCGTGGTGACACACCTCGGACGCCCGGTCACGTGTGGCCGAATCCCCGGACATTTCCGGGGACCAGTGCGAGAACGTACGGCTCGTCGAAGCCGACACCGATCGCGAGCGTCCGTCGCCGGGGAACCGTACGTTATTGGAGACATTTTGAACTTCCGCACGCCCACCCGCTCGATGACCGTCGCTGCCGCCGCCGTCGTGGCCGCACTCAGCCTCACCGCCTGTGGCGGTTCCGGCGACACCGCTGCGAACACCCCGGTGCCGACGTCCTCGACGTCCAGCGCTGCGTCGAGCATCAGCTCGTCCTCGTCCGCCACCTCCAGCTCGACCACCTCCAGCTCGACCACCTCGAGCTCGACCGCCGCCAAGGCGACCACCTCGAAGGCTGTTGCCAAGCCGTCCGCGACGGCATCGGCTGCCGCCCCGGCCCGTGCATCGCAGAGCACCCGCGCCGCCCGTTCGGCCGCGCGTCCCGTCCTCAAGACCGTCGTGGAACACCGCGTTCTGGCGTTCGACGTCGTGAGCCGCAAGGACTCCTCACTCGCCAAGGGCACCACGAAGGTCGTGCAGCGCGGCGTCGCCGGCACCCAGAAGGTCACGCTGACCCAGACCCTCCTGCAGGGCCGCATCTCCAACGTCGTGGTCGCCAAGCGTGAGACCGTGCAGCAGCCCGTGAACGAGGTCGTTGCCGTCGGCACCAAGGTCGCTGCTGCGGCTCCGTCGCGCACCACCCAGGCTCCGGCCACGCCGAAGGCCACCGGTGGCAACACCAGCAACGCGGGCATGTGGGACCGGATCGCCCAGTGCGAGTCCGGCGGCAACTGGTCGATCAACACCGGCAACGGTTACTACGGCGGCCTGCAGTTCGCGCAGGGCACCTGGGCCGCGATGGGCGGCACCGCCTTCGCGCCGCGCGCCGACCTCGCCTCCCGCGCCCAGCAGATCACCATCGCCAACAAGCTGTACGCCCAGGCCGGGCTGCAGCCGTGGGGCTGCGCACACGCTGCCGGCTGATCGAGGCATCGTCACTACAGCGGTAGTACAGGAAAGTGGGCGCAACAGCGTCCACTTTCCTGTTGTCGTTAGGCTCGCGGAGTGACTGACCAGCCTGCCGCCGACGAGGCCTTGCTCGGGCCTGCCGAGATCCGTGAACTCGCGGCCGGGCTCGACATCCGCCCGACCAAGCAGTGGGGACAGAACTTCGTCATCGACAAGGGCACGGTCCGCAAGATCGTCCGGCTGGCCGGTGTCGGCGCCGACGACGTCGTGGTGGAGGTGGGTCCCGGACTCGGTTCGCTGACCCTGGCGCTGCTGCCGCAGGTACGTCAGGTCGTCGCCGTCGAGATCGACCGGCGCCTGGCCGAACAACTGCCCAAGACCGTCGAGACGATGGCGCCCGCCGTGCTCGACCGGTTGCGCGTCGTCCAGCAGGACGCCTTGACGGTCACCGAACTGCCCGACCCCCAGCCCACCGCGCTCGTCGCGAACCTGCCCTACAACGTCTCGGTGCCGGTGGTGCTGTCGATGCTGCAGCGCTTCCCGAGCATCGAGAAGGTGCTGGTGATGGTGCAACTCGAGGTCGCCGAGCGGCTCGCGGCCGGGCCCGGCAGCAAGGTGTACGGAGTGCCGAGCGTGAAGGCCGCCTGGTACGCCGACGTGCGCCTCGCCGACAAGGTCGGGCGCAATGTCTTCTGGCCCGCGCCGAACGTCGACTCCGGTCTGGTCTCGATGGTTCGCCGGGAGCCGCCGCGCACCGATGTGCCGGCGGCGCAGGTGTTCGCGTGCGTCGACGCCGCGTTCGCGCAACGCCGAAAGACCCTGCGTGCGGCGCTCGCCGGATGGGCCGGATCGCCTGCCGCAGCCGAAGAGGCACTCGTCCGGGCCGGCATCGACCCGACCCTGCGCGGGGAGCGCCTGTCGGTGCATGACTTCGCTGCGCTCGCGGCGGCTCGCGCCGCCCCGTCGAACGCATAGGGTGCAGACATGGCCGCCAAACAACCAGGGGTGACGGTTCGCGCACCCGCGAAGGTGAACCTGTGCCTCGGCGTGGGCCCGGTGCAGGGCGACGGCTACCACCCGCTCGCGACGGTGTTCCACGCCGTCGACCTGACCGACACCGTGACGGTGCGTCCGTCCAAGCGCTGGGAGTGCACGGTCACCGGCCCGTACGCCGACCGCGTACCGACCGGCGGTTCGAACCTCGCGATGCGCGTGGCGCAGCGGCTCGCCGACGAGTGCTTCGAGGCCGGTCCGGTCTCGATGACGATCGACAAGTCGATCCCGGTCGCCGGTGGAATGGCCGGCGGATCGGCCGACGCGGCCGCTGCGATCATCGCGATCGACCAGTTGTTCGACCTGCAGCTCACCAAACTCGACCACCAAGAGCTGGCCACCGACATCGGCGCCGACGTGCCGTTCATCCTCGCCGGCGGCACCGCGCTCGGCACCGGCCGCGGTGACCAGTTGGCTCCGGTGCTGACCACCGGTCGCTACGAATGGGTCTTCGCCCTGCAGGACGACGGGCTGTCGACGCCCGCGGTGTACGCGGAGTTCGACCGACTCAACAAGGGACGCAAGGTGCCGCTCCCGCAGGCTCCGGAGGAGATGATCGCGGCGCTGCGCAGCGGCGACCCCCGCGAGCTCGCGGGGGCCCTGTCCAACGATCTGCAGGAGGCGGCGATCTCCCTCATGCCGAAACTGCAGAAGACGATCGACACCGGTTTGGCCGAAGGCGCGCTCGGTGCGATCGTGTCCGGCTCCGGCCCGACCGTGGCTTTCCTGTGTGCCGACCGTGCGGCTGCTCTCGACCTGATGGTGGGGCTCACGGCCAGCGGGGTCGCGGACGACGTGGTGTCGGCCGGTGGCCCGCACCCGGGTGCGCGGGTCGTTTCGAATATCCGAACTGTCTGAAGGATCGATGGCGAATCTCATTGCTGCCGAGCGGATTTCGCTTGCGCTCGGCACCCAGCAGTTGCTCGACGAAGTTTCTCTCGGTGTGGGCACCGGTGACCGGATCGGCATCGTGGGCCGTAACGGTGGTGGCAAGACCACGCTGCTGTCGGTGCTCGCCGGCAAGCAACCGATCGATTCGGGTCGCCTGACTCGCACCGCAGGTCTCACCGTCGGGGTGCTCACCCAGCAGGACGGCCTGTCGCCCGAGTCCACCGTCGCCGAGGCGGTGCTCGGTGATCTCGCCGAACACGAATGGGCCGGTCAGGCCCGCGTCCGGGAGATCCTCGACGGCCTGCTCGGCGGGGTCTCCTTGTCGGCGGTCGGCGGTCACGACGCACTCGTCGGACCCTTGTCGGGTGGTGAGCGGCGTCGAGTTTCGTTGGCGCGCTTGCTGATCGACGACCCCGACGTGCTGCTGCTCGACGAGCCGACCAATCACCTGGACGTCGAGGGCGTGCAGTGGCTGGCGACCTACCTGTCCACCCGGCGGGCCACGGCGGGCAACGCGCTCGTGACCATCACCCACGACCGGTGGTTCCTGGACGCCGTCGCCACCCTCACCTGGGAGGTCGTCGACGGACGGGTCGAGCAGTACGAAGGCGGATACGCCGCGTACGTGCTGGCGAAGGCCGAGCGGTCACGGGTGGCTGCGGCCACCGAGGACCGTCGACAGAACCTTCTGCGCAAGGAACTCGCCTGGCTGCGAAGGGGAGCGCCCGCCCGTACCTCGAAGCCGAAGTTCCGCATCGACGCTGCCAACGAACTCATCAAAAGCGAGCCCGACCCACGCAACGAGGTCGAACTGGTGCGTTTCGCGACGACCCGTCTCGGCAAGGACGTCATCGACCTGCTGGACGCGTCGGTCAGCGTGGGTGATCGCGAACTGATCACCAAGCAGACCTGGCGGCTGGCTCCCGGCGAGCGCACCGGCATCGTCGGAGTGAACGGCGCCGGCAAGTCGACGCTGCTGCGCGCGATCGCCGGCCTGCACCCGCTGTCGGCCGGCAAGCGCAAGGAGGGCCGCACCGTCCAATTGGCCTTCCTGACCCAGGAACTGCGCGAACTGGACGAGGTGATGGGGCTGAAGGTGATCGACGCGATCACCGAGGTGAAGTCGTACATCATGCTCGAGGGCAAGGAGACGAGTGCGTCGTCCCTGGCCAAACGCTTGGGGTTCAGCGGCTCTCGTCAGCAGACCCGGGTTTCCGATCTCTCCGGTGGTGAGCGTCGACGGCTGCAGTTCCTGCGGTTGCTGATGACCGAACCCAATGTGCTGATGCTCGACGAGCCCACCAACGACCTCGACATCGAGACGCTCACCTCGATGGAGGACGTGCTGGACGGCTGGGCCGGCACCCTGCTCGTCGTCTCCCACGACCGGTACCTGCTGGAGCGCATGTGCAACCGTCAGGTCGCGCTGTTGGGCGACGGACGCATCCGTGAACTACCCGGCGGCGTGGAGCAGTTCCTCGAACTTCGTTCTGCCGCAACGCGATCGGAGGCTTCCACGGCGCCCACGTCAGCGTCGGCTCCTGCCGCGGCGTCCGCCGGTTTGTCGGCCGGAGAGGTCCGCGAACTTCGCAAGACCGTCGCCCGTCTCGAGAAGTCACTGGCCCGCAGCGCCGAGCGCGAGCAGCGGTTGCACCAGCAGTTGCTCGAGGCCGCGACCGATCACGTCAAGGCGGCCGAACTCGACGCGCAGTTGCGGGAGATACACGCCGAACGCGATCAATTCGAGATGGAATGGCTCGAAGCGGCTGAACGGCTCGACGACTGACGCGTCCCGAAGGGCTACCTTTGGGGGAGTGCTCGGCAGGGGGTCGAGCGCCCGGAGGGGGAGCCATGCGAAAGATCGCAGTCACGGTCACATTGGCGAGTGCGTTGGCGCTCACGGGATGTCAGGACAACAAGGTCAATCCGGCTCCGACGTCCGGCACGAGCAGCGCGACCACCTCATCGAGCACCAGCACGAGTTCGGGTGTGGCACCGACGTCCACGTCGAGCACGAGCAGCAGCGAATCGTCCTCTGCGGCACAGGCGGTGGGCAGCAAGGTCCCGGGAGCGACCCTGGCGCAGCAGATCCACGCGGCGCTCACGGACGCCAAGACGGTGAAGTACTACTCCGGCAACCTCGGTTCTGCGCAAAGTTCGTCCCCGAGCTCGGACAGCCTCACCGACACGGTGCAGCTGAAGCTGGACGACCCGATGACGGCCGCCTTCACCGACGGCGGTTCGAGCAAGCGGGACGTCATCGCGGTCGACGGTGTGGTCTACGGGTATGACCGCCGGTCGAAGAACTGGGTGAAGCAGTCCCAGACACCGAGCCCGCTGGAGCAACAGTTCGTCGCCACGTACACCTCGCAGATCGCAGAGCTCGACCCGCGCGTGGCCGCCGACATGCTCAGTGCGGGCGAGGCCGTGGTCAAGGGGCAGACCACCATCGGCGGCGTCCAGGCCACCCACTATGCGGTCACCGCCACCGGTGCTGCACTGATGGACAAGCAGGTCGCCTCGATGAAGGCGCACGGTTGCGACCTGCTCGCGGTGCCGGAGATCAAGAAGTCGTTCGACAAGGCGAAGGCGAAGGATGGCGCCACGCAGTACACGCTCGAGGTCTTCCTCGACCCGCAGAACCGGCCGTTGGTGTACCTCGAGCCGACGAAGGGGGGCGGCTCGAAGTCGGGTCGCGACTACGCGAAGTACACCGGGTACGGCGACGAGTTGAGTATCGAGGCGCCCTCGTCGTGGAAGACCTTCGCCGAGGTGGAGAAGCTGTCCCCGACGGCGTCTGCCCGCACATCCAGCTCGTCCTCCTGAGGTTCGGGTCACGGTTGCGTGACAACGGCATCCGAATGGAGTGTGCCGTCGTAATCTGATCAGGCACGGTCGTCGCCCGTCGCCCGTCGCAACGTCAGCAAGGGGAGAGTCATGCGCACCATCGCTGCCGCCGCAGTCGCCGCCATCACCGTCGTGTCGCTCGCGGGCTGCGGCCAGCAGCCGACCGAACAGCCCGCCGCCTCCTCGCCGGCGAGCACGAGTGCGCCGTCGTCGACGTCGTCCCTGAAAACCACCTCGTCGACTGCTGCGAGTGCCACCTCGTCGAGTTCGACGACGGCATCGTCGTTCACCAAGCCGGCTGCCGGTGGGAAGGTCGACGCGGCTGCGTTCACCGACACGGTGTGGGGTGCGGTCGATGCGGCGAAGTCGGTGAAGCTGGCGCTGTCGGTGCCCGGCGAGGAGACGATGAAGATGGCCGTGGCCAAGCCCGGCCCGAACCGCACCGACCTCGAGATGAGCGACAGCGAGAGCGGTTCCATGCGGATCGTCGACGGCTCGCTCTATTTCCCGATCCCGCCGCAGGAGCGCCAGAACGGCAAGTCCTGGGTCGTTGTCGACAAGAACACCGAGTCTCCGATGGGCAAGATGATGAGCATGGCGCTGTCGTCGATGACCTCGATGGCGCAAGGGGATCTGCAGCGTGGCGCCATGGCCAAGGCCGCGGTGACCTTCGTGGGTGACGAGAAGGACGGCGCTCACTACCGGGTGGCAGTGCCGGCGACCGCGATGCTCGATGCCATGCAGAAGATGTTCGACACCGTCGTCTCCGGCGCAGGTGCCTCCGCGTCCTCGTCGATGGCCAAGGAGATGAAGCAGGCACGCACCAGGCTCGCCGGAAAGACGGTCAGCTACGACTACTGGCTGGACGCCTCCGAACGGCCGGTCGTGGTCGTCGCCGACCTGTCGTCGTTCCAGGGCGCGATGGCCGATGGCGAACTACCCAAGGACGCGATGGGGCCGGCGAAGATGACCGTTCGCTATTCCGAATGGAACGTCCCGGTGCGGGTGGTCGCTCCGCCGGCCGCGCAGACGATGTCCTTCGACGAGGCGATGAAGAGCATGGGCGACGCGGGCATGTTCGGCCCGGGTGGCACCGGCGAAGAGACCGCGTCCAGCAGCGCGTCCTCGCCGGCCTGATCGCTCAACCGCTCACCGCAGCCGGCGTCTCCTGCAGCAGATCGTCCGCGTCGATCCTGTTCGGTCGAGTTCGTGCTCGATTCCGGTGGTGTCGTGGTCGGTGTGCGTGGCGGGCCCCCTTGGTCGTCAATGATCCTTCATCATTCGAGGACGCGGCCACACCTGCGTTTCGTCAACACAGGCTCGTCGCACCTGGGTCGCCCGTACGATTGGTCGACGGTCGACCCCTCGTCGGCCGCTGCGACACAAGGGAACTTACATGCGAAACATCTTCGGATCGGCGCTTCTCGCGGCCGGCCTGACCGCCACTCTGACCGCGTGCGGCGGCAGCGACGACGGCGCGTCCTCCACCACGTCCTCGACCATGTCTTCGAAGACGGCGTCCGCCTCGTCCTCGTCGACCAGCAGCAAGCCGACCCCGACCGGACCGACCCCAGGGGCCACCGTTGACGCGAAGGCATGGGCCGACACGTCCGACAAGGCACTCAAAGCAGAGAAGTCGTATCGGATCAGCGAGGTGAGCACGGCCGATTCGGGCACGACCACCGGCGCGATGGTGCGTGGTGCAGGTGATCGCGTCGACCTGATGGCCGAGATGCCCGGCGAGGGCGGCCTTCGCTACATCGACGGGAACGCCTACATCCAGTCGCCGGAACTGCCGGGCAAGTGGATCAAGTTCGACAAGACGAGCACGAACCCCGAGGTGAAGGACTTCCTGGAGGGAGTGCGGCGCGACGTCGACGGCGACGAAGACATCAACGTCCTGGCTGCGGGCAAGGTCACCTTCGTCGGTGACGAGGCCGAAGGCAAGCACTACAAGGCCCAGGCACCGGCTGACCAGTTCTACGAGGACGAGGTGGACGAGGACTCCGAGACCGAGCAGGGCGGCCCGGTCGACCGCAAGGCGGACAAGGCCAAGCTGAAGGACAGGACGGTCGACATCGATGTCTGGCTCGACGCCAAGAACCGCCCGGTGAAGGTGAAGACCGACTCGACCGGCTTGAGCGGTCTGGGCTTGTCGGCGAAGACGTCCGACGTCGTGTTCGTCTCCACGACGACCTACTCCGGCTGGGGCGAATCCGTGAAGATCGAGGTGCCGCCGGCAGCCGCCACGGTCAGCGCGGACGCGCTGTCCGGCCAGGGTCAGGCCTGACACCGGACGCGGACGGGTTCGCGCCCGTCCGCGTCCACCGGCTTCTCTCCCTGCTCCGGGCGATCATGTTGACTCACGTCAAGATGCCCGCGTGGAGTGAGTCGTTGACTCATCTGAATTTGCCCGCTTGGTGGGGTGGATTTTCTTGCGGCTGAGGTAGGTCGCGTTGCGCTTGGGTCGTTGTTCGACTTTGCCTCTGCGGCGGGCGAGTTCGATGAGACTGGCTTGGATCGCGTGGATCTGACGGCGTAGTTCGGCGGGGTTGATCTGGGTGGCTCGTGTGCTCAGGTCAGCGGCGTCTTGATCGGTGAGGTACTGCGGGTGGTCCCGGGTCAGGCGGTGCAGCGGGGTCGCGGCGGTGTCGTAGGTTTTGGTGACCTTGGCGCCGTTGCGAGACTTGCTGCGCAGCTTTTGTTGGGGCAGGTAGAGGTTGTCGAGTGCTGCTTGCAGGGGCCACAGTTGGTTGAGCAGGTCGAGCTCGTGGCGGGTGTCGTACCGGTAGTAACCGACCGCGCGGCGGACGCTGGACCAGTTCTTCTGCTCGACGTAGGCCTGGTCGTTGCTGTGGTGGGCCCGGCCGCGGGTCAGGGTGATACGTCGCGCGTCGCACCACTTCGCGAGGTGGTGGTTGATGAACTCGCCCCCGTTGTCGGAGTGGATTCCGTTGATGCCGAACGGGAATCGCAGGATCAGGTCGGTCAGGCCGGCGGCGACGATTCGTTCGCCTTTGGAGCGGACACTGATCGCTTCGGTCCAACCGGTCGCGATGTCGGTGGCGTCCAGGGTGTAGTGGAAGGCTCCGTTGTTGTCGCCGCCTTCGTGTGCGACCAGGTCGATCTGGAGGAAGCCGGGGACGGTTTCGTTCCATTCGTGCCAGGTCTTCATCGGGATGCTGGCCTTGAGGAGGCTGCCGGGTTTGGTCATCGACCGGCCCTTGGTCGCGATCAGGCCGGTGCGGTGTGGTTTGAGGCGGCGGTCGATCGTGGCGGGTGACATTCGTAGCAGCGCGGCCAACGTGTCAGGGGTGCAGTGCAGTTCGCCGTGGGCGATCAGCGCGGTGGTCAGGTCGGGCAGCGCAGGGTGCAGTCGCTTCCCGGTGGGGCCGTCCAGGACCACCCAGCAGGTCACCAGGGCATCGATCACGGCAGGGTCGTAGCGGTAGACCGGATCACGCTGTGCTCGGGGACGATTCGGGTCATGACCGGCGACCGCGCGGCGGAGCATCTTGCGGGCGTGGTCCCTGTGCCACCCGTTGACCGCGACCAGATGGTCCAGGATCGCTGTCTTCTCCGCCTTCGTCGCCTTCGGCCACGCCTTCACCTGCGAGACCAGGACCGCCTTGCGCTGACCCACCGTGAGCTCCATCCATCGAGGCTGCACCCCACGCGGGCATTCTGGGATGAGTCAATGACTCCACCCACGCGGGCATTTAGCGTGAGTCAACGCGGCGATTTGGTCGGATGCGACATTCGCCCGTAGCATTGAGTTACCAATGACCGCCGGTCGGTGCGATCCCGCAAGGGAAAGCGTCCGAAGGTCCCGCCGAAACGGGCGACCAGCGTAGGTGAGCACAAGGTAATTCCACGAACGTACGGATGCCGTACGTTCCTGCGAGCCCTGAGCGCATCTGCGCCGGGGCTCTTTTCGTTGTGGCCACGGCGATCGGCAACCACGATCGAAGGAGGTCCGCATGGCGAAGTCCGACAAGAACGCCGCCATTGCCGAACTTACGGACAAGTTCCGTGAGTCGGGTGCGGCCGTGTTGACGGAGTACCGCGGTCTGACCGTGGCGCAGCTGACCCAGCTGCGTACTGATCTCCGCGAGCACGCGACCTACGCCGTGGTGAAGAACACGCTCACCGAGCGTGCTGCCAGCGAAGCCGGTGTCACCGCCTTCGACGGTCAGCTCGTCGGTCCTTCCGCAATCGCTTTCGTCACCGGTGACCCGGTCGAGGCGGCCAAGAAGTTGCGCGACTTCGCCAAGGCGAACCCGCTCCTCGTGATCAAGGGTGGCGTGCTTGACGGCAAGCCGCTCTCGGCCGAGGAGATCACCAAGCTCGCGAGCTTGGAGTCCCGCGAGGTGCTTCTGGCCAAGCTGGCCGGCGCGATGAACGCGTCGCTCAGCCAGGCTGTGTACCTCTTTGCTGCCCCGCTGTCGCAGACCGCCCGTGTGGTGGACGCGCTGCGTGCCAAGGTCGAGACCGAGGGCCCCGCGTCCCCGGCTGCCGACGAGGCACCGGCTGCTGCAGACGAGGCCGGCACCACTGACGTCGCCGAGGGTGGCGACGAGAACTGAGCACCCGCTCGGTTCGCACTTTTCACACACAGCCACTCACGGCATTAACGAAAGGAAGCCATCATGGCGAAGCTCAGCACTGACGAGCTCCTTGAGGCCTTCAAGGAAATGACCCTCATCGAGCTCTCGGAGTTCGTGAAGCAGTTCGAGGACACCTTCAACGTCACCGCTGCGGCCCCGGTCGCGGTTGCTGGCGCTGCCCCGGCAGCAGGCGGCGGCGACGCCGGCGCTGCTGAGGAGCAGTCGGAGTTCGACGTCGTTCTGGTCGCTGCCGGCGACAAGAAGATCGGCGTCATCAAGGAGGTCCGCGCGCTGACCTCCCTCGGTCTGAAGGAAGCCAAGGACCTCGTCGACGGCGCTCCCAAGCCCGTCCTGGAGAAGGTCGACAAGGCTGCCGCCGACAAGGCCAAGGAGCAGCTCGAGGGCGCCGGCGCCACCGTCGAGCTCAAGTGAGCCTCGCTGCCTAGGCAGCAACTCTCGCGAAGCGGGTCGGACCGAAAGGTCCGGCCCGCTTTGTCGTTGGACGGTGATCAACGGTGCTCGAGTAGGTGCGGATCACGGTGGTCGAGTAGGTGCGGATCACGGTGGTCGAGTAGGTGCGGATCACGGTGGTCGAGTAGGTGCCGATCACGGTGGTCGAGTAGGTGCGGAGCGTTAGCGGAGTGCCGCGATCGAGACCACTCCGCGGTGAGCGTCAACGTTCCCGCGGACGCCGCGGACGCCGTGGTCTCTTGAGCGGGTATGCCCACGGGTCGTCTGGCTCCGGCGGACGCTCGACGCGACCTTTCACCGGTCGGCCCGGATCACCGTCCGGCCGCGGTCGACGATCGGTCCGACGCGCGAGCTGCGGCAGCACCTCGTACTCGCCCCTGATCAACGCCTCGCGTTTCGCGCGTCCCCAGTTCTGCACCTGCTTCTCGAACTCGAACGCCGCCGCGATGCTGTCGAACTCGACGGCCCACACAAGCTGCACCGGACGGCGATGGCGAGTGTAGGCAGCACCGTTCGGGGAATGGTTGTGTTCCCAGATGCGCCGGTCCAGCTGCCACGTGCTTCCGCAGTAGTAGGAGCCGTCAGAGCACTCCACAATGTATGTGTACGGCATGGGGACAACTGTGCGGCTGGGGCTCCTGCGGGGCCAGCTTCGTTTACGCAGTTGTGGATGACGCGCTGGTGAGGGAGGCGCTGTGGACAGCCGTCGTGGGATGTGGTCTCGATCGCGGCACTCCGCTAACGCTCCGCACCTACTCGACCGCCGTTGGGGATGTGGTCTCGATCGCGGCACTCCGCTAACGCTCCGCACCTACTCGACCACCGTTGGGTGTGTGGTCTCGATCGCGGCACTCCGCTAACGCTCCGCACCTACTCGACCACCGTTGGGTGTGTGGTCTCGATGGCGGCACTCCGCTAACGCTCCGCACCTACTCGACCACCGTTGGGGATGTGATCTCGATCGCGCGCGGTCGCTGGCGCTCCGCACCTACTTGACCACCGTTGGGTGTGTGGTCTCGATGGCGGCACTCCGCTAACGCTCCGCACCTACTCGACCACCGTTGGGGATGTGATCTCGATCGCGCGCGGTCGCTGGCGCTCCGCACCTACTTGACCACCGTTGGGTGTGTGATCTCGATCGCGCGCGGTCGCTAGCGCTCCGCACCTACTCGACCACCGTTGGGTGTGCGATTTCCGTCCCTTCGACACGACGCTCGTACCTCGCATCGGCTCAGACAAGGCGCGAGAGTCCGCTGACGCTCCGCACCTACTCGACGGGGCCGAAAATGATTCGCTCCTTGACAGTGGTCGGGCATAGCCTGAACCACGCCATGACGACAACCCTGACGCCGACGAAGATCCAAGAGTCTGCCGCTGCCGAGACGATGAAATCACCGGAGCGCCAGGTGAATTGGCGTCGCCTGAAGCACCCGCTGACCGTGGTGGCAATCATTGCGCTCACGATCGCAGCGCTGGGAGCGACCGCCGGCACGGTCGTCGCTGGGCGATTGGCGCAAAGCCCGACCGCATCCCTGGTCTGGTGGCTTGCTGCATGCGTCATCGGCGGGGCGGTTCTCGACACCGCCGGACGCATCCTGTGGGCGACCGTCGTCGACCGCGCCGAGGGCAAACTGCGTGACGACCTGCTGGACGCAGCCCTCCACCAACCGCTGGAGGCACTGTCCGAGCAGGCGGTGGGCGAGGTGCTCGACCGCGTCGACGACGACACCCACGAGGTCGGCTCACTCGTCCGGATGCAGGTCTGGATGGTGCTGCGCGCGGTGCTCTCGCTCATCCCGATGTGGCTGGTGGCCGGTTTCACCTGGTGGCCGGCCTGGCTGCTGTTCCCGGTCTTCGCCGGGCTGACGCTGCTGGTGATGCGTCCGCTGATGGGCCAGATCGCCGAGCGCAAGGTGGTCGAGGAAGCCGCCTGGACCGACCACGCCGCCGCCCTCGAGGAGGGCATCGCCGGACGCGACGACCTGCGCACCAGCCTCGGCCAGTCGTTCGCGATCCGCCGGCTCGCGCAGCTGTCGTCCAGGGTCCACGAACTCTTCTACAACGTCATCCTGCTCGAACGTCGCATCACGCTGCGCGCCGTCCTGCTGTTGCACGGTTTGCTGGCGATCATCGCGGTCGCCGGTGTCTTGCTCGCCGACCGCGGATCTTTGTCGGTCGCGCAGATCGTGACGCTGTTCCTGATCACCAGCACCTTCGTGGGCGTCATCGGCAACGTCGCTCAGCAACTTCCCGACCTGCAGGCGGGCATGGGTGCCGTGATCCGTCTGCGTCAGATGCTCGCCGTCGCGCCCGAACCGACCGGCGGTCTGCACCTCGGCGACCAGACCCCCGACCTCGACTTCCGCGACCTGCACTTCTCCTACACCGAGGGCAAGTTCGCGCTCGAGGGCATCGACATCCACGTTCCCGCCGGCCAGACGCTCGCGCTCGTCGGACGCACCGGATCGGGCAAGTCGACGCTCGCGTCTCTGGTCTCCCGTGCCGTCGAACCCGAACGTGGCTCGGTGCTCATCGGGGGAATCGACGTGCTCGACCTCGACCTGCATGCATTGCGCCGCCAGGTCGGCGTCGTCACCCAACGCACCGAGATCATCGCCGGCACTCTGGCCGAGAACATTACGCTCTTCGCCGACAACCCGCGCACCCAGGTCGAGGCCGTCGTCGACGAACTCGGCCTCACCGACTGGGTCGCCGGTCTGGACGACGGACTCGACACGCTCCTCGGTCCGGGCGGCACGCTGCTCTCGGCCGGTGAGGAACAGCTGGTTGCGTTCGCACGACTGCTGATCCGCGACGTCCACGTCGTCGTGCTCGACGAGGCCACCGCTCGCATGGACCCGCTCACCGAGTCCCGGGTCGTCGCCGCGTCCGATCGCCTGTTGCACGGACGTACCGGAATCCTTGTCGCACACCGCCTTTCGACGATCGAGCGCGCCGACCTCGTGGCGGTCCTCGACCGTGGACGGGTCGCGCAGTTCGGCAGTCGCAGCGAGTTGGCGTCGTCCGAGGGACGCTTCCGCGACCTGCTCACGGCGGCCGACCTCGGGGACGGTGGGGCAGAGCCTGAGATCGTCGACGAAGTGACCACGGTGGGCGGTCAGCGCCGTCGCACCGACCCGCCGGTGCGTCCCGACACCGGCAACGGCCCGAGCCTGGCGAAGGGCATCTGGTCGGCACTATGGGTGCGTCCGCGCTGGGGCATGCTCTCGGTCGGACTCTTCCTGATCTTCTCCCTGACCGGCGCGGTCGGCGCGGTCACCGGATACACCTGGGGCCAGACGATCGAGCGGCTGCAGGACGGTTCGCTGTCCTGGCCGTGGTTGGTCGCAGTGGTCGCCAGCGTGATGATCGGGCCGATCATGCTCGCCGAGGCGATTTCGCGGTACCCGCGCTGGTGGGTCGAGGTGCTGCTGCGGGTGCGGATGGCCGTGCTCGTCGGCCAGACCGCGCAGCGCCGACTGCACAAGGACCCCGCCGGCGAGGTCGTGGCCCGTGCGATGGACGCCGACCGCTACGCGCGCTACGCCGACCGCTGGGTCGACTTCTGCAACGGCTTGGCGATCGCGCTGTTCACCGCGGTTGCCGCAAGTACCCCGTTGGCCGGACTCGTCCTCGCCGCCGTGATGCTCTCGGCCGCGCTCGCGTCGGCAGTGGGACGCCCGATCGCCGGACGCTCGGCGACCCAGGCGTCCGCCGCCCGAGCCCGTTTCGGCCGTGCGCTGGTATCGACGCTGGAGTCGGCGCGCACTGTCAAACTCGCCGGCCGCACCCCCGAACTGCACCGCCACCTGCGCAAGGTCGACGCCGGACGGGTGGATGCTGCCGTCCGCGAACACCGAGTGCAGTCCTTCCTGGACGGCGTCCCGATGGTGATGGTGCAGACCGGTGCCGTCGTCGCGTGGGCCGCAGTGCTCTGGGACGTCTGGGGTCTGGCGACGGCGCTGCTCGTGGTCAACGCGGTCAACGGTTTCGACTGGTTCGGACGCGTCGCCGGTGCCGTGGTCACCGAGGCGCCGGGCACGCGTTCATGGCAGACCGCCACCAGTCGGATGGCAGGCGGCCAGGACCTGATGCGCCTTCCCGACGGCGTCGACCTGCTTACAGGGCAGGCGCCGCAGGCTCCGGTTGCTCCGCGAACTGCGTTGCAGGAGCTGGGGGTTCACGGCCTCACCGCGATTCACGAGGACGGCACGGTCGGCGTCGAGGATGTGCAGCTCGACATCCGACGCGGCGAACTGGTGCTGCTGCTCGGCCAGGTCGGTTCGGGCAAGTCGAGTCTGCTGCGTGCGCTCGCCGGCCTGATCGACTACGACGGCTCGCTCACCTGGAACGGCGAGGAGATCGACGACGCCGAGGTGTTCATGCGTCCGGGGCAGGTGGCGTACGTCGCGCAGGTGCCGCGCGTCCTGTCGGGCACCTTCGCCGACAACGTCCAGCTCGGATTCACCCGGGCGTTCGATCAGCCGGTCGCCGACGCCCGTCTGACTCCTGACGTCGAGACCGCCGGTGGACCGAACGCATTGGTCGGGCACCGCGGAGTTCGCCTGTCCGGTGGGCAGGTTCAGCGCCTCGCACTGGCCCGGGCGCTCGCCGCGGACGCCGAACTGCTGCTGGCCGACGACGTCTCCAGCGCGCTCGACGCCACCACCGAGATCGAGTTGTGGAAGGCGCTGCGTGATCGTTCGGCGACCGTCGTAGGAGCCACTTCGAAGCGGGCCGCGTTGGCCCAGGCCGACCGCGTCGTGGTCCTGGTCGACGGGCGCGTCGCCGCCGACGGTCGGTGGCGCGACCTCGCGGACGACTGGGGCCACCTGGCCGGCTGACCACAACTGGCGATCCAGCTCGCTTCTTGACTTCCCGATCGCAACTGGTGCCGCCGGCGCTGCCAGTTGCGATCTGGGTGTCCAGTTGCAGTCCGGATGGCCAGTCGTCGTCCGGACCGCTAGCGCGAACCGACGTACCTCCACGAACGCTTCGCCATGGCGGCACCCGCAGCGGGGGAGGCCTCGAAGCGGCCGGAGATATCGAACAGCACATGGGCCGCGGCGCCCGACCCGTTGTGGACACCCAGCAGGTTGTTCTGCGCGGTTGTCGGGTCGTACCCGAGGACGACGGCAGCGCCGGAGGCACGGTTCTGCCCGGCCATGGTGTTGGTGGTCGAAGCGATCGGCCGCGGAAGCCCCCCGCTCCAGAACAACGAGTGCCCCGAGGACGATCCGGCGATCATCGTCGCGTTGCCGACCATCGCCCAGGTGTTCGCGGTGCGCGCGTTCGCCGCTGACGGCACGGCGATCGAAAGCGTCGACCGCGCCTTCAACGCGCTGGTTCTGCGGGTGTCGAGGAATCGCCACGGCGTGATCGGACGGTAGGTGGCGGCGTTGAATCGTCCCGCGTCCCCGACCGAATCGATGACGATGTGGGTCGGGCCACCGGTGGCACGGACGGTGAACTCGAAGACGCCGGCCGCGACCTTGCGTACCGGCACGGCGACGAACGAGGCGATGTTCTCGCCCCGACGGAAGTTCAGCACGGATGTGGGCGGCGGCGTGGTCGTCCGGCCGTCCCAGGCCTGCAGGTAGCCGTTGCCGGTGGGCGAGGCTGCGGTCATCTGCACGAGGGCGGTGTTGATGTCGGCGTCCGAGAACGGCGTCTCGAAGCGAATCGCTCGTGTCCTGTCGCCACCGAGCGGCCCGTCACCGTTGAAACGGGAGTCGTAGAACCGCGCCGGGTCGGTGATGTCGACCTGGGAGGTGACCACATCGGCCGGCAATGTGGCGCCGCTGGTGAACCAGCCGACGACGTCCAGGATCACGTTGCTCGACCCGGCACCCTCGGTGACGTCGAGCGTTCCGTCGGCTGCAACGGGCACGATCGTCGTGTTCGCCAGTTGATGGTTGTCGGCGGGGAAGTTCACCGTCGACACCGCAGGAGACCGACCGGTGTTCTTTTGCTGCGTCGTGACGTAACCGGCAGCCGAGGTGTTGGCGACGGTCGTCGTGACCATCACGGCCGACACCTGGTCGGGCGCCACGGTGGCGCCGGACGCGGTTCGAAGGCGGGAGACGACGTCGACGGTGCGCGATTCGTCGGTCCGCATCGGTCGCGCCTCACCGGCCGCCAATGACGCGGAGCGGGTGTCGAACACACGGGTCGGGGAGGGCAGGGGGACGTACTCACCCGGTGTGGCAGCCGCCCGAGCGGCAGGGGCGGCAACGCCACCCGACAGGGCGAGGGCAGCGGTGCAGGCGACGGCGGAGCAGAACCGAGCGGGGCTGAGCTTCATGGCAATCCTGACGTGGTGTCGATCAGTTGATGACGACGCTGTTGCGGTCCGGCGGCTGCACACGGGGGTGCCCGACCCGGTATCCGGGGTTCGTGGATGCGTACAGCCGAAGACCGGCCTCGGTGATGCGTCGCGCGTAGGCGTTGGAGCCGGACAGGTAGGGGTCGACGACGACGAAATCGCCGTTCGATGCGGTGCCGAGCACAGCGATCCAGTGCGATGCGTCGCCGGAGAAGGTCGTTCTCCACCATGGCAGCTGCCTGATGTTCCCGCCGCATATCGTCGCGCGTCCGGCCCGGCCGAGGGAGATGGTATCGGCGATCCCGCCTTGGCGCCCGGTGAGGCCGTAGGTGGCGAAGCCTCTGAGCAGTTCCCAGTATTCGGTGCCGATCTTGTTCCGGTCGGTGACCCCGGCCACGGCGTCCAGAGTGCAGGAGCGCCGGAAATCATCGATCGCGGCGCCGGCACCGGCAGTCGTGTAAGCCCAATTGCGCGGAAGTTTTCCACGGGACGCCAGAATCGCGACCGCGCTCGCGGGCCCGCAGTTGGTGCCTTTCACCGACGAGGAAAATTGACTCACCGGGTAGAGCCCCCCGATTCTCGGGGCGCCGAAGAGTCTGGTCCAGATGACGGCATCAGGGTTGGACTGTGTGTGGCCGTAACCGGCCGAGACGCGGAAGTTGCCGAGATCGAGCATCGTCTGCGCGAACGCGAGCGACGATCCGGTCAGGTAGGGCGTCGCGTCCGCGCCGGTGGAGAAGACGTACCCGTGCTTGTGCAACAGCACCTTGAGGGCGCCGGCGTGCCACGAGGTGGTGTCAACCGCGACCGTGCGTCGCGATGCGAGGAAACGGACGGTTGCTTCGTCGCCGAGGCCGGTGACAGGCAAGCCGTTTCGCCGCTGGAACGTGCGGACGAAGTCATAGAAGGTGCGTGTGTACGTGGTGTCCACCGCGGTGCGCCAACCCAGCCCGTTCAGCAGCAACTTGAACGCCCGGATGTTCCTGGGATCAGACGTGGAGGTGACAGCGGCGAACGTGGCGGCGGACGAAGCCTGCACCGAGGTGCCGAACAGGATGCCGGCGCCGGCGGAACCGAGTACGAAGCGACGAGAAACGGTCATGACAAACCCTTTGGACGTGACGATGCACCTACCGCCTGCGCGGACCCCGCGGTGCTCCGGCCAACGCAAGGGTAGTCGAACGGTTGTCATGGTCGAGCCCGCTTCTGACATCCGAATCGCAACTGGTGCCGCCGGCGCTGCCAGTTGCGATCTCGAAGGGCAGCCGCGGTCCGCACACCGCCAGAAGCGACCACCTGCGACACGCGCATCGAAAGCTCTTGACCCCGGCACCCACCCCGGTGCACCCTTTTCGCAGTTGAATGTCGCCCGGGGTAGGGGGTCTTGTGCCCGCGGTTGGACATTTCCGCATGGCGTGTCTATAGTTGACCTTTGCGCTGCCCTCTTCAGCAACCCATTTTCGATCCGGCGACAACATTCGGCCGATCTCCGCTCCACGGCGGGACGATCTCCGATTTGCGAAGCCGCGGTTGTCCTGCCCACCGGTAGGGATGGATTCGCCGCTTGAGTGTGGCCACAAACCGCCCGTCCCGGCCTGTGGAAGGACCCTCCTTGGCTGCCTCGCGTACTGCGACCCAATCTCTGTCCTCGGCGAAGACGGCTTCGGGCCGTCTCTCGTTCGCGAAAATTCGCGAACCCCTGGAAATGCCCGACCTGCTCGCTCCTCAGACGGAGAGCTTCGACTGGCTGCTCGGCAACGAGCGCTGGCAGGAGCGTGTCGCCGAGGCGAAGGCTGCCGGGCGCGATGACCTGAACGAGCGCTCCGGCCTGGAGGAGATCTTCGAGGAGATCTCCCCGATCGAGGACTTCGCGGAGACCATGAGCCTCTCCTTCCGCGATCACCGCTTCGAAGAGGTCAAGTACTCCATCGAGGAGTGCAAAGAGCGCGACATGACCTACTCGGCGCCGTTGTTCGTCACCGCCGAGTTCATGAACCACAACACCGGTGAGATCAAGAGCCAGACCGTGTTCATGGGCGACTTCCCGCTCATGACCGACCGCGGCACCTTCGTCATCAACGGCACCGAGCGCGTCGTCGTCTCCCAGCTCGTCCGTAGCCCGGGTGTCTACTTCGAGCGTTCGATCGACAAGACGTCCGACAAGGACATCTACACCGCGAAGATCATCCCCAGCCGCGGCGCGTGGCTGGAGTTCGAGATCGACAAGCGCGACATGGTGGGCGTTCGCGTCGACCGCAAGCGCAAGCAGTCGGTCACCGTGCTGCTGAAGGCCCTGGGCCTTTCCGAGGCGCAGATCCTCGAGCACTTCGGCGAGTACGACTCGATCCGCCAGACCCTGGAGAAGGACAACACCACCACCCAGGACGAAGCGCTGATCGACATCTACCGCAAGCTGCGTCCGGGCGAACCGCCCACCAAGGAAGCCGCGCAGAACCTGCTGAACGGTCTGTACTTCAACGGCAAGCGCTACGACATGGCCAAGGTCGGTCGGTACAAGGTCAACAAGAAGCTGGGCCTGGAGGCTCCGCTGTCGGACTCGACCCTTGCCGTCGACGACATCGTCGCGACGATCAAGTACCTGGTCGCGCTGCACGCCGGCCAGACCACGTTGCCGGGTCGTCGTGACGGTCAGGACGTGTCGATCCGCGTCGAGACCGACGACATCGACCACTTCGGAAACCGTCGCCTGCGCAACGTGGGTGAGCTGATCCAGAACCAGGTCCGCACCGGCCTGTCGCGCATGGAGCGTGTCGTGCGTGAGCGCATGACCACCCAGGACGTCGAAGCCATCACGCCGCAGACGCTGATCAACATCCGGCCCGTCGTCGCCTCCATCAAGGAGTTCTTCGGCACCAGCCAGCTGTCGCAGTTCATGGACCAGAACAACCCCCTCGCCGGCCTGACGCACAAGCGTCGTCTGTCGGCGCTCGGCCCGGGTGGTCTGTCCCGTGACCGCGCCGGCATGGAGGTTCGTGACGTCCACCCCTCGCACTACGGACGTATGTGCCCGATCGAGACGCCGGAAGGCCCGAACATCGGCCTGATCGGTTCGCTCGCGAGCTTCGGACGCATCAACCCGTTCGGTTTCGTCGAGACGCCCTACCGCAAGGTCGAGAACGGCCTGGTCAGCGACGAGGTGCACTACCTCTCTGCTGACGAGGAGGACGAGTTCGTCATCGCGCAGGCCAACGCGCCGCTGACCGACGACAACCACTTCGTCGAGGACCGCGTCCTGGTGCGCGCCAAGGGCGGAGAGGCCACCGACGTCCCGCGTGAAGACGTGGACTACATGGACGTCTCCCCGCGCCAGATGGTGTCGGCGTCCACCGCGCTGATCCCGTTCCTGGAGCACGACGACGCATCGCGCGCGCTGATGGGTGCCGCCATGCAGCGTCAGGCCGTGCCGCTGGTGCGCGCCGAGGCTCCGCTGGTCGGTACCGGCATGGAGTACCGCGCCGCCCTCGACTCGGGCGACGTCGTCCGCGCCGAGAAGGCCGGTGTGGTGCAGGAGGTCTCGGCCGACCTGGTCACCGTCGCTAACGACGATGCGACCTACACCACCTACCGCATCGCCAAGTTCGACCGTTCGAACGCCGGCACCTGTTACAACCAGCGTGTGCTGGTCGACACCGGTGACCGCGTCGAGGTCGGCGGCGTGCTGGCCGACGGACCGTCGACCGACGGTGGCGAGATGGCCCTCGGAAAGAACCTGCTCGTGGCATTCATGCCGTGGGAGGGCTACAACTTCGAGGACGCCATCATCCTGAGCCAGCGTCTGGTGCAGGACGACGTTCTCTCCTCGATCCACATCGAGGAGCACGAGATCGACGCCCGCGACACCAAGCTGGGTCCGGAGGAGATCACCCGCGACATCCCGAACGTGTCCGAGGAGGTGCTGGCCGACCTCGACGAGCGCGGAATCATCCGTATCGGTGCCGAGGTTCGCGACGGCGACCTGCTCGTCGGCAAGGTCACGCCCAAGGGTGAGACCGAGCTGACCCCGGAGGAGCGCCTGCTGCGCGCCATCTTCGGTGAGAAGGCGCGTGAGGTCCGCGACACCTCGATGAAGGTGCCGCACGGTGAGACCGGCACGGTCATCGGCGTCAAGGTGTTCGACCGCGAAGAAGGCGACGAACTTCCCCCGGGCGTCAACCAGTTGGTGCGTGTCTACGTGGCCAACAAGCGCAAGATCACCGACGGTGACAAGCTCGCCGGCCGCCACGGAAACAAGGGTGTCATCGCCCGCATCCTGCCGATCGAGGACATGCCGTTCCTTGAGGACGGGACGCCGGTCGACGTCATCCTGAACCCGCACGGTGTGCCGCGTCGTATGAACCTGGGTCAGATCCTGGAGTTGCACCTGGGCTGGGCAGCCAGCCGCGGGTGGAACATCGAGGGCGAGCCGGAGTGGGCCGCACAGCTGCCGAAGGACGCCCACGAGGCGCCCGCCGGCTCGCGCGTCGCGACCCCCGTGTTCGACGGTGCGTCCGAGGCCGCGATCACCGGCCTGCTCGAGTCGACCAACAAGACCCGCGACGGTCAGCAGTTGGTCGAGAGCAGCGGCAAGGCGCGTCTGTTCGACGGCCGCTCGGGTGAGCCGTTCCCGGAGCCGATCTCGGTCGGTTACATGTACATCCTGAAGCTGCACCACCTGGTCGACGACAAGATCCACGCCCGTTCGACCGGTCCGTACTCGATGATCACCCAGCAGCCGCTCGGTGGTAAGGCGCAGTTCGGTGGTCAGCGATTCGGTGAGATGGAGGTGTGGGCCCTGGAGGCGTACGGCGCCGCCTACGCACTGCAGGAACTGCTCACCATCAAGTCCGACGACGTCACCGGCCGCGTGAAGGTCTACGAGGCGATCGTCAAGGGCGAGAACATCCCCGAGCCGGGTATTCCGGAGTCGTTCAAGGTGCTCATCAAGGAGATGCAGTCCCTCTGCCTGAACGTCGAGGTGCTGTCCAGCGACGGCCAGACCATCGACCTTCGGGACGCGGACCAGGAAGTCTTCCGGGCCGCCGAGGAACTCGGCATCGACCTGTCCCGTCGCGAGCCGAGCTCGGTCGACGAAGTCTGATCCGGACGCGGGGGCGCACCACGCGCCCCCGCACTCCGCGATCACTGAGACAAAACTTCCAGAAAGAACGAAAGAAGGAAGCACCAAGTGCTGGACGTCAACTTCTTCGACGAGCTTCGTATCGGCCAGGCAACGGCCGAAGACATCCGCCAGTGGAGCCACGGCGAGGTCAAGAAGCCCGAGACCATCAACTACCGCACCCTCAAGCCCGAGAAGGACGGCCTCTTCTGCGAGAAGATCTTCGGCCCGACTCGCGACTGGGAGTGCTACTGCGGCAAGTACAAGCGGGTCCGCTTCAAGGGCATCATCTGTGAGCGCTGCGGCGTCGAGGTGACCCGTTCGGCCGTGCGTCGTGAGCGCATGGGCCACATCGAGCTCGCCGCCCCGGTGACGCACATCTGGTACTTCAAGGGTGTTCCGTCGCGTCTGGGCTACCTGCTCGACCTCGCCCCGAAGGACCTGGAGAAGGTCATCTACTTCGCGGCCTACATGATCACCTCCGTCGACACCGACCAGCGCCACAAGGACCTCCCGTCCTTGGAGGCTCAGATCGAGGTCGAGAAGAAGGAGATCGAGAACCGCCGCGACGGCGACATCAACACCCGCGCCACCAAGCTCGAGGGCGACCTCGCGGAGCTGGAGAAGGAAGGCGCGAAGGCCGACGTCCGTCGCAAGACCCGTGAGTCCGCCGAGCGTGAGATGACGCAGATCCGCAAGCGTGCGGACCAGCAGATCGAGCGCCTCGACCAGGTCTGGGACCGTTTCAAGAACCTCAAGGTCCAGGACCTCGAGGGTGACGAGACGCTGTACCGCGAGATGCGTGACCGTTTCGGTCTGTACTTCGAGGGCGGCATGGGTGCGGCTGCACTGCAGAAGCGCCTGGAGTCCTTCGACCTCGAGGCCGAGGCCGAGTCGCTGCGCGAGACCATCGCCACCGGTAAGGGTCAGCGCAAGACCCGTGCGCTGAAGCGTCTGCGCGTCGTCACCGCTTTCCAGCAGACGACCAACAGCCCCGCATCAATGGTGTTGGACGCCGTCCCGGTCATCCCGCCGGACCTGCGTCCGATGGTGCAGTTGGACGGTGGCCGTTTCGCGACCTCCGACCTCAACGACCTGTACCGCCGCGTGATCAACCGCAACAACCGACTCAAGCGTCTGCTCGACCTCGGTGCGCCGGAGATCATCGTCAACAACGAGAAGCGCATGCTTCAGGAGGCCGTCGACAGCCTCTTCGACAACGGCCGCCGTGGTCGCCCGGTCACGGGCCCCGGCAACCGTCCGCTGAAGTCGCTGTCCGACATGCTCAAGGGCAAGCAGGGTCGCTTCCGTCAGAACCTGCTCGGTAAGCGCGTCGACTACTCCGGCCGTTCGGTCATCGTGGTCGGTCCGCAGCTGAAGCTGCACCAGTGCGGTCTGCCCAAGCAGATGGCGCTGGAGCTGTTCAAGCCGTTCGTGATGAAGCGTCTGGTCGATCTCGACCTCGCGCAGAACATCAAGTCGGCCAAGCGCATGGTGGAGCGTCAGCGCTCGCAGGTGTGGGACGTCCTCGAAGAGGTCATCACCGAGCACCCGGTGCTGCTGAACCGTGCACCCACTTTGCACCGTCTGGGCATCCAGGCCTTCGAGCCGCAGCTGGTCGAGGGCAAGGCCGTCCAGATCCACCCGCTGGTCTGCACCGCGTTCAACGCCGACTTCGACGGTGACCAGATGGCCGTTCACGTGCCGCTGTCCGCCGAGGCGCAGGCCGAGGCACGCATCCTGATGCTGTCGAGCAACAACGTCCTGAAGCCGGCCGACGGCCGCCCGGTCACCATGCCGAGCCAGGACATGATCACCGGCATCTACTTCCTGACGTCCGAGGACGGCGAAATCGCTGCCGAGGGTGGGGAAGCCGGTGAGCTGCGCACTTTCTCGACTGCGGCCGAGGCCCGCATGGCCTACGACTTGGGCGAGATCAAGCTCGGTTCGCTGGTCAGCATCCGCCTGTTCGACCAGGTGCCGCCGGAAGGTTTCGACCTGCCGGAGGGCTTCGAGGTCGACGAGCTGGGCCGCGCGTCCGGCTACAAGCTGGCCACGACCCTCGGCCGTGTGCTCTTCAACGAGACGCTTCCGGAGGACTACCCCTTCCTGAACCGTGCGATCGACAAGAAGGGCCTCGGTGCGGTCATCAACGACCTCGCCGAGCGTTACCCCAAGGGTCAGGTCGCCGCGTCGCTGGACGCACTCAAGGACGCCGGGTTCTACTTCGCGACCCGCTCGGGATGCACCGTCGCCATCGGTGACGTGCAGACCCCGAGCAACAAGAAGGAGATCCTGGCCGGCTACGACGTGCGTGCGGCGAAGATCCAGGGTCAGTACGACCGTGGTCTGATCACCGACCAGGAGCGTCGTGACGAGCTGACCGACATCTGGCGCCAGGGTGCCGACGAGGTCGCGCAGGAGATGCAGGCCAACTTCGACCCGAAGAACCCGATCTACCGCATGGTGGCCTCGGGCGCGGGTGGTAACTGGTTCCAGATCCGTCAGATCGCCGGTGCGCGAGGCCTGATGGTGAGCCCGCGTGGTGACATCATCCCGCGTCCGATCAAGTCCAACTTCCGTGAGGGCTTGTCGGTGCTGGAGTTCTTCATCTCCACGCACGGTACGCGTAAGGGTCTGGCCGACACCGCGCTTCGTACGGCCGACTCGGGTTACCTGACCCGTCGTCTGGTGGACGTGTCGCAGGACGTCATCATCCGCGAGTCCGACTGTGGCACTGACCGCGGTCTGGTCATGCCGATCGCCCAGCGCAACGCGTCCGGCGAGCTCGTCGAGCACGACCACGTGGAGTCCTCGGTGTACGCCCGCAACCTCGCGGTCGACGTCGAGGTGGGGGGAGACGTCCTGGCGAAGGCCGGCTCCGACCTCGGTGACGTCAACCTCGACAAGTTGATCGCGGCCGGCGTCGAAGAGGTCAAGGTCCGCTCGGTGCTCACCTGTGAGTCCCGCGTCGGTACCTGCGCCATGTGCTACGGACGTTCGCTGGCGACCGGCAAGCTGGTCGACATCGGTGAGGCCGTCGGCATCATCGCCGCCCAGTCCATCGGTGAGCCGGGCACGCAGCTGACGATGCGTACCTTCCACACCGGTGGTGCGGCTGCGGCCGACGACATCACGCAGGGTCTGCCCCGTGTGGTCGAGCTGTTCGAGGCGCGCACCCCCAAGGGTGTCGCCCCGATCGCCGAGGCTGCCGGACGCGTCGAGATCAAGGACGACGACAAGTCCCGCACGATCGTGCTCACCCCGGACGACGGTGGCGAGGAGCAGACCTACCCGGTCAGCAAGCGCGCCCAGTTGCTCGTCGAGGACGGTCAGCACGTCGAGGTCGGCGCGCTGCTGGTCAAGGGTGCGATCGACCCCAAGCAGGTGCTGCGTATCCAGGGCGCGCGCGAGGTGCAGAAGCACCTCGTCGACGAGGTCCAGGGTGTGTACCGCCAGCAGGGTGTGTCGATCCACGACAAGCACATCGAGGTCATCGTGCGCCAGATGCTGCGTCGCGTGACGATCATCGAGGCCGGCGACACCGACCTGCTCCCGGGTGAGCTGGCCGAGCGTGGTCGCTTCGAGGACTCCTCGCGCAAGGCGGTCGCCGAAGGCGGACGTCCGGCGTCGGGTCGTCCCGAGCTCATGGGTATCACCAAGGCGTCGCTGGCCACCGAGTCGTGGCTGTCGGCGGCGTCCTTCCAGGAGACCACCCGCGTGCTCACCGAGGCCGCCATGCACGGTCGTCGCGACCCGCTGCTGGGCCTGAAGGAGAACGTCATCCTCGGTAAGCTCATCCCGGCCGGAACGGGCCTGCCCCGTTACCGCAACCTGTCGGTCGAGCCCACCGAAGAGGCCAAGGCTGCGCTGTACGCCCTGCCGGACTACCAGCCGTACGACTACCCGGTCTTCGGCCCGGGCAGTGGCGAGGCCATCCGCCTCGACGACGAAGCCCTCGGCTTCTCCGACAGCTGACCCACGGTGCTCGAGTAGGCCCCGGTTCCTCGTGGACCGGGGCCTTTCGGCGTCCCTCGACGTCGAGGTGACGCCAAGTGCACGAGGGCACTCCGTATACGGAGTGCCCTCGTGCACTTCGAGTGCCCTCACGCGATCCACTGCTGACCCGGACGCGGACGTACGCCCTTGTCGGCCAGGATCCGCAGCATCGGACCCTCCGCGTACGCGTCGTCCCAGCACCATCTGGCCAGGTCTGTCACTCGGCGGATCCGGTCCTCGCGCTGCTTCTCGCGCCACACGGCCGCGGACGGGTCGTCGGTCAGGTCCGCGCCGTACTTCATCTTCCCGTCGCACTCGCCCAGCAGACCGTCCCAGCCGAAGTCGCAGCGTCCGATGAACCCGCGGCCGTCGCGCACGACGACCTGGAGCTCGGGACGGGGGAGCCTGGCCTGGAACATCACCGCGCGGCTCATCGACT
Source organism: Yimella lutea (assembly GCF_006715095.1). Classification (NCBI taxonomy): domain Bacteria; kingdom Bacillati; phylum Actinomycetota; class Actinomycetes; order Micrococcales; family Dermacoccaceae; genus Yimella; species Yimella lutea. The sequence continues at coordinate 1,034,268 of NZ_VFMO01000001.1, forward strand.
CAAGCGGGGACTCCGCCCTTTCGTCGGCGAGCTGGGCGACGAGCAGCGCAGTCTGCTTGCCGCGGACGCCGGTCGGGAGCTCGCTCACTGCCTGCCGTAGGGCCTCGATGGCGAACATCTTCTTCCGCAGCGCTGCGTCCGCGGTGGCGAGCGCACTGCGCAGCGATGTGCACCGGGCCAGGTCGACGACCGTACGCAACGGATCGGTCACGCGAATACCGTTGATCTGCACAGGGGTCGGAAGTTCCTTGACCCGGTGAAAGCGCTGGACGTGTTGAGAGGTGCGGCCGCGTCCGGCGACCATCACGTCGACGCGGTTCGGCCACCTGCCGATGGTCGGCAGGCCGTGCAGCGCTGCCGCAGACCAGTGTGAGACGAGCCGATCCTCCGCCCACTTCGGGACGCCGGCGTGTACCAGCAGTGCGTGCCGCTCACCGGCGTCCAGCGCTTCCCACTCGGATGCCGGGTAGAACGCCCCGTGCCGCACCTGCGTCCACGCGTCCTGGTCGAGCGCTTCAGCGCGCAGCGTGCGTGGTCCGGTGAACTGCAGGAGGGCGGGGTTCATGGCGTCAGCGTGCTCCATCTCGGGCGAACGCGCAGGCGGCGCTGTGGACAACCTGGACGATCTTCACCGGGTCGCGCCATACGGAGCTGCTTCGCGAGCGCCGGACGTATGACACCTGTCACCACCATCAGGTGTCTTTCGGCCCTGCCGAGTGCGCTGCGGCCGAAGCAACGATGGGTATGGCTCGAGCGAAAGAGCTCGGCCCGGAAGCAGAAGGCTTCCGCCCATCAGAAGGAGAGCCAGATGAACAACTCCCAGGACACCAGCCTCGACTGGATCGAGGAGATCAGCGAGCAGTCGTTCGATGCGCAGGCGTTCGGTGCGTGCACGACGAACACCTTCTCGCTGAGCGACCACTACGGCAACACCGGCAACTGGTGCACCGCGACCGTCGAGTGCATGGGCTGGTGCAACTGATCCGTAGCTGAGGCTGCGGACTCGTCATCCGAAACACGCCGCCGGCCGACCGGTCCGGCGGAGAACAGATCGAAAGGAACAAGAAGATGCACGACGACCTCGAACTCGGCCGCTACAGCGACGAGGAACTGTTCGAACTCGCCGAAGGGGATGTCCACGGCGGCACCACCTGGTCCTGCGCGATCACCACGCTCATCTCGTCGCAGACCTGCCCGACCACGGCATGCACGGACAGCTGCTGAGCAGCGTGAACCCCTGAGTGTGTCGGTGGGTTGCGGGCGTGAAGAGGACGCCCGCAACCCACCGGTACACACCGATCATCGCAGACCCACGGACAAGGAGAGACATGCGCACGCAGGATCTGTATCCCGAACTCACCGCATCCGAGGTGGCCGAGATCATCGATCCGGTGCACTTCGGCGACGCGACCGAACGACGTGGCGTCCTGGACGTGCCCTCCTTCGCCGCCACGCCGGACGACTTCGGTCCCGGAAACGAGCGATACACCTTCGAGCGAGTTTGCCGGCACATCGCGGATGCCGCGATCGCCGCTCACCCCGCCACCTTCGACACCGGCGTCCAGGACCTGGATGCGTTCGGTCTGGACCTGTCGCGGACGCTCACCGATGACATAGCCGAGCTCCTGATCCGTCCGCTCGCCGACAGTGTCCGACCCTGCGACGGTGTCCCGGACGACCTGACGTACCGCACCTTCTGCGCGGATCTGTGTGCGCACGGCCTCGCCGCCTTCGCCGGCGAGTTCCCGGTGTTGTGGGAACGCCTGCAGGTGCGCCTGGTCGGCCGTCTGGACGCTTTGCGGGAAACCCTCGATCGTCTGGCGGCCGATCGCCGCGACCTGCAGCAGGAACTCGGGTTGAACGCCGACGCGCAGATCGTGTCCATCGGCATGGCCGGCGACACCCACTGTGGTGGACGCACGGTCTCGGTCATCGAGTACGACGACGGATTCAAACTGGTTCACAAGCCGCGCCCGGTTGACTGCGAAGCCGGCTACTCCCGCCTCGTCGAAGAGTTGCGTAGTGATCTCGATCTCGACCTTCCGGCCGCGAAGGTGCTTGCCCGCACCGGCTACGGATACGTCGAATTCGTCGAGGTGGATGACGATGCCGACATCGACCTGCGGGACGTGGGCCGGCTCGGTGCCCTGATGTACGCGCTGAACGCCCGCGACATGCACTTCACCAACATCCTCAACACCGCACGCGGTCCGGTGCCCGTCGATCTCGAAACGCTGCTGCACCCGCTGCGGCAGAAGTCGCAGGGCACGATCGAGACCCCCGACAGCGGTTACCAGAAGCTCGCTGTCTCGGTCTTCGGCATCGGCATTCTGCCGATGATCGTCACCCGGGAGGGACACGACGGATACGCCGACGTGGGTTACCTCGGCGGTGGGGAAGTGCACGGGTCCGGACCGTTCCGCCAGTTCCGTGTCGAGGACCCCTTCAGCGCACGGGTGCGAGTGTCGTGGGCTCCTGAGCAGCGAACGGCGGTCCAGGCTCTTGACGGTCTGGACACCACGGCCGCCGTCGTGCGCCACTCGTGTGCACGCATGGTCAATGGCTTCACCCAGGTGTACCGGCTCATCGCTGAGCACAAAGCGGCGTTTGCGGCTGCCGTGCGGCGTTGCTTCGCCGGCGCCGAACTGCGCTACGTCCACAACGCCACCGTCCAGTACGCCCAGTGCCTGCGCGTCCTGACCGCCAGTTCACCCAGCAGGGACGCCGAGTTGGCAAAGGGACTGATCAAGCGGATCGGCATCGCCAGCCGTGGCGCCGACCGTCGGTTGATCGACGCCGAGTGCCAGCAGTTGTGGAAGACCGACATCCCGTACTTCCTCGTGCGTGCGGACAGCGATGTGATGACCGACGGCGTCGAGCGCCGCCCCGTCGCGCAGTTCGATCGCAGCCCGCTGGCTCAGTGCGTCGCGAAGGTGGATGCGATGGATGAGCATGATCTGCAGGCACAGGTCCGGTTGATCAGGGTTGCGTTCAACGCCAAGCTCGCTGATCCGCACACGATGGCACCGGCTGCTGAGGTGCTCAGTGGCGCTGCGGCACCAGAGGATTCGAGCGGCGAAGCGCAACTCGACCTCGCCCGGTACGTGGGCGAGGGACTCGTGCGCGACATGGTTCAGGATCGTTACGCGCATCTGCCGCAGACGTGGATCGGGCCGGTCGCGACGGCCGTGGCGAACCGTCCGTGGCCGCCGGGGGTGCTCGGCTACGACCTGTACACCGGACGCGTCGGGCCGGCCCTGACGCTCGCTGCTCTCGGGCGCGCCCTGTCGGACGAGTCGATGCAGGCCGCGTCCCTCGCCGTGTTCGAGCCCTCGGCACGCATCCTCGACGCAGGGTCGTACGAGGCTCGCAGCATCGCTCGGTCGGGCAACGGCGCGTACGCCGGTTTTCCCGGTGCGCTCTGGGCGATGGCGTTGGCCGGCCGCCACCTCGACCGTCCCGACCTGACGGTGTCGGCGATCGACGCGCTGGAGTTCCTTCGTCCGGCAAAGCCTGGGCAGGACGACGGTTGGTTCGACCTGATCACCGGTGACGTCGGCGTGCTGCTCGTGCGAATGGCGCTCGGTCGAGACTGCGCGGCGGAGGCAGTCCACGCATGTGACGTCGCGCTCTCGACGGGCCTGATCCAGCGGATGGAGTACTCGGGCCTGGCCCACGGACTCGCCGGGTTGCTGCAGTTGGCAGCGCGAACCCATGCGATCACCACTGACCCGGTCGCCGCCGAACTCGCGGCTGGGGTGATCGACGAGCTCGACACCGTGTTCGGCCGCGGCGCCGGGGCGCCCCGGACAGCGCGCACCGGACCCGCCAACGAGAGCGACAGCTGGTGCAACGGCTCGGCCGGGGTGCTGATCGCGATGAGTTCGGCTGCAACAGCCGGTCTGGTCACTGCCGATCGAGTGCAGTCGATGGTGGCCGGTCTGGCTGATGCTTCGATCGCCACATCGGCAACGTTGTGCCACGGCGCCCTGGGTTTGTACGGAGCACTCGGCATCGCCGCGGCGCACGCCCCCGAACAAGCACGCCCGTTGCAGGATCGACTGGCCGGCTACCTGGCTCCCGAACGACTACGGCGCTTCCTGGATTCACCGGACAGCCGGTACAGCCAGGGACCGTGCCTCATGGTCGGGCGTGCCGGTGTCGGTTGGCACATGTTGTCGCGGACCGGTCACGAACTGGCCTCGCCGCTCGACATGGGCGAGGTGATCCTCGATGCCTAAGGTTCCTGTCACCCTGCAGGTGGCACAGACCGAATGTGGTCTGGCGTGTGCGCGTTCGCTGCTCGCCTTCTACGACCATGACGTATCCACGTCGGAATTGCGGACCGTCCTCGAACCCGGGCGTGATGGCCTGAGCCTGCGGCAGATCTCGCAGCTGCTGAGGGTGCGGGGGATGGACGTCAAGATCTACCGGATCAAAGCGGCAGCAGCGCTGGAGATCATCGACACGCCCTTCATCGCGCACTGGAAGGGGTACCACTTCGTCGTGGTGGAGAAGGTGACTGCGTCCCATGCCGTGATCATGGACCCGATGGTGGGCCGCACCCGCGTGACCCGCACCGAGCTCGCGGAGCAGTTCTCCGGTCACGTACTGGTCGCGCGACCCAGTGAGCAACTGGTGCGCCGGGTGCGCCCGCGCTTCGCCGCCTGGCGGGGCAAGCCGATCTGGCCGGAAGCCCAGCGCCGGTTGTACGGCGGGCTCGTCGGACTCAGCCTTCTGCTGTTCGGCTTCACGCTCGCCATCCCGTTGCTGACCCAGCGACTGGTCGATCGAGCCGTGCGCGACCGGATCGACCTGTGGGAAGCACTGGGGTTGATCGGGCTGGTGGCCGTGGGCTTCTTCCTGGTGCACGTGATGCGCACCTTCGTCGCGACCCGGTTGGTGCAGGCGGTGAGTTGGCGATTGCTCAACGGCGTCTTCGAACACCTCATCAGACTCCCGCTCAAGTACTTCATGAGCCGTCCGCCGGGCGAGCTGATGTATCGGCTGAACAGCATGAACCAGGTGCGCGACATCATCGCCACCAAGATGGTTCAGGGGATTCTGGACGGTCTGACCGCGTTGGTGCTCCTCGGGTACGTGTTCTGGGTGTCGCTCCCGCTCGGGCTGGCCATCACGGCCCTCACCGCGACGGTGCTCACCCTGCTGATCCTGAGCCAGCGCCTGGTGCGCGAGACGGTCGACAACGAGGTGCACCACAACGGCCGCACCCAGAGCGTCCAGATGGACGCCGTCGTCTCGATCACCAACCTGCGCATCGGTGGGTACGCGTCCACCTACCTGGACGACTGGCGGGAGAACTACCGCGAGGCGCTCGCCGCGATGGGCCGTCGGATGCGCATCCAGCAGGGGTGGGTCGGCGGGCTGATCGGTGCGGTGCAGGCGTTCGCGCCGGTGGCCGTGCTGATCACCGGGCTGACATGGTCGCGCGACGGGTGGATCAGCGTCGGTGAGGCCGTTGCCGTGCAGGGCGTGGCGGCGTTGTTGTTCGGGCTGAGCTCGTCGGTCTTCCAGAGCTACACCGAGGCGACGGTCGCGGGGCGCTACCTGGAGCGGGCCGACGACATCTTCGCCTGCCCGGTGGAGGACACCTCCGGCGCGGTCACCCGCCTCGCCGACAGCGGCATCGACCTGTACGACGTCGGGTTCAGCTACACCGACCACTCGGCGCAGGTACTGGAAGGCATCAGCGTCTCGATCGCTCCCGGCTCCGTGGTCGCCCTGGTCGGCGAGTCCGGCTCGGGCAAGACGACGCTCGGCAAACTGATCTGTTCGCTGTACCGCCCCACATCGGGGGAGATCCGGTTCGGCGGCGTGCCACTGGACTCCTACGACCTGGACGCGTTGCGGCAGCGCATCGGGTACATACCGCAGGAGGGCTACCTGCACAACCGGACGCTGGTGGACAACCTCGTCCTGGGCACCGGTGCGGGCGAGCACGAGGCGATCGCCTTCTGCCGGGAGCTGCCGTTCATGGACTTCGTGGACGCCCTGCCGATGGGATACCAGACGGTGATCTCGGAGATGGGCGCCAACTTCAGCGGCGGTCAGCGGCAACGGGTCGCGATCGCGAAGGCGTTGCTGCGCCGGCCGAGCATCCTGGTGCTGGACGAGGCCACCTCGGCCCTGGACAACGCCAACCAGCGCCGGGTGCACGAGTGCATCGCCGAGTTGGAGTGCACGCAGATCATCATCGCCCACCGTTTGTCGACCGTCCTGGCTGCCGACCAGATCCTGGTGCTCGCCAACGGGCGGGTCGAGGAGTTCGGCACCCACGAGCAGCTGTCCCGTCAGGAGGGTGCGTACGCGCGCCTGTTCGGGTCGGCGCAGAAGGAGTTGTCCCATGGATAAGGTGACCCGCGCCGTGGTGGACCACTACCGCGCACGCATCGAGGAACGCCAGCACGACATCGGTGGCATCGACGCGAGCCTGCTGGTCGACGCCGTGATCGACGGCCTCGCGCAGCGGCTGCAACTGCTGATCCCGCGGGTGTACGTGGTGGAGTTCCACCGTGCCCGTCACGAGTGGGGCTACCCGGTGGACGCCTCCTCGAGCGTCGCTGTCGATCGCTACCTGGAGCAGTTCGGCGCCCACACGATCGTGGAATGGTTCGAGCGTTACCCAGCTCTGAGCACGCTGCTGGACGGGGTCGTCGACGCCCTCGGCGACCACGTCGCGGAGATCGCGCAGCGTTGGCAGATCGACCGCGAAGAGATTGCGGCACAAGGGCTTTGCGTACCCGGGCTTTCCCTCACGGGCATCGACCATCTCGGATCGGACGCCCACCAGAACGGCCGCACGGTCGCTGCGGTTCGGCTGTCGGACGGTTCGCGAGTGATCTACAAACCGCGCAGCCTGGGTGCGGAGGAGTTCACCCGCACGGCGTTGGGAATCGTCAGTGGTGCTCTCGAGATCGATGTGTCGATGTGCGCCCCGACCTCCCTGGACCGCGGCGTGTACGGCTGGCAGAAGGAGATACACCCCACGCCGGCCGCGGACGCCGACCAGGTCGCGGTCTTCTACCGCCGGATGGGTGTGCTGTGCGCGGTGCTCGGCGCCTTGGGTGCGATGGACATGCATCACGAAAACGTGCTGGCCGTCGGCGACCACCCGGTGGCGCTCGACCTGGAGACCGTGCTGCACGCGTCCGCGTCGTTGCGGGCGCATGACCTTTCGGCTGCGATCAGCAACCGTCTCAAGTTGTCGCTTGCCAACACCCTGCTGCTTCCGCAACGCCTGCCGAGCGGCCCGTACAGCGTGCTGCTCGGCGGGATCGGTGTGCCGTACGAGCAGCAGTCGTCCCGCACCGAGTACGTCATGGTCAATCGCGACACCGATGCGGTCGACCTGGCTCAGCGCACCTTCGGTTTCGCGCAGACGCACAACGTGCTGCACGACAGTGACGGCGAGGTGACCGACCTGCTCGACCACCGCGAACACCTGTTGCGCGGACTGCGGGAGGGATGGGCCGCCGTGCGCGCCCGTCGCGAGCAGATCATCGACCACCTGGACCACAACCCGATCGAGTTGCGGCAGATCTTCCGGTCGACGGCGGTGTACGGGCGGGTGCTCGACGCGGCCACCCATCCCGACAACCTGGGCCGGCAGGACGACTTCGACCGCATCGTCGGGATGCTGCGTGCGCCGCAGGGTCTGCACAGTGGGTTCGTCGCCTCGTTCGTGGTCGACGCCGAACGAAAGGCCTTGGCACGCGGCGATGTCCCGTACTTCACCGTTCGTTCCGATGAGTTGCGGGCCCGGTCCGAGAGGGGCCTTTCCGCCCCCATCGCGCACCTGTCGCCGCGGGACCGCGCAGCCTTCGGTCTGCGCAGTGTGGACGACACCTCGACGATCTTCGAGGAGTTGCTCGTCGAGGAGGGTTTCGCCGAGCTGCGAGCCGTGCGCCGCACGCACGAACCGTCGTACACCCCTGGCGCGCAAGCCGATTGGGGCAGCCGCCTGCTCACCGACGAGGGCGTCGACCCGGACGCGGTGCTGCACCGGCTGGTGGACGTGTCGGTCTGTGTGCAGGGCATCGACGGCACCGAACGCGGGTGGGTGCCTGGTGCGTTCGCTCCCACCCTGGCGACGTTCGATCCCGGTAGCAGCATCTCCTTCCACGACGGCGGCGGCATCGTGGTGCCGTTCGCCCGCGCCGGTGGGCCCTGGGACGAGGTGGCCCGTGAGGCCGAGCGCGGCGTCCTGGGACTGGCACGCGTCTACCAGGAGCGGCTCGAGTCGTTGCCGTGGTCGATCGCGTCCGGCACCCTGTCGTTGCGGTACGCGCTGGGACACGACCGCACCGGTCTTCGGGTCAGCCCGCTGTGCGACGACGAGGACAAACTCGGCCGGTCGGACACGATGAAGGGCATGCCCGGAGCCGCCGCGCTGCTGTCGACCTTCCCGGACGTGTCGCGCATCGACCTGGCGGAGGTCGCCGCGCGGATGGGAACGACGGCCGAAGGGTCCGGACCGCTCGACCTCGCACACGGCCCGCTCGGACTCACCTGGGCGGCCCATCGGGTCGGCCGGGCGCTCGACCGGGAACAGGACGTGCGGGCGGCCGAGGCCGACTTCGCGACCACCCTGGCGGGGCGGGCACAGGCACCTGTGGGGTGGTGTCACGGTCACGCCGCGGCGTGCCTGGTCGCCGCCGAGATCGAAGCCGACGAGGACGATGTGCGCTGGCACGCGCGGCGAGCTGTCGCGCTGCCCGAACCCGGTCGGCCGGTCGACCTGTCGGTCTGCCACGGGGCGGCCGGGGTGGTGCAGTCCCTGGTGCACCTGGGACAGGAACGAGGGTTGGGCTGGGCGACCGAACTCGCCGCCGAGCACTGGGCCCGGGCGGCCCGTCACGCCCGCACCCATGGCTACGTCACCGGCGACCCGGCTCGCCAGGGGCTGCTCGGCTACTTCCTGGGGTGGTCCGGCATCGCCGACACGGGACTGCTGCTGCGCGATGCGCTGGCGGGTCACCGAGTGTGGGTGCCGGTCGCCTTCGCCCACTCGCGCCGCGACGACGGCATGGAGGTGGCGGCGTGAGTACCGGACGTCTGTCGTTGCTGTTCGGCCTCCAGGTCGAATGCCTCGACGTGCTCGAGCAGTACGGACGATGGTGCGAGCAGGACGACCGTCGCCTGTGGCTCGGTCAGTCGACGATGATCGAGACCCACGTCGCGCTCGCGGGCATCGCCGGACGCGGGGTACGCATCGAGACCGGCCTCGCCGTCGCGGTAGCACCCCTGTTCACGCCGACGCTGGCGTGGGTGCAGGCGCGCTCGGTCGCGCACCTGATGGAGCGTCCGGTCTGTGCGGGGTACGGCATCGGCACGATGGCCACGGCGCAGGCGCTGCTCGGGCATCCGTTGTCCGCCCCGGCCGGTTACGTGCGCGACTTCGTGTCGGAAATCGGCGACTTCCGCGCCGAGGAGGACGAGGGCTCGATGGGCAGCCGGGTCTCGCTCGGCGCAGGCGTCCTGCGTCCGGGCATGGCACGGCGTAGTGCCACCGTCTGCGACTTCGCCGTCACCTGGCTGACCCCGCTGGGCTACCTGAGCAGCACGTTGATGGACGCGTTCGACGCCGGGGCCGAGCAGGCGGCGCGGCCGCGGCCACGCGTGGTCAGCATCGTTCCCGCCGCCGTCCGGCGGGCCGATCACCCGCCCATCCCGATGGCCGCGATCAGCTGTGGCCAGCACATGCAACTTCCGCACTATGCGCAGATGCTGCGCGGCGCCGGCGTCGACATCACCGGCGACGTACCGCACGACCTGCGCGAAACGGTGCGAGCCGGACTGTTCCTGTACGGCTCGCCCGACGAGATCGCCGCCCGGATCCTGGAGTACTTCCGATCCGGCGTGGACGAGGTGGTGCTCAACGTCGGCAGTGTTCATCTGCTGCACGGCCTCGACGCCGCCTTGTCGGACGCCCAGGAGATCGCGGACGCGGTCGCCCGGGCGACCGGTGAGCAGGACCTGACAGAAAACCGACAGCAAGAGAGGAACCGGACATGTTCGCTCGTATGAAGTACTTCTTCTTCCAGGCACGGTACGGATGGGTCCTCACCCTCGGCGTGATCTTCACCGCAGCGCTGGTGGGCCAGGACAAGGTCCCGATGGCCGTGTTCGCGGCGCTCGTGACACTCGTCGCGTGCACCGTGGTCTTCCTGCGGGTCGATCGTTCTCGGATGCGGGAACTGGGCCGACAGGGGTGATGACATGACTGCCGGTTCGACGAACGAATCGCGCATCACCTTCGAGGCACTGACCAAGCGCTACGGCGCTCGCACCGTCCTCGACGGTTTCGACGTCGGGGTCCGGCCCGGTTCGGTGACGGCCTTGCTCGGCCCGAACGGGTCGGGCAAGACCACCGCGCTGCGCGTGCTGCTCGGTCTCGAGCGGGCCACCAGCGGCCGCGCGCTGATCGGCGGTCGCGAGTACCGCACGCTCGACCATCCGGTACAACGGATCGGAGCCCTGCTGGACGCGTCCTGGGTGCACCCCAGGCGGTCGGCCGGCGATCACCTGGCCTGGATCGCCCGGGCGTCCGGCATCGCGACCGACAACGTCACCCGAGCGCTCGCCGAGGTGGGCCTGAGCGGTGTCGCCGACCAGTCGGCCGGCACTTTCTCCCTGGGCATGCGGCAACGGTTGGGCATCGCCGCGACCATTCTCGGCGACCCGCGAGTGCTCGTCTTCGACGAACCGCTCAACGGCCTCGACCAGGAGGGGGTGCACTGGGTGCGCGACTTCTTCGCGCGGCAGACCGAGCAGGGACGCACCGTGCTGCTGTCGACCCACATGCTGCAGGAGGTGGAGCACACTGCCGACCGCATCATCGTGCTCGGCCAGGGCACGGTGCTGTACGAGGGACCGACCGACGGTCTGGAGTCGGGCGAATCGGCCGTCGAGATCGGGGTGCGCGAGCATCCGGACGCCGACGAGTTGGTCCACCGCCTGGCCGCCGACCACGGCTGGCGCGTCGAGCCGTTGCCCGCCGGCACGGGTGGACCCGGCTACCTGCTGCGCGGCGCGCAGGTCGAGCAGGTCACCACCGCCCTGGCCGACACCCCGCTGATCCTGCGCCGAGTGCAGGAGAGCGGTTCGTTGGAGCAGTTGTACGGACGACTCACCGCCACTCGAGCCGACTACATCGGCCGCTGAGGAAGGAGCGAGCAGATGAACACCGTGTTCTCGAACGCCGCGAACATCGCCCGCGCGGAGTGGACCAAGTGGCGCAGCATCGGGATCCCGTTGCGTTACGGGTCCGCCGCGGTGGGGTTGTCGATTCTCATCACCACCCTGATCGGCCTGGCGATGAACCAGGCCAACACCTATTGCGAGCAGCCCGGCAAGAGTTGTTCGAAACCGCCGATGGCGCCCTCGGAGAGCATCGTCACCGCCGGCATCCTCGGCGACGGGACGCCGGGTGCCGGTCTGATCACGTTGATGCTGCTCGGTGCCACCACCGTGCTGGTCGAGTACCGCTACGGGACGCTGGGCACGGCCTTCCTGGCGACCCCGCACCGCGGCCGGCTGATGGCGGTCAAGTCGTTGCTGGTCGGCGCACTGGCGTTCGTGCTGGCGTTCGTCAGCGCGGTGACCTCCGGGCTGGTGTTCGTCGCTGTGTCCGGCAGCGCGGGAGACAAGATCTCGCCCCTGTCGGCGCAGACTCTCGCGATCTGCCTGCGGACGGCGCTGGTGGTCGGTCTGGCCGCCGCGGCCGCGGTGGCGCTGGCCACCGTGGTGCGCAACGCAATGGCGGTGGTCGCGGTGATCGTCCTGTGGCCGCTGGTGCTGGAGCCGTTGCTGCCCTCGATGCTACCTGGTGGCAGTGAGCGGATCGCCGCGCTGCTGCCGTTCGCGAACGCTCGGCATTACGTCGGGCTGAGCGACCAGGGCATCGACTTCACTTGGGGCGCAAGCGGTTCGGGGATCTACTTCACCGCTTTGATGCTCGCCGCCGCGATGGTGGGCACCTGGTACGTGCGCCGGGTCAACATCAGGTGAGCGGTCGGACGCAGGCGACGCGCGCTCAGATGAAGCCGCGTCGCCTGGCCGCTCGTGCCGCCTCGGTGCGCGAGGTCGCCTGCATCTTGGTCATCGCACTGGACAGGTAGTTGCGGACGGTGCCGCTGGACAGGAACAGCTCCTCGGCGATCTGCGTGGTTCGCAGCCCTTGGTGCACCAGGCGAAGCGTGTCGCGCTCCCGGTCGGTGAGCGGGTTGGGGCCGGCGACCAGCGCCTCGGCCGCGATCGCCGGGTCGAGCACCACTCCGCCGCCGGCCACCGTGTGGATCGCCTCAACGAGTTGCTCGGCGGTAGAGGTCTTGGGCAGGTAGGCCGAGCTCCCGGCCGCCAGCGCCGTCGCCAGGTGTCCGCTGCGGGGGATCGAGGTCAGCAGCATCACCTTGCAGTCGGGCAGCGCCTGACGCAGTTGCCTGCAGGCCTCGATGCCGGTCAGGCCGGGCATCACGACGTCGAGCAGCGCGATGTCGGGGCGATGCTCGCGAGCCGCTTCGACGACTCGGTCGCCGCGGTTGACGCGGGCCACCACTTCGAACTCCGGCTCGGTGTTGAGCAGCGCGACGAACGCCTCTGCAACCAGATCCAGGTCCTCGGCGATCAACAGTTTCAACACGGCATGCCCTTCTCAGCAAGGTCCGACCCGGTCCGACCCGTCGATTATCGGGGGTCGGACGCGCTCGCCGCCGTCACGGGTCCCTACCCGCCGGTCGGGAAGCGAACCGTCACGCGATACCGGCCATCGGACAGAGGACCGGCGTCCAGGTGAGCACCCATGGGCCTCAGCGATTCTCGCCACCGCCGGTGACCGGTGCCGGCGTCCGACGCCGGAGCGGATGCACGCACCCCGTCGTTGGTGATCGCCAGCACCGTCTCACTGTCCGAACGACGCACCGCGATGACGCAGCGGGTCGGGTCGGCGTGCTTGAGCAGGTTCGTCATCGCCTCGCGCAGCACGAGCGCGGCCGCGTCGGATATCTCGCGTTCGGGGATGTCGTCGATGCTGAGGATGAGGTTGACCCCGAGCCGGTCACACACCTCCCGCACCGCCAGCAGTTCCTCGGGGAACGAGGTCTGCTGCGCCTCGAAGGTGAGCCGTCCCAGTTGCTCCCGGCCGTCGCCGAGGATGCCGCCGACCTCCTGCAACTCGCCATCGAGGGCGGCGTCCCGCACGTGGGTACGGGCGGCATCGAGGTGATGCTGGGCGGTGGCGAACGTGCGGCCGAGCAGGGAACGCACCTGATGACCCAGCCGCAGGCGTTCCTCCTGCATGCGCTCCTCGAGCAGTTCGCCGCGGGCGTCGTGCAACTCCTCGGTGGTCTGCGCGGTGAGTTCCAACAGGCACAGCACCACGGCGACCAGCAGCGATTGACCGATCGCGATGATGATCGCGAACGGACCCTCGTCCCCGGCCCGGCCGGTGGTGCTCAGGATCCACCCGATCACGATGAGCGTGAACGACCAACGGGCGGGCAGGGACAGCAGCAGCACCGTGGTGCCGGTGATCGTGCGGACGTCGACGGACTCGGGGGAGGCCAGGATGCCGAAACCCAGCAACGCGACACCGAGCACCGGACCCACCCAGGCCGGGCACCGGCGGCGCAGCATCAGCCACGCGCCGAACGCCACCGCGCACAGGCCGTTGATCGCCAGATCGGCACCGACCGGGCTGAGCCGAGCGGCCAGCAGGCCGACGATGAGGATGGCCAGCACCCGCGGCACGAGCGGACCGTCGAGGACGGTGCGTTCGTCCGCCCGGGCCATCGCGGCGGTCAGGTGCCCGGCGCCGGTGGACTGTCCGGGGGTCGGGGTCACGACGTGCCCTCCCGCCGGTCGGGCAACTCGAGTCGCAGTTCGCGGTACGCGCCGTCGTCGATCACCGTGGCCCGCGCGTCCGACCGGCGCAGGGCCTCCCGGACCCGCGCCGGCAGTGCCTGATCCTGCTCCAGGGGGGCGGTGCCGTCGTGCCGGATCGTGATGATCGTCGCGTCGTCCTGCCGGGTGCCGGTGACCTCGATGAAACCCGCCCGGCTGTGCGCCAGGGCGAAGGTCACCGTCTCGCGCACCACCAGCCCGGCAGTCGTCGCGTGCTCGGGGCCAGGGGTCACCCGCGGATCGATCAGGAAGCGGATGCCGACCCGGTCGCACAGCACCCGGGCGACCTCGATCTCGTCGTGCCAGTCGGACAGCGTCGCAGACGCGGTCAGCGCCCGCACCTGTTCCTGCCCGCTGCGCAACGCGTCCTGGACGGCGAGGAGTTCGCGCCGGGCGTGTGACTGTGCAAGTGATGGTGAGTCCGTTTGGGTGTCCGGCAATGTCCGCAGCATGGTCTGGGTGCGCAGCGCCGCCGTGACCAGGGTGCGTCCCATGATGTCGTGCAGATCGCGATTGACGCGCTCGCGTTCCTGGTCGATGCGGTGCCGCGCGAGCTGCTCGCGGGCCCGCTCGAGTCGGTCGAGCGTGACGGCGAAGTGGGTGAGGGTGGCGAAGATGACGGCCATCACGACAATCTCGGCGAGCGCGTTGGTCACCGGCACCTGCGAAGAGCGGCCACCGCTGCGGTACAGCGCCACGAACAGTGCTGCGCCCCACACCCACACGATCGCCGCGCGCGCTCGTCCGAAGGCGGCGAGTGCGGCTGCGAGGCCGAAGGCCGGTGCGGCGTTCGGGGTGGCCCAGGCGGCGGGCAGCAGGCCGAGGCCGAGCAGTGTGTAAATGAAGCCGCTGCGGGTGATCCCGCGGAACAACAGCCACTGGGTGCGCGCGAAGCCGGCCGCGCAGGCCGCCAGCGCGATCAGGCCACCGATCTGTCCGGCCAGCGCCGTTCCACCGGACGGCGGGTTGTCGGACAGACGCTGGACGGCGGTGAACACCACGAGCGCGGCGGACGCCACCCAACTGCCGAGCAGCACGTTGCGTCCGCTCAGGCGCAGGGCCCCGACGTGCAAACGGTCGGTCGCCCCTGCGGGATCCGCAGCGGCGACCGACGGTGTGGTCGAGGAGGTGCTCAGTGGTCCCTCGCGGTCAGCACCCGAAGATGAACAACGACAAAGACCCCACGGGAGCCGTGAGATCGGTGTCGCCACTCTCGTCGTCGGTGTGCAGCTGTCGCATGTCCTGAACGTTCATCAGGTTCTTCCTCTCGGTGTGGCGGTGCCGACCCTCCCGGTCGGTACCCGCCTGTGGAAAGTGCGTGTCTCGATTCAACCCGAGGCCGGGCCCGTGCGGGGAGTGTCAGGTCGCACTATTGCGATATGACACCCGTCATGGGCCGGTATGACAGTCCGCGTCGGTGGCTCGGGGCAGGTGCAACACGCGGCGCAGTCCGGCAAGACCGTCCTGGTCACTACCGAGCGCCAGGGCCAGTCCGGCGCTGCCCGAGGCGAGGTCGTCGCTGCAGCGCAGCCGGCCGGCGCCGAGCACCGACCAGCCGGCCGATGTGGGGGTGCAGTGCCAGGTGGCACGCCCGGCGGCCTGCCGGGACGACGTCAGGTCGCCGGCGATGGACAACGCCAGCACGTGGCCGGCCAGCCCGTCCATCAGTCCCGCCACCGGCGAGGCCACCCTGGTCATGCCCCGGACGATCTGCTCGAACGCCGGACGCTCGATGTCCTGTGCCGCGGCTGCGGCGAGTGCGTCCAGCGCCACCGCGGCCGCTGCCGAGCCGTGACCCAGGCCGGTGCGAACCCGTCCGGCGGGCAACGCGATCCGGCACCCGTCCTGCTCGACCAGGAGGCTGAGTTCGCGGGAGATCGCGAGGTCGGCCGCGGTCGTGAGATCGCGGCCGAGCAGTTCACCGATCCGCAGCATCGCCAACGCCGCACCCGCCCAGCCGGTGAGCAGGCCGGTCGTCCGGAGGTCGGCGTCGGGCAGGTCGCGCAGCACACCGTCCAGCACGACGTTCGCCTGTGCTCGCAGCCGGGCATCGTCGGTCAGGTGGGCCGTTTCCGCTGCGGCCAGGGCGATTCCGGCACGTCCGCGCGCCCAGGACAGCCCGCGCGGCAGGTCGCCGATGGACGCCAGCCGGACGGCCTCGTCGGGGCGTCCGAGGCGTGCCAGGGTCGCCGCGACCCCGTCGACCCCTTCCCACAATCCCCGGCACGATCGGGCGTGAGCGGGCACGTCGGCGAGCCAGGTGAGGTGTTGCTCGGTGGGGGCGTGGCCGAGGGCGTTCAGCGCGCTCAGCACGCCGGCCGCCCCACTGGCCAGGCTGTGCCCACCCAGCGGCGTCGTGAAGGTCTCGATGCCACCGGGAAACAGTCGATCCTCCCGGGCGGGAGTCGCCCGCCGGATGATCCCTTCGATGAGCCGTGCGCGCCACAGCGGCAGCCGGGACGTGTCGGGTGTGCCGGTGCGTAGTTCGTCCTCGATATCCGGGCGGCGTTGTGCCAGAGGCGAATCAGGTTCATGCAGAGTCAGTGCGATGCGTTCGAGAGCGAACGCGTCCCGCTCGAACGGGTCGCCGCCGCCGCCGACGTAGCCGCTCGTGCCCACCGCGGTGGTCGCGGTGCGGCCCGCCACCGACGCACTCTCCAGGTCGACCACGCGGACCCCGTCCGCCCCTACCACGACGTTGGCCGGTTGCAGGTCGAGGTGAGCGACATCGTGGCGGTGCATGACGGCGACTGCCTCGTGCAGTCCACGCATGACGGTCGTTGCCAGCGCGTCGAATTCAGCCGGTGACGCATCGATATGTCCGGCCGGATGGTGACGACTGATCAGCGTGGCGAGATTCTCGCCGGCGACGTGTTCGAGCACCAGGAACTCGGCGTCGGCGCGCTGCCAATGATCGAGCACTCGGGGTGTGACGCCGGTCTGCTGCAGGTGCCGCAGCACGAGCAGTTCGTGCCGCAGACGGGTTACAGCGTCGACACCGTCCGCGTCCAGCCCGGTGTGCCGGCGGGCCTCCTTGAGCACGACCGGCGTGCCGTCGGCGAGCGTCGCGGTGTAGACCCCTCCGGCGTTGGTGCGGTGCAGCAGTCGCACCTGCTCGATGGGCAGGGGATCCTCCGGGCGGGGCGCGAACACGTCCGCCAGTTCGGGCGGGACGGGGGTGTCGCGGCCACGTTCGCGGTCGTCGTGTTCGGCGCCGTCGCCGGCCGGTCTGCCGGGCACGCTGCGGCCGTCGGCAGCCTCCACCCAGGTCGCTTCGAAAGCGCCATGGCGTAGGCCGATCGGCGCCGTCCGGTGCTGGTGCTCACCCACGAACGTCGGCCCGGTGACACCGTCCAGCGACCGCGCCAGATGGTGGACGAAGTCGGTCAGGTTGCCGGACGGGTAGGCCGTGCCGAGTTTGGTGCTGATGCTGCTCGGCGTGTACTTCAGGTGTGCCGCGCGAACCGACCGAGGACCGCGCAGGATCTTGAACGGCACGTCGTGTTCGATGCACATCTGCGCGAATCGGCGAAGCGCCAGCTCCGCCTCGGTTTCGGACGCAGTGACGTGAACCTTCCAGCCGCTCGCCGGGATCCGCGCGTCGGCCGGGGCGAAGGTCTGCCAGGCGTGTCGGTGCGCAGCGACCCAGCCCGGCGGCAGCATCGGGCCGAGGTCGTAGCACTCCTGTGCGACCGGCCACGGCACGTCGAAGAAATCGGGATCGCTGAGTGCGAAGTACAGGAACCGGTCGTCCATCATTCAGCCGTCCGATCGGTGTGGACGGCACCCCTGCTCCGAGTCTGCACGACCGAACGGTCGGCGTCCCGCGCGGGCAGCGGGCGTGATGTTGGTGCGTGGACCCGTGCTCGACTGCTCGGGGTTGTTGCACCGCGGCAACTGGTTAGTCTCTCCTACGTGAGCAACGCGCGGATCCTGGTCGTCTGCACCGGCAACATCTGCCGGTCCCCGTACATCGAGCGGGTGCTGGCGACCCATCTCGCCGGACGCGGGTACGACGTCGAGAGCGCGGGCACCCGGGCCCTGATCAACCACCCGATCGAGCCGCAGAGCCTGGCCCACCTGCAGGCACTCGGGATCGACGACGGCGGGTTTCGGTCGCGTCAGCTCACCCCGCAGATCGCGGCGGACGCCGACCTCATCCTGACCGCGACCCGTGACCACCGAGCGGACGTCGTGACGCTGCAGCCGAAGGCGCTGAAGTACACGTTCGCGCTGGCCGACTTCAGCCACATGGTCGACGGCATCGCCGCGGTGCCGCCGGCGGAACGGGGCTTCTTCGGTCCCGCGGACGACTCGTTCGTCGGCCGGTTGGTCGACCACGTCGGCAAGCGCCGCACCGACATCCACCCGATCTCGGAGGAGGAGTCGGTGATCGTCGACCCCTTCCGCCGCGATCCCGAGGTGTTCGCCCAGATGGCGGCTCACATCAACCGCGTGATGCCCCCGGTCATCCGCGCCCTCACCCTCGAAAGCTGACCGTCCGAGCTCTCGCCCAACGCCGCGCGGGTCCTCACCTCACAACGGTGACGGCGACGAAGAGCCAACCACAGGCCGCACGGCTCAGATCGTGTAGCTGTGCTCGGTCTCCAGCGCCGACCTCGCTCGTCGTTCGTGCCGCTGCTTGAGCAACGCCCACACGAGCGGACACAGAATGACGGCCGCGCACCCGAGGATCCCGACGACGACCGGCGGCACCTTCAGCATGGTGAGTCCAGTGAGGCTGAGGACGATGACGATGCCGCCGCGCAGCACGGACGGCGCGACCCGGCGGGCGAGCTTGGCACCGAGGTAGGTGCCGGGCGTCCCACCGATGATCAACGGGATCAGCACGCTCCAGTCGATGCCCTGAGCGATGACGTGACTGATCGCCGCGGCCAGCACCAGCGGGACGGCCTGGACGAGGTCGGTGCCGACCAGCTTGCGGGCCGACAGCGTCGGGTAGAGCAGGACGAGCGCGACCATGATCAACGAACCGCTGCCGACGCTGGTGATGCCGACGAGCAGCCCACCGAACGCGCCGACCGCGATCGTGGGTAGTGGACGGATGACGGTCTCGGCGCCGAGGCGGCGTCCGATGTGGCCGGTCATGTCGAGGTAGATGCGGGTGCCGTAACTGATCGCCGCGATGAGCAGCGTGATGCCGATGATCAGCTTGAGCGCGGACTGTTGTGCTTCGTCCTCGCCGAGGAGTCCGACGATCCAGCCGCCCATCAATGCCGTTGGTACTGATCCGATGACGAGGAACTTCACCAGGCGCAGGTCTGGCGATCCGGTGCGCCAATGGACGCCGGCGCCGACGCTCTTGTTCACGGCGGCGGCGACGAGGTCGTTCGCGACGGCGGTGGTCGGGGGCACGCCGAGGAAGATCAGCGCGGGCGTCATCAGCGCGCCGCCGCCCATACCGGTGAGGCCGACGACGATGCCGACGAGGAAGGCCACGGTGAGCAGCTCGGGGAACTGACCACCGAACAGGTCTGTGAGCACCGGACCGGTCACCGATCCAGTTCGGTGACGATGCGCGCGACGGCGTCCGCGACCGCAACCTCACTGGTGTCGATCACCAGGTCGGCGTCCTCGGGTGCTTCGTAGGGAGCGCTGATGCCGGTGAAATCCGGTAGCTCGCCGGCACGAGCCTTGGCGTACAGACCCTTTCGGTCGCGGCGCTCGCATTCGGCCAGGGGAGTGGCGACGTGCACGAGCACCATTCGTGCGCCTGCGTGTTCGACCTTCTGGCGCACCGCCTTGCGGGTGGCGTCGTACGGCGCGATCGGGCACGCGACAACCGCTCCGCCGTGTGCTGCGATTTCGGCGCCGACCCAGCCGATGCGGCGGACGTTGGTGTCGCGGTCCTCGGGGGAGAAGCCGAGTCCCGCGGAGAGTTCGCGGCGCACCTGGTCGCCGTCGAGCAGCGTGACCGACCGGCCGCGGATGATGAGTTCTTCGCGAAGTGCGCGGGCGATGGTCGACTTGCCCGAGCCGGAAAGTCCTGTGAGCAGGATGAATACGCCTGCAGCGGAGGAGGCTTCGTGGTCGCTGATGGTCGACGACGAGTCGGCGTCGAGCGCGCGTTCGAGGAGTTCGCGCCGTTCGGGGTGAGCGTCGAGGTCGACCGGGACGGCGAGGACGCGCAGGTCTTCGCGTTCGCGCGCAGCGGCAATCGCTGATCGGAGAGCGGCGAGCGCGCGGTGTCCCGGCTGGTGGCTCGGCGACATGGGCACGACGAGGAGCGCGCCCGGTTCGGCGAGTTCAGCGATCCGCTCCGAGGCCCCGTCGATCCACCACACGCTGGTCAAGCCCCGCACCGCACCGCTGGTTGAGCCCCGCACCGCACCGCCGGTTGGGCCCTGCGCCGCACCGCTGGTTGAGCCCTGCGAATGAGGAACGAATTCGCAGGTGCCGAAACCAACGGGAGAGTCGACGAGATCCCGACCACCCGTGCTTGCGTTTGCGGCGGGCGTCACCTGGTCTCGATCGCGCTCGGTCGCTAGCGCTCCCTCACTACTCGACCGGCGTTGACCGTACAGCCACGCGAACGGCCGCGAGTCCCCGTCCGCGAACTCGAACTCGCCCTCGACGAACCGAGCAACCACGGCTCCTTCGAGATCGACGACCTCGTCGTCCTGAGCAAAGGAGGGCAACGACACCTCGGACACCGAGCAGAAGCCGTCCCGCACCAACATCAGCTCATCGAGTTCCTCGGCACTCAACCGAACAGCGGTCACGTGGGAAGTCCTTTCGCGGCGGGTCTGCGATGTGGACGCCCCGAGCATCCATCAAAGTTACCGATAACATAACGCGAAGTTTTGGAAGCAAAGTCCAGCACCGAGGAGTGAGACGTGACCGTCGATGCCGAGGCCGCCCGCGCCGCCACCGGTTCGCCAAACCGGCTGACCGAGCTCGACCTGCTCGAGGCGGAGTCGATCCACATCATCCGAGAGGTCGCTGCGGAGTTCGAGAAGCCGGTGTTGTTGTTCTCCGGTGGCAAGGACTCGATCGTCATGCTGCGTTTGGCGGAGAAGGCTTTCTATCCGGCGAAGATCCCGTTCCCGGTGATGCAGGTCGACACCGGTTACGACTTCCCCGAGGTGCTGGCCACCCGCGACCATTGGGTCGACCGCCTCGGCGTCCGGCTGATCGTCGCCTCGGTCGAGCAGGCGATCGCCGACGGCGTCGTGGTCGACGACGGCAAGACCAGTCGCAACCGCCTGCAGATCGGCACGCTGCTCAACGCGATCGAGGAGAACGGCTTCACCGCGGCCTTCGGTGGCGGACGCCGCGACGAGGAGAAGGCCCGTGCGAAGGAACGCATCTACTCCCACCGTGACGACTTCGGCCAGTGGGACCCCAAGAACCAGCGTCCGGAACTCTGGTCGCTCTACAACGGCCGCATCCAGCCGGGGGAGCACATGCGCATCTTCCCGCTGTCCAACTGGACCGAACTCGACATCTGGCACTACATCGCCCGCGAGCAGATCGAGATCCCGTCGATCTACTTCAGCCACCGGCGCCGCGTGTTCGAGCGCGACGGGATGTTGCTGAGCGAGTCGGAGTTCAACCCGTGCAGTGACGGCGAGACGGCGGCCGAGCGCACCGTCCGCTTCCGCACCGTCGGCGACCTGACACTGACCGGGTGTGTCGAGAGCGCGGCGTCCACGCTGGACGAGGTGATCGAGGAGGTCGCGATCGCGCGCGTCACCGAGCGTGGCGCCACCCGGGGAGACGACCGCTTCTCCGAGGCTGCGATGGAAGACCGCAAGAAAGAGGGCTACTTCTGATGGATCTGCTTCGTTTCGCGACGGCCGGCTCGGTGGACGACGGCAAGTCGACGCTCATCGGACGCCTGCTGCTCGACTCCAAGGCGATCTTCGAGGATCAGCTCGAAGCGGTCGAACACACTTCTCGCACCAAGGGATACGACTACACCGATCTCGCGCTCCTGACCGACGGACTGCGGTCGGAACGTGAGCAGGGCATCACGATCGACGTGGCCTACCGCTATTTCGCGACGCCGAAGCGCAAGTTCATCATCGCCGACACCCCGGGGCACGTGGAGTACACGCGCAACATGGTGACCGGTGCGTCGACGGCCGACCTCGGCCTCGTGCTGGTCGACGCGCGGCAGGGGTTGACCGAACAGTCGCGCCGGCACGCGGTGCTGCTGTCGCTGCTGCGGGTGCCGCATGTCGTGCTGGCGGTCAACAAGATGGACCTCGTCGACTTCGACCAGGCCACTTTCGACCGCATCGACGAGGAGTTCACGGCCTTCGCGGCCAAGCTCGACGTGCCGGGCATCCGGGTGATTCCGGTGTCGGCGTTGCAGGGCGACAACGTCGTCGACCGTTCGGCGAACATGCCCTGGTACGAGGGTCCGGCGCTGCTGGAGTACCTCGAGTCGGTCGAGGTGCTGCACGAATCTCGTGACGCCGCAAGGCTACCCGTGCAATACGTGATCCGTCCGAAGTCCGACGAACACCACGACTACCGGGGCTACGCCGGACGCGTCACGGGCGGCACCTTCCGGGTGGGCGACGAGGTCGTGGTGCTGCCGAGCGGGCAGCGCAGCACCGTCGAGGCGATCGACCTGTTCGACAAGTCGCTGGCCGAAGCACCCGACCGACTGTCGGTCACGCTCCGTCTGGCCGACGACGTCGACGTCTCCCGCGGTGACGTGATCGCGCCCGTCGGCGACGCGCCTCAGGTGGTCAAGGACGTGTCCGCGACCGTCTGTTGGATGGCCCCGGAGCCGCTGCGGGTGGGTCAGAAGCTGGCTTTCAAGCACACGACGCGCACCGGGCGGGCCATCGTCCGAGGCCTTGCCCACCAGCTCGACGTCAACACGCTCGAGCCGGTTGGCTCTCCGGAGGCGTTGCAGCTCAACGAGATCGGCGAGGTGTCGCTGCGGCTGTCGCAGCAACTGGTCACCGATACGTATATCGACAACCGCACCACCGGGTCGTTCATCCTGATCGACCAAGCCAGTGGTGTGACGGTGGGCGCCGGCCTCATCGGGTGAGGTTGCGTACGCGGCCGGGCAGGACGGGGCCGGCGGCAGGTCGCTCGCCGGAAGGCGTCTCGGCCGACCTGGTCTTGAGCCGCGTGGCTTTGCGCGATGGATTGTGGCGCTAGCAGGCGTCTCGTATTGAATACGACGGCGGCGGGCACGTTAATCTACTGGCCGGTACGAATGCGCTCGAGTCCTTCGGTCCGGCGCGCTGGGCATGCCCGCCTCAAGCCTCTACCGCTTTTCGCCGACCATGCCGCGCTGATGACAGAGTTGCGCGTCAACGCCTATGCCGGGCTGTGCGAGCAGTTGGTGGGCGGAGGCGACGCCGCCAATCCACGCGACCGTCGGTCCCAGTTCCGTTCGATGGCACGGTCTTTCCGGCGATGGTCATTGAGTAAGCCGGACGAGTTCGGCCTGCTCTACAACTCGCCCGCACCCGGTGAGGACAACTGGTCGGGACCGGTATTCGTGGAGCGTGCGCGGGCAGGAACGATCGTCGGCAGCGTGATCGAGAAGGCGCTCGCGACCGGTCAACTCGTGCCGACGACGCGCGGCGTCGAACTCCGCAAGACACCCGATTTGGTCGACGCCGACGGTAAAACGCTGACCTCGGCGGCGGTGTCGGTCACGATGGTCGGTTGGGCAGCGCTGGTCGGCCAGCTCTGCTTGGAAGCGCGGCGGGCCACGATGGTCGAAGACCCTGCGATCCAATTCGAGCAATACCTCGACGCCGTCACTGCCGCATGGGTTTCCTCCCGCCGCCTCGGCTCAGCGTCGCCGGTTGAGCCGACCTTCCCAGCTGGTTGAGTCGATCGGAAGCTCAACGGTGTGACACCGGGCTCGCCCAGGCGACGAAGTTGCCGGCGAGGTGCCCCTCGCGGACCGGGGAGTCGGGGTCGCAGGTGATCAACGCGAGCACTCGCTCGTCGGTGTCGCCCCACACTGACGGGTCGCTGGTGAGTTCCTGTTTGTCGACCTGCCGGGTGCGGGTGACCGCGAACTGGGTGACCTCACCCGTCCGCGCCGTGACCGCGACCAGATCGCCAACTCGCAGCGACGGCAGGCGGTGGAAAACATCGGGGCCGGAATAGGTGACGTGGCCGGCGATCACGCAGATGCCGGGTCGGCCGGGGGCGACCGACCCGGTGTACCACTGCACGGTGTTCGCCGGCGGCACCATCTGCCCCTCGGAGTTGAGGCCGAGAGCGGCCACCGGTTCGTCGAGTTGAATCGCTGGAATGACCAGCCGCGCGGGCACTCCAGTGCCGTCCGGCCCGGCTCCGGAGGCGCCGGACGACGACGCGTCCGGGGTCGACACCGGAGGTGGCGACGCGGCACCGCCGCCGGACTCCGGTGTCCCCCAACGCCATAGTGCGCCGGCCGCGCTCAGCCCGCAGGCGAGTGCGAGCAGGTCGCGACGGGTGGCCGACGGCAAGGGCTGTTACCTGCGCGTGGCGCGAGTCGGCTCGACGACCTGCACCCACGACTGGTCGTTGACGGTCGACGGGCCGTCCGCCGGCACGACGACGCCGAACCGGAAACCCCTCGCCTTCAGCTTGGTGACCGCGGCGTCGAGGAAACGCACCTGCCGCGCACCGCAGTCGAGCACGTCGTTGCCGTCGTGCAACAGGATGAGCGCCTGGTCGACCGCGTTGCCGACGACGTACTCGACAACCCCGCGCCGGCCCGGGCATTCGAAGTCGCCCGGGTCGGACGTCGCCCAGTGCCACATCACGCCGCCCCACATCTGCTCGCGTCGGATCACGGCGTTGCCGGAGTCGGTTTCGACCCCGAACGGGTACCGGAACAGCACCGGCTTTACCCCGGTAACCGACTGGATCACCGCATTGGTGCTGGTGATTTCGGTGTCGGCTTGCTCGGGCGTGAGCGAGGTGAAGTTGGGGTGACTGTAGCTGTGGTTGCCGATCGTGTGGCCCTCCCTGGCTACTCGGCGGGCGAGGGCCGGGTTGGCCGCGACGTGCGAACCCTGCATGAAGAAGGTCGCCTTCACGTTGTGTTTCGCCAGGACCCGCAGCACCTGCGGGGTCAGCGCGCTCGGGCCATCGTCGAAGGTCAGCGCGACGATCGGTCGGGTGCTGGTCGGAGTGCCACGATGGGCCGGGGTGCCGGCGCGCGACGGGTTGGCTTCGGCGACCGGCGCGCACGCCAGCGCCGACAGCGCGACTGCGGCGACTGCCGCAGTCGACGCCCGCCGGCGGGTGATCACTTGCTCAAGCCGTTCAAGCCGCGGCGCACGATGCGGGTGAGCACGAACAAGGTGAACAGCAGGGTGACGACGAGCAGTATGTAGTGGATCGTGGTCATTGCGCTCGCGGCGACCAGGCCGGTGCCGACGACCGGGCCTTTGGGCGGTTGGTACATGGAAATCTCCTTGAATCAGTTGTGAATTGGGAAAGTGGTGGTTACCAAACTTGCTGCGAGGAACGCAGACTCTTGAAGATCGAGACCGAGGTGCAGGTCTCGAGGAACATTCCGTACACGTCCTCGACGAGGACGGTGCCGGCGATGGTGAGGTCGACCCAGGTGCGACCGGGCACCCGCCAGGCCGAGCTGACCCGCTCGACCCACATCACGGCAAGCGGCACTAGGCCGAGCAGCGAGAAGGCGAACCCGGTCGCGAGCACGAGGATCAGCACGACGTAGAACACCCAGAGCAGTCGCATCGTGAGACCGAACCCGAACAGCATGTAGGCCAATAGGTCGCGTCGGGTGGCCGGCGTCCAGCCGCGCTTGCGGCATTCGTCGACCCCGCCGCGTCCCCAACGCTGTCGTTGTTGCCATAACTCCTTGAAGGTGTCGGGGGTGTCGGTCAGCACGGTCGCGCCCGGCGCGGCCCGCACCTCGTACCCGAGGGTCTTCAGGTCGAGAGTGAGCCCGTAGTCCTCGATGAGGCTATGCTCGTCCCACGGCCCGGGCCGGTCGAATTCGGCTACAACGTAACGCAATACGCTTCCGCGGTACAGCGAAGCGGCGCCGGATGCCACCTGCACGCGCCAGCCGCGCAACTCGCGGGTGTCGTCGTAGCGGGCGTATTCCAGCCGCTGCAACCGCCACGCGAGCCCTGTGCTGTCCTTGGCCCAGTAGCGGGCGCAGACGGCGGCGCGGCGGCGTCCGTCGAGCAGCCCGACGAGCAGGTGTTCGAGAGTGTCGTTTGCCAGCGTGGTGTCGGCGTCCATCGTCAGCACGAAGTCTGCGTCCTGCCCGTGTGCGAGCCACGCCTGGTTCATCGCGCCCGACTTGCGGGCGCGGTTGTCGACGGTCTCCATGACGGTTACGGGGTAGCGCGCGGCGATCGCCGCGGTGTCGTCGGTGCAGTTGTCGCAGGCGACGACGACCTGGGTGGGGGGCAGGCTCTGCTGGAGCACCGACTCGATGGTGTCGGCGATCTGCTCGGACTCGTTGTGCGCGGGCACAATCACCAGCACGCGCAGCCCCGACAACTCCTGCGGCGACGCAGGCGAGGAATGGCTCGCCAGCGGTACCGCTCGCCCCGCGGCCAGGTGTCGTGGACGGCGCAGGTGCCTGGGCCCGCACGGGTTCGTTGGTGACCGCGACGCACCGTTTCCGCTGGTCACGGCGGTGTCGTAAGTGTGGTTCATGACGTGTCGAAGCCCCCGGCCCGGCGCGGCACCTGGCCGCGGTCGTTCAAGTGCCCGGCCACACCTGTCGGGTGGCCGGACGCGGAATGTCTGGAAGGTGGCAGCGCATGCCGTCGCAGACCCGTTGCGTGGACGCAACGGGTTGACAGATACGAACAACGATCGGGTCGAACCCGCGGCGCCCGAAGGGCTCACGATGATCGGCAGCTGACCTAACGCCTCAGGAACGGACGAGCGAGCATTCTCGGCGTACGGTGTTCCGGCCGGGTGGCTGCCGCAGACCAAGCGGCGGATTCAGCGATAACTGCGGTGCAGTGGCATCGCCGGGGTCTGGTTGCGTACACAATACGCACAGACTTCCCAGCGGTGCAAACCTCTAGCTCGTCCCTGGACGCTGGGTCGGTTCGGCGGGTGCCCATCCCAGGGCGCGGTCGAGCAATTCGGGCACGGCCTCACTGCTCAGGCCGACCCGGGCGCGCACCTTGACGACGTACGCGACGCCGTCCTCGCCGACCCGCACTGTCACTTCGGACGGTCCAATGAGGCCGACAGCGCGGATCGACGCGACGGCGACACGGCCGACCTCGGAGGCGTCGGCGCCAGTGACGCGGTGCAGCCGGAAGGTCTGACCGCCGGCGGTGCCGGGCTCGGCGGAGCGTTGGAGGACGACGAGCAGCGGGCTGCCGTCGTGCTTGTTGCGCGGACGGTATAGCACCACCCGGTACTCGGTGCCGGGCACGAACCGCTGCAGCATGAAGCCGGACGCGGGCTCGAGGTCTTCGAGTTCGCTTGGGTCGTGCGCGACCACGAGCGCCCCGCGCGAGCCGTTCTCCTCGCGCGGGCGCACGATCACCGGACCGCCGAGGGCGTCGAATACGGCTGTGCTGTCGGAGAATTCACTGGCCGCACCAGTGGGTGGGGTCGGCACGCTCCGGGCCTGCAGTTGCCAGGTGGTGAAGAGCTGGTCATTGGCGATGGCGGCCGGCCCGGGGCCCGCCACCACGATATCGACGCCGGGGCCGAAGCCGGCTCGAGCGGCGGCCAGGTCGGGCAGTTCGGCGCTGCGGGTTGGAACCACGACCGTGACGCGTTCCTCCTCGATGATGCGGCGCAGCACGCCGAGTCGCTCCTTGTCGCGGATCTCGGGCACTTGGTGCACGGCGTCGACACCATAGAGCCAGACGGGTTCGGAGTCGACGCCAATGACGGAAACGCCGCGGTGCACGAGCTGCCGCACGACCGACAGGCCAACTGGGCGTGAGACGCCGGTGACGAGCACACGCAATTGGCCTCGCGCGTCGGCGCTGCCGGTGCCGGCCGCGTGTTCACCCGCCGGCGCGGGATTCTCGGTTGTCGTCATTGAACTTTCCCCCATGCGAAAGTGCGACGCCGCGATACGTCGAGTTGTCCGCAAGCCCATCAGTGGGGGGCGGCCTGTGATTTTGTCCGGCACTGAGACGCCACAAAACGCAGTCGGGTTGCCACCGATCATAGATATGCCGATGGTGCAGCTACAAGCGAATGCTATGTGCCCGACTCAATTCCGCGATCACTGTACGCACCGTGTGCGGTACTGCGTAAGAGTCTCAGCCCCTGAGACTATCCAGTGCGGTGAGGTGCGGGGTCTGAAGCGGGTGTTACCGGCGTCACAACCGCTCGCCGTGCTGCGCGGGGATGTGCTACTGCCTGTCGAGGGAAGTGGCCGCTGCGTTCACTTGAATTCGAGTCGTCCGCAATGTGACCGAGGTCCGCCGGCGTGGAGGTCGGACCGGCCATCTCGAGGTGGTGTTGGAGGTTGTGGCGAGTGCGCCGCCGGTCGCGGGCGAGCTAGCGAACGGGGGGTCGAGCGGTGACTTGGTTAGCGTGAGTCGAGACACGGAAGAAACCGACGCGACCCCAGGGCCGCGTCACCATGAGAGGGCGCCCCATGGCGATCGATTTCACCCGAACCCACCCGTCTGCGAACGGCCCGTCTGCACAGAGCGGACCGGCCGGCGGCGGCGTGAACCTCAGCAAGATCACCCTGAGCAAGAGCGCACCGACCGTCAGCCTCGCCAAGCGTGGTGAAAGCCAGGGCGCGATGCGCGTCAACCTGAACTGGTCGCAGGGCGCGGCTGCGCCGGCGAAGAAGGGACTGTTCAGCAAGCTGGCGGCAGCGGCGCAGGCGAGCGGCGCGGTCGACCTCGACCTCGGCTGCCTGTATGAGCTGTCCAACGGGCAGAAGGGTGTCATTCAGGCGCTCGGCAACAGCTTCGGTGCGTTGCAGGCCCCGCCGTTCATCCAGCTGGACGGCGACGACCGGTCGGGTGCCGTCACCGGCGGCGAGAACATGCACATCAACCTCGCGCAGCCGGACATGTTCCGGCGCATCCTCATCTTCGCGATGATCTACGAAGGCGCACCCAACTGGGCGGCCGTCGACGGCGTCGTGACGCTCTCTCCCACGTCGGGCCCGCAGGTCGAGGTGAAGCTCGACTCGGCCAACAACTCCGCACGCATCTGCTCGATCGCGCTCATCCAGAACACGCCGCAAGGCATCACAGTCACCCGCGAGGTGGAGTACGTGCAGGGCAGCCAGCGTGACCTCGACCTGAAGTACGGCTGGGGTTTGCAGTGGCAGGCAGGCCGCAAGTAGCCGGCCAGTGCACCTGCAAGATCGACGTTGGCGTTCGTCTGAACTGCCGTCAATACGTCACATAAGAACGATCTGGCGGCATCGTTCGCCCACGCCTTCGCGGCCGGCGACGATGCGCACCATAGGTACAGATGCGCAGGTTACGTACAGGTGCCTGGCGCTGCATCCGGGTGCGCACGTCATAACGTGCGCACCCGGAGATAACGTGCTCCCTCGTACGTAACCTGCGCAGCCACCTGGCCGCGTCCCTCCCATCGTTCGACCAGCGCCGACTTACCGCGCGTTCCAGGACGTCAGCAACGCCCCCTGCGGATAAGACGTGCCGCGCTCCTGGGTGGGCAGCACGTACTGGCTGTACCAACTTGTGCAGTTGACGACACCGAGGTGCAGGTGGGCGCCGGTCACGCCGCCGGTGGCCCCGGAGTAGCCGATCACCTGTCCGCGAATCACGCGCGCACCGACACCGACGCTAAGGGTTGACAGGTGGGCGACCTGGATGCAGTTGTTGGTGCCGGGGCGCTTGACCATCACGACGTTCCCGCCGCCCCCGGGATTCCATCCGGAGAAGGCGACGACTCCGGTCTCGGCCGCGCGCAACGGCGTCCCCGAGGGCAGCCCGATGTCCATCGAATGTTGGTTGTAGACATTCGCGTGGCTGTACGAACCGCCCGGGGTCTGGGTGACCACGTAGCCGCGGCCCTCGGTCCAGGGCAGGTTGGGCGCACAGCGTCCGACGACGGGGGCGTTGCTGCCGGTGCTGATGTCGATGTCGGGCACCCACACGCCGCCGTCCCCGCTGGTCTGGTACCAGATGTCGGAGGTGCCGCCCGTGACGGACGAGGAGTAGTAACCGCTGACCGCCTGGCCGCGGTCGTAGCAGGCGAGCGTGAGCACCTTGCCCTTGCTGAACGAGCGATTACGGGCGAAGTTGAGCGACGGGCCGGTCTGGCCCTGGGTGCTGGCGGCCATCACGGTCGCGGTGCGCGGGGCGGCGCTCGCGGTGTCTGCCGTGACGAACGCCCCGGTGGCCGTGGCGGCGAGTCCGGTGGCGATGGCGGTGGTGCGCAGAATGGACGATTTCATGAAGGTGAGACCTTTCATTCGAACCCGGATCGCGATCGACGATCGCCCGATCAGGTTGTCGCTCGCATGTCGGCGGACGCGTCCCCAGTTCAGGGGATATTCCACGGTTCGCCCCACTCGCGCGCGTCCCAGTAACCGTCCTCGAGTGCGGCCCGCAGCGTCTGCTGCCGGTTCACCGGACCGTCGCCGAGCACCGCGCGGTACTTCTCGTGGATGTGTTTGGTGTGGCAGCGCACGGTGTCGACGCTGACGCACAACCGTGTGGCGATCTCGGACGCGGACAGCCCGTACGCCAGGCCGCGCAGCACGGTCGCCTCGGTAGGGGTGAGGCGCGCACGCAACGGCGGCAGGTCGGCGAGCGCGGCGGCCAGCTGACGGGAAGGGCGCAGTTCGCCGTCGCGGATGCTCGCCAACGTGCGCACGAGCGCGTCCAGCCCGTCGTGTTTGAGGCAGAGCGCGGTGATCCCGGCGGTGACCGCGCTCTGGATCAGGTACGGGCGCTCCTCGGAGGTGTAGAGCACGATCGGCGCGTTCCACTGCACCAGCCGGCCGATGTCGTCCACGCTGCTGCGGCAGTCGCGGCCGAGCCAGAAGTCCAACACGACGACGTCGGGTTGCGGGGGTGGCCCGTCGTCTAGTTCGTCGACGGAGGCGGCGACAGTAACGATGCGAACTACCGCGGGGTGGCTGAGTGGCAGCACCTGCAGGGAGCGGTGGAGGTTCTCATCGTTGTCGATGACCACGACGGACAGCGGACGCGCGAGGGCCGACATGCGTTCTTCCTACCCGACCGTGGTGGACGCGGCCATCCCGTGATCGGGCGAGGGGCCGAGGACGAGGGTGGTTGCGAACGCATCCCGGGTCAGGCGGGCAGGAGTCGACCCGGTCAGCGTGGCGAGTGCACGCAGCCGTTGCTCGGCGTCGGGCGCCAACAGCGAGACGGTGCAGGGTTCACCGGCGCCGCCGAGACGAAGCTCCAACCGGTCGGTGGCGGCTGCGTCGTCCAACAGTCGGTCGAGCACTCGCAGCAGCACGGCGCAGCGGTCGGGGCAGGGGTCGACGGCCGGGTGGATGGTGATCTCGGCGCCGAGCTCGCGGGCGGTCGCGATGCGGTCGCGCAGGGCGGCGTCGAGCACGCCGGGAAGGTTGAGTTCGTCGCGCACCTGAGCCGCGAGCCGGCCCGCGGTGATCCGGTCGGCAGCCTGGAGTCCGTCGGTCGAGATGCGGTGCAGGAACGGTCGGACCGTGCGCTTGGTGAACGATAACAGGTCGCTCACCCGCTCCTCGGACCACACCGCGGTTGCGACGGACAGGCGCTCGCGCACGGCGGCCTCGTCCCGGTCGGCCTTGGTCTGCACCTGGCGCAGTCCGCGGCCGATGGCGTAGGTGAGCCACGGGCACAGGCCCGTCATCAAGGCGCCGGCCGCGGACATCCAGGTGATCTCCGGGTGGGTGCCGACGACTGCCAATGCGGGCGCGAGACCGCACACGGTCAGGAACAGTACGCGCCGCGCCGACCCGAAGAATGCGATCACGCACAACGGGACGCCGGCCATGCCCAGGCCCCAGGACGCGTACGTGTGCAGCGACTGCGGGCCGGCGATCGCGAGCGATGCGGACGCGGACGCCGCGGACGCCGCTGCGACCGCGGCCATGTTCACCCGAGTGAGACGCCCGGACGCCACGGCGCGGGTCAGCCACCACGTCATCAGCCAGACAGCCGCGACGACCACCGACTGCGCCGCCAACTGCGGACCAGGCGTGTGCCGCCACGCGATGAAGGTATGCGCGATCAGCGCGGGCCACGCCGCCCAAACCGCCTCTGGTTGGGCCGGTGATGCCGCTGGTCGAGCCCGCGATCCCGTTCGCCGGTCCGGCGATTCCGCTGGTCGAGGCGACGGCCCCCCTGGTTGGGGCGACGATTCCGCTGGTTGAGCCGGTGGGATGAGCTTGCGATTCCCACCGCGCCGAAACCAAGGTGCCGTCAACGCCAACGTCACGACGACGTCCGCACCATCGCGCCGCAGCGAAGCGCTACCACCAACTGAATTCAACTCGCGCTCAACGCAATTGCGCCAACCCCATCCCGGCCGCAGCGAGCCCGGCGACGCAATCCGATTGCGCACTCGAATCTCGACGCCGTCGCCGCGCAACGCGAGTTCCACCTGCGCCGGTCCGTTGCCATGCCTGGCTGCATTGCGCAGCGCTTCACCCAGCGCGCGCCGCAATGCATCAGCAACGTGTGTCGGCACCGGACGACGAGCACGGGGTGACGGCGTGACACTCACACCCGACGGCACGCACGAGTCGACGAGCGACAACAAATCGACCGCGACATCACCACGCGCCCGAACGGGCAGATCGAACGCGCCGAGCGTTCGCTGGACGACATCGCACTCCACGCCTCCGGAGTCGGCGATACGGATCAGCGTGAACAGCACCTGGTCGTGCAGCACCCGACGCGCGGATTCACCGGCCCGCTTCTCGTCGTCCCGCAATCGTTGGGCTAGTTCGAGTTCGAACTCCCGCGAGCGCACCCGATCGAGCCGGACGATCCTGTGCACCAGCAGGTGGTGGCAGATGGCGATGGCCATGATGCACCCCAGGCTCAGCACGCCGTGGTCGACGAGCATGGCGGTGTCGGCGGCGTACGGCGAGCTCAGGTACGCCGCGACGAAGCACCCGAACCAGGTCGTCAGCACCACCAGAGCCGGGACGATGCGAAGTTGCGAGGCGATCAGGGCGAACGCGAGTCCGACGAGTTGCGATGCGTTGGCGAAACCCGCGAGCGGCGTCAAGCACAGGCCGAGCAACAGTCCGGCCATCCCGAACACGCGGGTCGCACGACGCGCCATCACGAGCAACGAACCGAGCAGCACGATGCCCAACGCAACAGTTACGGACGACGGTCGCCCGGACGCTGCGGCCAGCGACAGACAGATCACAGCGCAGGCGATGAGCAGCGATCGCGTCGTGGCCTCGTAGATGGACACCCGTGGATACGACGACAGTTGCGTCGGCCAGATCCAGAACCGTCCGAGCTCGAGCTGCAGGTGCGAGCGGACGAAGTGGACGGGATTCTCAGCGTCGGCGGCCCGAACAGTCACCTGCGCTCGACCGGCGACGAAACCTGGATGAGTGATCGGCCCCTGGGTCACGGTCCATTGCCGCGCACGAACGTTCTGGCGCACAACCAGCAGTCGGTATGGACTTGGCAAAGTTCGAGGCGGTGGGGGGAGGTTCCATGTGCATCTCGGAAGGTCCCTAGGTCCCCTACCCTCTCCCGATGGGATTCTGCACCAGCGCGCGCGTCAGGCGCTCGACCGTTTTCACTTCGTACAGCCGCCAGTTGGTGGATTGATCCACTGCAACCAGTTCGACGAGGTACTTCAGTTGCGAGTCGACATATTTTGCGAGGACTGGTGTAAAGCAACGGATCTCTGGCTCAGTGACGTGGACGATGGCGCCGAGGTCCAGAAACAGATGGCGATGCTGATGAAAATCCTGGATCTTGGCGACGGTGGATTGGTGCTGGAGCCCCAAGGTCCGAGATGTGTGGCGGTGACCCGGTTCGGTGGTCGAGGCGCACCAGTGCCGCCAGCACGGCAGCTTGCGCGGTGGCCTGCACGAGCACGAGGAACTGGTTGAAGTAGGCGCTGATGAGGTTAACGCCGCCGAGCAGCAGGATGACCGAACCGACGCCGGAGCGGGTGCCGGATCGGTGTTCGTCGCCGTCCGGGCCCAGCCTGCGCACGGCGCGCCAGGCGTGGACGCCCGCAGCGAGTCCGATCGCCGCGGTGACCGCGACGGCCGTCCAGGCGACAGGGCCGAAGTCGTCGCCGAGCAGGCTGTTGTTGCCCTGCAGCGACGGCGGACCGAACAGGTGCCACAGGGCGAGCGCGCACACACCCGGGCCGCCGATGACGCCGACGGTCCCGAGGACGGCAAGCGCGAACCGGGTCAGGCGGCGGACGCGGTCGGTCGGCAGCAGTCGTTCCTCTAGTGACTGCAGACGGGTGAGTTGGCGTCCGGCCCAGGCGGTGTCGGCGGCGACGACATGTTGCTTGGCTTCGTCGAGAGCATGGTTCAAACCTTCGATGATCGCTTCGGTTTGGGTGTCGGTGTCGAATTCACTTGCACGACAGAGGTGTTCGTCGATGAGGTCGATCTGGTGCTGGTTCAGTGGGCCGTCGGGCGCCGGCTGCATGAGTTCGAGTGCGGCGTACAGATGGGCGCGGACGCTGCGCCGACGGCGTTGCCCGACGCGGTAGGCGAGGTAAGCCAAGACTGCAAGGACGGCATACGCGATGGGGGCAGCGAGCGGGAAGAAGTAGTCGTTGTCCTGGGTGATGAACTTGCCGATCTCGTCGACGAACAGTCCGGCGCCGACGCCGCCGAGGACTGCAGCGAGCGCGCCGGTCCACCGGTTCGACAAGGCCAGTGCGATCGCGAGACCGATCATGAGCAGCAATCCGCCCCATACGGCGTGGGCGATGTGGATGATCTTGCCGCCGACCTGGGGGAAGCCGGTGGCGACGAGGTAGGGCGCGGGTCGCCAGGATCGTGACGATCGCCGACACCACCACCCAAGCGACGTCAGTGCCCGCCGACGCGTGGGTCACCGGGCGGCGGGTGTGCGATGCGCTCATCCGGCCATTCGAACATCCCGAGGACTCGGGAAGTTGACATGTCCCAACGCAGATGTGAAGTGCATGCCGGCCTCAACGCTGCCTTGTAGCGACCCTGGGTTCATTCAGGCGGCTGACGCTCGACGCGCCACCCGTTGATGTGATCTTGGGGGGCGGGTGGTGCCAGGTGGTCGCTCACTGCCTCGATGAGCTGAACATGCCGCAGCGGCGACACCTTACGAGTCACTGTCGTGCCGTGATCGCTTAGTTCGACGGCGAGGTCCATTAACTCAGCCCGCGACGCAGAGGCGATCTTATGTTCCAGCGTCCATCGTGTGCGCAACCATTGCGGTGATGACGAACGAACTGAATAAGAGCGCTCTGTCCAGAGCGTCAGCGGGCGCGGTCGGCGGCCGAGTCGTACGCAACGTAGAACGTGGGACGCGCCTGCTGACCGCTGAACACCCGTCCTACGTACTCGCCGAGGATGCCCAGACACAGCAGCTGGACGGCGGAGAATCCGACGATCACGGCCATCATCGAGGTCCATCCCGACACGGTATGCCCGGTCATCCAGCTACCGAGCACATATGCCAGTAGCACCGTTGCGAACAGGAAACCGAGCAGGCTGAACCAGGTCGCGAACCGCAGCGGCGCGACGCTGAATCCGGTGATCGAGTCGGCGGTCAGACGCAGCATCTTGGCGAGCGGATACTTCGACTCGCCCGCCGCTCGTGCCTCGCGGCGATAGCCGACCTCGGCCGACGGGAAGCCCAGCGAGGGGATCGTCAGGCGGAGCACGCGGTTGTGCTCCGGCAGCGACAGTGCCGCCTCAACCGTGGCGCGCGACATCAGTCGGAAATCGCCCGCATCCAAAGGGGCGTCCAGCCCGGACAGCCGACGGATGAGCCGGTAGAACAGCCCGGCCGTCTGCCGCTTGAACACGGTGTCGGTGCTGCGGTCGGTGCGCACGCCGTAGACGACGTCGGCACCTTCGGCGCGCGCGGTGTCGAGCATCTCGGCAATGACCTCGGGCGGGTCCTGCAGGTCGGCGTCGATCGTCACCATCCAGTGCCCGGTAGCCAGGCCCAGTCCGGCGGAGATCGCCGCCTGGTGGCCGGAGTTGGCCCGCAGGCAGATCAGTCGCAACTGGGGCCACTCTCGACGCAGCTTCTGCACCAGCAGCGCGGTGTTGTCCATCGAGCCGTCGTCGACCGCGACGACCTCGTAGGTGACGCCCATGCCGTCGAGCACCGGACGCAGCCGGTCGGCGAACAGCGGGAGTACGTCCTCCTCGTTGTACATGGGGACGACGACGGACAGTTCGGGCGCCGACGGATCGTCGTGCGGGACTGTCATGTGCGGGGCGAGTTCAGCTTCCATACCTGTGCCTGGTCGTTGTTGAATTGAGGTGTCGCGTACGGCGCGAGGGTCTGAGCGAACGGGCGCGACTTGTCGATGTAGATCCAGCGAACACCCTTGTCCCACAGGGCTTTGGCAGCGTCGGCTGTCGGTCGGGCGATGAATCCGTCGTTCAGGCGCAGAAGTGCCTGATCGCCGAACGGCGCAGTGATGGATTCACGACCCTTGGGGTACTTGGCGGCGATGGTCGGGGAGTAGCCCCATCCTTCCACCAACATCCGGCGTCCGCTGATGGCGGACACCATGAAGTAGCGGCTGTCGCAGACCTTGCCGCGCAGTTGGCGACAGTGCCGGTTGGTCATCACCATCGCATCGGGGTCGGCGTGCTTGCCGAGGTAGCGAGCGGCTTGGAACTGACCGGCGCCGATGGCTCCGTACGTTTCCTGCCGCACCGGACCCGGCTCCGGCAGGTCGGAGGTGCGGTTGTGGACGGCGGACGCGACCCCCGTGACAAGCACGGCCATTGCGATCGTTGCCGCCACGGCTGTGTGCCCGGCTCGGACGACGGCAGCCATGAGCGGCACGACCGCGAGGAGCAGCCCACCGATCGCGAGCACCGTCAACATCTGCACGCCCGACAACTTGCCGGCAGGCACGACCTGCTTCGGCAGCCACCACGCGAGCAGCCCGAAACCGGCCGCGAGCCAAAGCAGCCTGAGCAGTCGGGCGTCGCGCTCCTCCCACAAGGCCACCAAGCCGATGGCGGACGCGGTCGCGGCCAGCGGGATGGCCGACAGGCGGAAGTAGAACTGGCTGCTGCCGGGCTGTACGAACACCAACGGAGCGGCAGCACCGGCGATGGTCGCGCCGAGCAGCATCCACAGGACGGGGTCGCGACGTCCGGACTCCTTCGAATCACGGTGCAGGGCAACGAAACCGAACGCGGCGCAGGACAGCCCGGTGAACAGCATCGTCACTGCGCCGATGAGTAGTACCCAAATGTCGGTACTGCGGGTCGACGACGAGGGCCAGCTCGACTTCAATGCCGCCGCCGGGTCGAGCACCAGACCGTTGGACGACCCGTGGAACACCACGATCATGCTGATCAGCAGTGCCGCGACGACCACGGCGAGGTCGATGGCGACCACCTTCGCCATCTCCCGACGCCACAGCAGCATCGCCACGAGCGTGAGCGCACAACCGGCGATGATCAACGGAGTGGTCGAACCCTTCGTGCCGGCCGCGACGAACGCGAACACGCCCAGCAGGACGAGCGGCAGACGGATGTCCTCGCCGCGCCAGCGCATCGCCATCACCGCCACCATCGCCAACAGTGCCGGTACGGAGATGGCGAGCGTGGGCGACTCGGGGTTGAGTGGGGCCGACGCGAAACCGAACCAGACGGACGCGGCGCCTCCCATCATCGTCAGCGTGACCCCCAGGGCTGCGACCAGCGCCTTTCCGGTGAGACGTAGGCACAGGCTCGCGACGCTGAGCACGACCAGGAACGGTGCCACGATCGGCGCGAAACGCAGCAGCACCTCGTCTGCGGACGCGGTGGAGGTCTGCGCGACATGTGCGATCCAGGCGTGGGTGAACCAGTGGTAGTAGAGGCCCTCGTTGTCCAGCAGTGGCCAGTTCACCGGGCCACGCAGCTGCAATTGCTTGCTCATCGCCAGTTGGAAGTACTGGTCGACGTGCGGTGCCCGGTATCCGGACCAGGAGAGCAGGTTCTGCCGGAAGTAGCCGATCACGCTCGGGACGGCGGAGGCCGTCGAGACTGCGATGACCGCACCCAACCAGGCGGGCACTGGCTCGCGCCGGGCCGAACGGACACGTGCGCGGGTGCGCGGCACGGCGAGGATCGCTGCGGCTACCAACAGTGGGAGCAGCACACTCAGCAGGCGACTGCCGAGCAGACCCGCGATGCACTGGATGACGACCGACAATGCGAAGCCGCAGGCGAATCCGAACGCGAGGTCTTCGAACAGCCAACCGCGCTGTGGCCGTACCAGCCGCCAGATGAGCACGCCGGGGAACAATTGGAAGATCCCGACTGCGAGCGACGCCGTGACGACGCTGAGCAGGGACATGCCCGACGACACCGCGTAGGCGCAGAACAGCAGGTAGGCGAGGGCCAGGAAGGGCCCCCCGTTGCCGTTCGCTGCACGAAATCGGGAGGAAAACGACGGCGCGGGGTGCGCGACGGTCACGAGATCAGGTGTCCTTCCGGCTGAGGCGGTCGCCAAACGGTAGTGCTTCGGGGTGGCGACACCGCAACTCGCCATGCGGTTGTGCTGCACGTTTGGCGGCGGGCGGGCACTATTGGCGGCGTGGAAGCAACTGAGATCCGGAAACTGGCCGCCCTCGAGGACAAGCACTGGTGGTACGCCGAGCGGCGCTCGTTGCTCGCCCGTCAGATCAAGGGCATGAAGCCCGGCAAGGTGCTGGATGTCGGCGCCGCGGGTGGCGGCAACACCCGGGTCCTTCGTGCGAACGGTTGGGAGGCCGTCGCCCTGGAGTACACCGCTGAAGGAGCGGAGGTCGCCGGCGAACGCGGACTGCAGGTGCTGCGCGGAGACGCGACCTGCCTGCCCTTCGAGGACGCGTCGCTCGACATGGTCGTTGCGTTCGACGTGCTCGAACACATCCCGCACGACGGTCGCGCCGTGTCCGAGGTGTTCCGTGTTCTGCGTCCCGGCGGCACATTCCTGGTCGCCGTGCCGGCCGACCCGAAGCTGTGGTCGGCACACGACGTCGCGGTCAGCCACGTCCGCCGCTACACGCGTCCGGAACTGGTGAACCTGCTCGACGGTGCCGGCTTCGAGATCGAGTCCGTCGGTTCGTGGAACGTGCTGCTGCGTCCGATCGCCGCCTGGCGCCGTAAGAAATCGAGTGGCAGCGACCTCGATGACCTGAATCCCGTTGTGAATCAAGGGCTTCGGATGATCGTGGCTAGTGAGCGCTACCTGCCGGTCGACAAGTTGCCGGGCGTCAGCCTGGTGCTTCGAGCTCGGCGTCCGTGACCTTCGACCCGGTGGCGGCTTCCGACTCGGCCTGAGGGGCGCCGCCGGTGGTCACCGGGGTTGGGTCACCCGAGGATCCCGGACGACGGAACGAGAACCGTCCGTGTCCGAACCAGCTCCAGAATGCGTTGAACGCCACGATGGCGACCTGCGCGGCCAGCGGACGCCAGTGCAGCAACTCGACGGTCGCGGTCAGCAGCACGACGTTGATTGCCAACCCGGTCAGGTAGACGCTCTCGAAACGCAGCGCGTCACGCAGCAGGTTGCCGCGCACCCGGAAGACCAGCCGTCGGTACAGCACGAAGGCCACGATCACCGAGACCACGTGCATGCACAGCAACGTCAGAAGGTAGTGCTTCGGACCGAAGAGCCGGTCGAAGCCGGCGAACAGCGCTACGCCGAGCACTGTGTTGATCAGGCCGACCACCAGGAACGCCGTCTTCGGGTCGCGCACGACGCGAAGCAACGGCCCCCGCTGTGAGGACAGCCGACCGATCAGTGGTGAACGCCGGCGTCCGCTCTTTCTCCTGTCGAAGTTGGTTGTCATCGCGGCGGACTGAGCTTCCATGCAGCAGCAGTGGGCGTACGGATTCCGAGGGTTGCGTACGGGGCTAGATCGTCGGCGTGCGGTCTCGTCGTCTCGACATAGACCCACCGCACGCCGAGGTCCCACAACCTGCGCTGTGCGTCCGCCGTGGGCGCCGCGATGAAGGTGTCGTTGAGTTCGAGGATCTCCGGCTTCCAGTAGTCGACGGTGATCGAGTCCCGGCCGTTCGGAGCAATCTTCGTGGCTCGCGGCGTGGCGGTCCATCCTTCGACGAGCATCTGCCGCTCGCTGAAAGCGCTGACCAGCCACCGGCGGCTGTCGCACCCCCCGCGCGGCTCACGCACCGTCGTGCAGTGACGGTTGGTCATCACCAGGTCGGTCGGCTCGGAGTGCTCCCGGATGTATCGCGCGGCACGCAGCATGCCGACCGTCGTCGCGTTCTGCGACGTCAAAGTCGCGGGCCGCTCGTCCGGCACCGGCACCGACGTGCGATAGGTGTCGATCCACGAACCGGCGCCCGCGAACAGGCCGATCAGCGCGACCGTCGTCAGCGCGCCACGCCACCACTGCCGCCGCACCACCAACGCGCCGATCACAGCGGCCACGAGGACGACGACCGCGGCGATGGTGGTGATCTGCCAGAACTGGTCGTACTTGCGCGGCACGATGCGTCCGGTCCACATCAGGATGCCCTTGAAGAACACGAACGCTGCGACCGCGCTCAAGGCTCCGAGCAAGAGTGCGCGGCGGCGTCCGAGCGCCAGCCACAGGTGACGCGCACCGATGGCAGAACCGGTGGCAGCCAACGGAATTGCGGTCAGTGTGAAGTAGCTCTGGCTGCGTCCGGGGTGGGAGAACAGACCGAGAGCGGCGGCTCCGGCGATGGCGGCTCCGATGAGCACCCAGGAGACCGGGTCCAGCCGGCTCTCGCGGCGGAACGGCAACGCGAAGGCGAGCGCAGCCCGGGTCAGGCCCGCGATGATGACGGCGGCGGAGACGAACAGCACCTGCTCGCGCGACGCCACACCACCGATGACGGACGACAGGCTGGTCTGCTTCGCAGAGTTGGTGACACCGAGCTTCAGACCGGCCACCGACCCGTGGAAGACGACGACCATCGTCACGATGAGCGAGACCCCGATGACCACGGCGTCGCGAACCACCGGCCAGAACATCGGCCGGTTCCAGATCAGCATTGCGGCTGCGGCGAGGCCGAGGCCGGCGATCACCACAGGGGAGGTCGACCCCTTCGTCCCGGTCGCGATCACGGTCAGCCAGGGAATCAACCAGAAGGCACCCCGCAGTGCTTCGCCGCGCCATCTGGTGGCAAGCACCAGCACCATCGCGACCAGGGTCGGGATGCCGAGGCCGAGGGTGGGCGACAGGGGGGTGATCGGCAGTTGCAGGCCG
Source organism: Yimella lutea (assembly GCF_006715095.1). Taxonomy (NCBI): domain Bacteria; kingdom Bacillati; phylum Actinomycetota; class Actinomycetes; order Micrococcales; family Dermacoccaceae; genus Yimella; species Yimella lutea. Next base: position 1,075,524 of record NZ_VFMO01000001.1, read on the forward strand.
AGCAGGCCCCACGGTTGACCGCTGCCGACCAGCATAGAGAACGCGGCCGACAGCGCGCCGACCCCCGGGCTGCCGCTGAGGCGCAGGCCCAGGACGGCGATGCTCGCCACTGCGACGATCGGCATGATCGCGGGCAGGAAGCGCATCAGGACGTGATCGAGGGGGACGCCGGACGTTGCCGTCACGTGCGCCATCCAGGCGTGCGCGAACCACTGATAGCCGAGGTCCTCACCGGCCACCGTCGGCCAGCTCACCGGACCACGGGTCAGGATCTGCGCGGCCAACGCCTGGTGGAGGTAGGTGTCGATGTACGGCGTCCACGGCTTGTCCGACCACAGCAGGTTCTGCTTGAAGTACCACTCGGTCTGCGGGTAGGCCGCGAGCGTCATCAACCCGAGGGCCGGTCCCAGCCACCACGGCAGCGGCGACCAGCGCGCTTCCAGCACCCGGCGACGCAGCACGGGGACAGCGGCGAAAACCGCCACGAACAGCAGCGGGACGACGTACGCCGGGATGCGCGAGTGCATCAGCCCGGCGATGGTCTGAGCAGGCACGGCGATCGCGAAGCCCATCGCGAAGCCCATCGCGAGGTCCTCGAGCAGCCAGCCGTTGCGCGGGCGAATCGCACGCCAGACCATCGCACCCGGCAGCACCTGGAACACACCCGTCGCGGCCACCGCCTTCACCAGGCTGCCGATCGGCAACTGGTCCATCACCGCCCAGGTCATCCAACCCAGCAGCGCGAGCAACAAGGTCGCGTACGTGATCAGGGAGCCGAGGCCGGATCCGGTGCGGATTGCCTGCGTTCGGGCAGTCACGTGAAGGTGCCTCCGGCAAGGGGGTGCGATGGGCTGGTGCGGGCAGCGTGGGCCCGCGGAGAACGCGGCCATCGTACGGTCTGTCGGCGCTACATCCCCGCAGGTGCTTGTTGTCGGCGCTGCATTCCCGCAGGTGCTTGTTAGAGTCGCATCGCATTTCGCGCAGGCCGGCGCGGAAGCACACACCGACAAGGACCTCTGCTGTGACCAACGCGCAGGACGCCTCGACGCCCGAAGGCGTCTACGAGAAGGGTTACTTCGAGACCCGCCTGGCTCAGGACGCCAACCGCGAGAAGGTGTGGGTGCACCTCGCCAAGCACTTCGCCACCTGGGTGCAGCCCGACCACGACGTGCTCGAACTCGGAGCCGGCTGGTGCGACTTCTCCAACAAGATCAAGGCCCGCCGCGTGGTCGCCATGGACATCGACGCCGTCGTCGAGCGTGCTGCTGCTGCGCACGTCGAGACCGCCGTCGGCGACTGCACCGACCTGAGCCGCTTCGAGGACAACTCCTTCGACGTCGTGTTCGCCTCCAACCTCGTTGAACACCTTGAGCGTGACCAGTCCAACCGTCTGCTGGACGAGGCCCGCCGCGTGCTGCGTCCCGGTGGTCGACTTATGCTCATGCAGCCGAACTTCCGCCTCAACCCCGGCCGGTACTTCGACGACTACACCCACGTCGCGATCTTCACCGACCAGTCGCTGTCGGACTACCTCGTCTCTCGCGGCTACGCCATCGAGGAGATGCACGCCAAGTTCATGCCGCTGACGATGAAGTCGTCCGGCGCGAACCTCACCTTCCTTGTGCCGTGGTACCTGCGGTCACCGATCAAGCCGCTCGCCGGGCAGATGCTCGTCGTGGCCAATCCCGAAGACTGACAACCGAATTCGACAAGGACTTTCGCGTGTACAACGGCATGACGCTCTCCGTTGTCCTTCCGACCTACAACGAGAAGGACAGCATCGCGGAGTGCATCCGCAGGTTCGAGGCGATTCCCGAGGTGGACGAGGTCATCGTCGTCAACAACAACGCCGCCGAGGGCACCTCCGAGGAGGTCGCCGCCACCGGTGCACGCGAAGTCATCGAGACCACGCAGGGCTACGGCGCCGCGATCCAGCGCGGACTGCGCGAGGCCGACACCGACCTCGTCGCCGTGTGTGAACCGGACGGCACGTTCGACCCGGACGACATCCGCAAGCTGCTCGCGTTCGTTCCCGAATGCGACCTCGTCGTCGGTTCGCGCACCGTCCAGAGCTTCATCTGGGACGGCTCGAACATGGGCTGGTTTCTGCGCTGGGGAAACTGGGCCGTGGCCAAGGGCATCGAGGTGTCGTACAACTCCGCCTACCTCTCGGACGTCGGATGCACCTTCCGGGTGATGACCCGCCGGCACAAGGAGTACGTGCTCGAGCGCGCCACCCTCGACGGCTCGGCCTTCGGTCTGGAGATGCTGCTCATCGGTGTGATGAGTGGGCACAAGTACGTGCAGGTGCCGGTCAACTACCTGCCGCGGGTGGGGGAGTCCTCGGTGACCGGCGACTTCCGCAAGACGCTCGATCTCGGGTTCGAGATGATGGGCCTGGCGGCCAGGATGCGGTTGAAGCGCAACAAGATTCGCGCCGGGCAGGTCGATCGCTGACCGCACCGGGTCTCGCGCGCGTTGCTTGCTTCGTCGGTCGACGGCGGTCAGCGGTTGTTGAACACGTGCTTGCGGTAGGCCCAGAAACGGAAGCCGGACGCGAGCACCAGGCCGACGCCGTTGGCGGCGATGTTGTCGGCGATCGGTGAGGTGAAGCCCAGCAGGTAGTGGGAGACCCAGAGGCAGCCGAGGGCGATGCCCATGCCGATCAGCGCGACGCCGCAGAACCAGGCGAACTCGTGGTGCTTCTCTTCCCGGCGAGTCTGACGGAAAGTCCAGTAACGGTTGCCCGTCCAGGCGACGACCGTCGCGGCGAACGACGACAACACCTTGGCCAGCAGCACGTATTCGTGCATCACGCCCTCGCCGCCCGGTCCGGCGAAGCGCAGCACGTTGAAGCCGCCGACGTCGACGATGAGCCCGAGCAGGCCGATGGCCCCGAACCTCATCAGCTGCGGTGCGAGCGCCACCAAGCGAGCCCAGAGCGAGCGCTGCACGGGGGTCTGGTTCACGGTCGCGAGCTTCCTTCGGGGGCGGATAGGCGCGGCAACCCTAGCAACCGGCCTCGTCCGGATCGGCGGGTCGACTCCCCGGAGCGGCGGTGGCGGGTCCTCGAATGAAACGGGCTGCCCGAACCGTGATCTGCCGATTGTGCTGAAACGTGGCACACCGGCCGGCCTTTGCCACTAGCGTCCGCCATGCTCAGCGGTTCGTCACGGTCAGGGATGACGACCGCTCAAGGGAAAGCGAACCTCATGCGTACCAAGAAACTCGCCACCGTCGTCGTCTCGATCATCGCTGCCACGTCCTTCCTCGCCGCCACCCCGGACGCCGGGGCGACCGCGTCCGACCCCACCGGCAAGTACCACCCGGTGACGCCCTCGCGCATCGCCGACAGTCGCACCGGCTGGGCGCTACCGATGGGCGGGGTGCGGCGGGACACGTCCGCTTCGCTGGCGGTGGCCGGCCGCGGCGGGGTCCCGGGTTCCGGGGTGCAGGCGGTCGTCGTCAACATCACCGCGATCGACCCGACGTCCGGCGGTTGGGTGACCGCGTACGCGGGCGGCGCGACGAAGCCGTGGACCTCCGTTCTCACCTACCCGAAGGGCTGGACCGGCGCGACGACGGCCACGGTCCCGGTCGGTGCGGACGGGACGATTCGACTCGCCGCCGGAGGCGCATCGGTGCAGTTGGCCGTCGACGTGCTCGGCTGGTTCGCCGCTTCGTCCTCGACCGTCGCCGCGGGATCGCTCTACACCGTCAACCAGCCCGAGCGTTGGTTCGACAGCCGCTACGAGGTCGGTGGCTCCCGTCTCGCGCCGGGTGAGGGTATCGGAATCCCGTTGTCGCTCAACGAATCCGGCGGCCGTCGCCTGACCGCCATGCAGTTCAACATGACCGCCACCGGCGGATACGACAGGGGCTGGTTCACCGCGTGGAGCGGTGCGGGCGAGCCGCCGTCGACCTCGTCGGTGAACTTCGTCGAGGCGGAGACCTCGGCCAATCTGGTCACCGTCCCCGTCCGCCGTATCGGTGCCGACTCCGCCAGGCCCGGCTACGGCCAATACGCGGTGCACTTCGAGAACACCTCGAACTCCAGCGCGCACCTGATCCTGGACGCGGTCGGCAGCTTCGTCACCGACCCGGGGAACGTCGGCACCGTGCGGGTGCCGGTCGGGCCGACCCGCATCGGCGACACCCGCACCGGGTTGCGCTTCCCGCAGGCAAAGGTCGGCGCGCAGCAGACCGTCAGTGCCGCGGTTCCGAGCACGGTCGACTCCGACCGAACGCATTCCTTCGAGGGCGTCCTCACCGCCGCGAACCCCACCCGGGCGACCTTCCTCACCCTCTTCGGCGCCGGCGAGGCCAGGCCGACGACCAGCACGCTGAACACGAAGGCGGCACACAACCGCTCGAACTCCTTCGTCTCCATCCCCGGTTGCCTGACCCCGTCCGGCGCGACGACGTGCACGCCAGGGCTGTCGGTCTTCAATCAGAGCGGTTCGGTCGACCTCGTCCTCGACATCACCGGACGCTTCGAGTTGACCGACGAGGCCATCGCGCAGGTCAAGACCCAGTCACCGGCTCGCAGCGGTGCAGCGCCGTCGCTCGCTCCGGTCGCCGGCAAACCCCACATCCTCAACTGAGCAATCAACCCAACCCTCGAGAAGAGATCAACATGAAGCTCTCCACAGTCGTCTCCGTCTGCACCGCGGCCGTGCTCACCGGCACCGTCTTGACGGCCGCGCCGGCACAGGCTGCCGGCGCCGAGAACTCCGGTACCTACTACAACGCCACCCCCGGTCGCATCGCTGATTCGCGGTATGGCACCGGCGGCATGCCGAAGGCGCGGCTGGTGACCGGATCATCGGTCTCGATCCCCGTCCTGGGTCGCTCGGGCGTGCCCGCCACCGGGGTGTCGGCCGTCGTCGTCAACCTGACCGCGATCAAGACCTCCACCTCCGGCTGGGTGACGGCGTACGCGTCGCGCACCGCCAAGCCGAATACCTCGAGCCTGAACTTCGGTGCGAACTGGACCGGAGCGACGACGTCCACCGTCGACGTCGGCGCCGACGGACGGATCAAGCTGGACGTCACCGGATCGCTCGACCTGGCTGTCGACATCATCGGCTATTACGGCAGCGCGTCCGGAACCGGTGCCGCCGGTGCGTCTTTCGTCCCGATGGACGGCACGAGGATGGTCGACACCCGCGAGACGGTCGCACTGCGTCCGGGACAGTCGGTGCGGGTGTCCTTGGGGGATTGGGACACGACCGACGCAATGGTGCCGCGCGCCGTCCGTACGAACGTCACCGCCCTGTCGTCCTCGGCGTCCGGTTGGCTGGCGACCTGGAGCGGCGTGGGGGCGGCTCCCGCGACCTCGACTGTCAACGTCGTGAAGGGAGAGGTCTCGCCCAACTCGACGGTCGTCGCGCTGAGCAAGGACAGCGCCGGAGAATACGGGTTCACCGTCAAGAACACCTCGAACACCACGATGCATGCACTCGTCGACATCGAGGGTCTGTACGTCACGTCGACCGACGGGCCCTTCTCGGTGCGCATCCCCACCGGACCCTCGCGGATCATCGACACCCGGTACGGCGTCGGCGCACCCAAGGCGAAGGTGGCCGCCGGACGAACCATCCGTCAGGCCGCACCGCAGCTGGACTGGATCTTCCCGCTCGGCTTCGAGGGCACCATCACCGGTGCCGCGCCGCTCGGTACGACCTGGCTCACCGCGTGGGGCGGTGACCCGTACCGTCCGACGACGTCCAGCCTCAACCTGGTCAAGGGCGTCAACCGGGCCAACGGGATGACGCTTTCCTACGGCATGCAGACCGAGGACTCCGACCCGGGCTTCGCGATCTACAACGCCGCCGCGGCCACCGACGTCATCGTCGACCGCACCGCGTACTTCGGCCTCACCATCGACCTGCCCGCGTTCGCGGCCAAGCAGAAGGCGGCCGAGCAGGTCGTCGCTCGAGCGGCAGCCCGCCCGACGCGCTGATCGTTCTGCCGCGAAGTGGCTGCCCCGGAGCTCCGGGGCAGCCACTTCTGCATGATTTGGACGCATTCGGTGTGCCCGGTAGTCTTGACGCTCGTGCGTGGGCTCTGCCCTGCCTTCGGTATCGGCCCCAGGTCGCGCCGGGTTCACCAGGCCCACCACACGCTCTCGCCGGGCAGTCGCCTGTTCGCATCATTGCAGTGCGAAAGTGCGGGGGAGAGCGCCGCTTCGACACTCCCGACCTCGGGTTGTGGCGGGCGGTCAATCCAAGGAGTTCGGCCGGTGTGCGTCATGGGCGCGATCGAGCAGACAAGACTACGAATCAGTACGGAGAACAGGTTGCCTACTATCAACCAGCTCGTCCGTAAGGGTCGGCAGGACAAGACCACCAAGGTCACCACGCCGGCACTTAAGGGCAGCCCCCAGCGACGCGGTGTTTGCACCCGCGTCTACACCACCACCCCGAAGAAGCCGAACTCGGCGCTGCGCAAGGTCGCTCGTGTGAAGCTGACCTCCGGCATCGAGGTCACCGCGTACATCCCGGGTGTGGGCCACAACCTGCAGGAGCACTCGATCGTGCTCGTGCGCGGCGGCCGTGTGAAGGACCTTCCCGGTGTCCGCTACAAGATCATCCGCGGCGCCCTCGACACGCAGGGCGTGAAGGGCCGCAACCAGGCTCGTTCCCGTTACGGCGCGAAGAAGGAGAAGAAGTAATGCCTCGTAAGGGCCCTGCTCCGAAGCGCCCCCTCGTCGTCGACCCGGTCTACGGTTCGCCGGTCGTGACCCAGTTGGTCAACAAGATCCTGCTGGACGGCAAGAAGTCCATCGCCGAGCGCATCGTCTACGGCGCGCTCGAGGGCTGCCGTGAGAAGACGGGCACCGACCCGGTCGTCACGCTGAAGCGTGCGCTCGACAACATCAAGCCGAGCCTCGAGGTGAAGTCCCGCCGCGTCGGTGGTGCCACCTACCAGGTTCCGGTCGAGGTCAAGCCGGGCCGCGCCACCACGCTGTCCATGCGTTGGTTGGTCGGCTACAGCCGTCAGCGTCGCGAGAAGACGATGACCGAGCGCCTCATGAACGAGATCCTGGACGCGTCCAACGGTCTCGGTGCCGCCGTCAAGCGTCGTGAAGACACGCACAAGATGGCCGAGTCGAACCGCGCGTTCGCTCACTACCGCTGGTAATCCCCGTCGGTGCGTGGGGCAGCTATCCGCCTCACGCACCAGGGGTGCACCTGATGCACCACCCGCCGGGTCCGCCCGGCACCCCAGAACTCATCTCCTAACTCGGGATACCGAGAGAACGAGGCAGACACCGTGGCACAGGACGTGCTGACCGACCTGAAGAAGGTCCGCAACATCGGCATCATGGCGCACATCGACGCCGGTAAGACCACGACGACCGAGCGGATCCTGTTCTACACCGGCGTCAACCACAAGATCGGTGAGACCCACGACGGTGCGTCGACCACCGACTGGATGGAGCAGGAGAAGGAGCGTGGCATCACGATCACCTCCGCTGCTGTGACCTCTTTCTGGGAGGGCACCCAGATCAACATCATCGACACCCCGGGTCACGTCGACTTCACCGTCGAGGTGGAGCGTTCGCTGCGCGTCCTGGACGGCGCCGTTGCCGTGTTCGACGGCAAGGAGGGCGTCGAGCCCCAGTCCGAGACCGTCTGGCGCCAGGCCGACAAGTACGACGTCCCGCGCGTCTGCTTCGTCAACAAGATGGACAAGATGGGTGCCGACTTCTACTTCACCGTGCAGACGGTCATCGACCGCCTCGGCGCGGAGCCGCTCGTGCTCCAGCTGCCGATCGGTTCGGAGTCCGACTTCATCGGTGTCGTCGACCTGCTCTACATGCGTGCACTCGTGTGGCCGGGCGACGCCAAGGGTGACGTCACCATGGGCGCGAAGTACGAGGTCCAGGAGATCCCGGCCGACATGCAGGCGAAGGCGGAGGAGTACCGCAACCGCATCGTCGAGCGCGTCGCCGAGGCTGACGACGACCTGATGGAGAAGTACCTCGGTGGCGAGGAACTCACCATCGACGAGCTGAAGGCCGGCATCCGTAAGCTGACCGTCAACTCCGAGGTCTACCCGATCCTGTGTGGCTCGGCCTTCAAGAACCGCGGTGTGCAGCCGATGCTGGACGCCGTCGTCGACTACCTGCCGTCGCCGCTCGACGTGCCGCCGATGATCGGCCACAAGCCGGGCGACGAGGAGACCGAGATCACCCGCGAGCCGTCCAAGGACGCTCCGTTCTCGGCCCTGGCGTTCAAGGTCGCCGCGCACCCGTTCTTCGGTTCGCTCACCTTCATCCGTGTGTACTCCGGACGCATCGCCGCCGGCTCCGCCGTGGTCAACACGACCAAGGGCAAGAAGGAGCGCGTCGGCAAGCTGTTCCAGATGCACGCCAACAAGGAGAACCCGGTCGACGAGGCCGTGGCGGGTCACATCTACGCCGCCATCGGTCTGAAGGACACCACCACCGGTGACACGCTGTCCGACCCGAGCGAGCAGATCGTTCTGGAGTCGATGACGTTCCCGGAGCCGGTCATCCACGTGGCCATCGAGCCCAAGACCAAGGGTGACCAGGAGAAGCTCGGCACCGCCATCCAGCGCCTCGCGCAGGAGGACCCGACCTTCTCCGTCCACCTCGACGAGGAGACCGGCCAGACCGTCATCGGCGGTATGGGTGAGCTCCACCTCGACATCCTGGTCGACCGCATGAAGCGGGAGTTCAAGGTCGAGGCCAACGTCGGTGCTCCGCAGGTCGCCTACCGCGAGACCATCCGCCGGTCGGTCGAGAAGTTCGACTACACGCACAAGAAGCAGACCGGTGGTTCGGGTCAGTTCGCGAAGGTGCAGATCTCGATCGCGCCGCTCGACACCGCCGAGGGCGAGCTGTACGAGTTCGACAACGCCGTCACCGGTGGCCGCGTCCCGCGCGAGTACATCCCGTCGGTCGACCACGGTATCCAGGACGCGATGCAGCTCGGCATCCTCGCCGGCTACCCGGTCGTGGGTGTCAAGGCCACCCTGGTCGACGGTGCCTACCACGACGTCGACTCCTCGGAGATGGCGTTCAAGATCGCCGGTTCGATGGCATTCAAGGAAGCCGCCCGCAAGGCGGACCCCTGCTTGCTCGAGCCGATGATGGCCGTCGAAGTGCGTACGCCCGAGGACTACATGGGCGACGTCATCGGCGACCTCAACAGCCGCCGTGGCCAGATCCAGGCCATGGAGGACGTCAGTGGTGCGAAGGTCGTTCGCGCCGTCGTGCCGCTGTCCGAGATGTTCGGGTATGTGGGTGACCTGCGAAGCAAGACCCAGGGTCGCGCCAACTACACGATGCAGTTCGACTCCTACGCCGAGGTTCCCCGGAACGTCGCGGAAGAGATCATCAAGAAGGTCCGGGGCGAGTGATAAGGGATTTGTCCCTTCATCGGTTGACCCGCTAGTTTCCACCAGAATCAAGTAATCACCGACGCCGCCCCGGCGTCAGCAATCAAGTCCTTAGGAGGACCCGCAGTGGCTAAGGCCAAGTTCGAGCGGACCAAGCCGCACGTCAACATCGGCACCATCGGTCACATCGACCACGGTAAGACGACGCTGACGGCTGCCATCTCGAAGGTGCTGCACGACAAGTACCCGGACGTCAACCCGGCGTTCGCGTTCGACGAGATCGACAAGGCTCCCGAAGAGAAGCAGCGCGGTATCACGATCTCCATCGCGCACATCGAGTACCAGACCGAAAAGCGTCACTACGCGCACGTCGACTGCCCGGGTCACGCTGACTACGTCAAGAACATGATCACCGGTGCGGCCCAGATGGACGGCGCGATCCTCGTGGTCGCCGCCACCGACGGCCCGATGCCGCAGACCAAGGAGCACGTCCTGCTGGCTCGCCAGGTCGGCGTTCCCTACATCGTTGTCGCCCTGAACAAGGCCGACATGGTGGACGACGAGGAAATCCTCGAGCTCGTCGAGATGGAGGTCCGCGAACTGCTGTCCTCCTACGAGTTCCCGGGCGACGACCTGCCGGTCGTCAAGGTCTCGGCTCTGAAGGCGCTCGAGGGCGACGAGGAGTGGGGCAAGACCGTTCTGGAGCTCATGGACGCCGTCGACGAGGCGATCCCGGAGCCGGAGCGCGACACCGACAAGCCGTTCCTGATGCCCGTCGAGGACGTCTTCACGATCACTGGTCGTGGAACCGTCGTCACCGGTCGTATCGAGCGCGGTGTGCTGAACGTCAACGAGGAGGTCGAGATCGTCGGCCTTCGTGAGGGTGCTGCGGTCAAGACCACGGTCACCTCGATCGAGATGTTCAACAAGATGCTGGACAGCGGCCAGGCCGGCGACAACGCCGCCCTCCTGCTGCGCGGTATCAAGCGCGAGGACGTCGAGCGCGGTCAGGTCATCGCCAAGCCGGGCACGACCACCCCGCACACCAACTTCGAGGCGTCGGTCTACATCCTGTCCAAGGACGAGGGTGGCCGCCACACGCCGTTCTACGACAACTACCGTCCCCAGTTCTACTTCCGTACCACGGACGTGACCGGTGTCGTGAAGTTGCCGGAAGGCACCGAAATGGTGATGCCGGGCGACAACACCGAAATGTCGGTCGAGCTCATCGCTCCGATCGCCATGGACGAGGGTCTTCGCTTCGCGATCCGTGAGGGTGGCCGCACCGTCGGTGCAGGCCGCGTCACCAAGATCACCAAGTGATCCTCGCCCGCAAGGGCACAGCTTGAACCGAAGCCCCTCAGCCGTTCGCGGCTGAGGGGCTTCGTCATGCCCGCGCACGAAGGCGCGACAGTCGCTCGTTACGCCGCAGTACGCGTCCGTACTCGGGCGTAAGGCGCGACCATCGTTCGTCGGTGCTGGCTCAGCTCGCGAAGTGCCGGCGCCAACCGACGTGGTTCACGGACGTCGGGTGACCGCGCCGGTTCAGCGCATCGGCCACGCGACTCACGGCGTCCGCCGGCTGGCGATGGATGTCGCGACTGGTGAGGACGATGAAGATCCATCCGTCGGCCTCGAGTTCCTCGCGCCGCCGGATGTCGCTGCGCCACTGGCCCTCACGCTCGATGTGATGGCGTCCGTCGTACTCGATCGCGATCTTGAACTCCGGGTACGCCAGGTCGATGCGCCGACGGACGTGGCCCGTGTCGTCCCGGATCGGGTGGTTGACGAGCGGCTCGGGAAGTCCGGCACTCACGAGCAGCAGCCGCGTCCTGCTTTCGTACGGCGACTCGACCCCGGCACGGACGAGGCCTGCCACCGCCCGCGCGGACGACGCACCCGTGCGATGGTCGAAGCTGGTTTCGGCGAGTTGCTCGATCGTCATCGCCCCGGCCTGCACGAGCGAGTCACCCAGGACGAGCAGGTCGACGAACGGCAGCTCGGTGGACAGGTCGGCGAATGTCTGTGCTCCGGTGGTGACGTCGATCCCGCCTCGCTCGGTCAGCGTCGGTGGCTTGCGATACCAGTGCAGTTGCACGTCGTCCCGTTTCGAACTTCGTCGTTCGACGGAACCGAGATGAACAACACTGCTTCGCGGCACGACGGCGCCGAGCAGAACGGCTGCGGTCTGCCGACAGGCGAACTCCGCGGCCGGCAGTTTGCGGAGCAACGCGGCCACGATCTGTGTCTCGGACGGTGCGGCGTCGGCGCGGCAGTACAGACCACGCGACAACGCCCGGTACCGGCGGCCGCGCAGTTGCCGCCCCTCGATCCCGGCGGCCAATGCTTCCTTGCGGGTGAACACCTGGTGCATGCGGCAGACCTTGGCACGGACATGGCGGTCGCTTCGGAGTTCTCCACACCGTCCACCACCAAAGCGCGACGGTCACGCGTTACGCCGTAGTACGTGTCCGTACTCGGGCGTAAAGCGCGACCGTCGCGATTTGGGTTGCCGATCAGCTACCGACGTAGCACTTGGTCGGCTTGAAGTTGTCGACGGCCATCAGGAACTTCACCTCGTAATCGTTCCAACCGTCCGTGCGCAACTGCTTGGTCGGCGAGGTGGCTGCCTGGACAACGCCCTGGTCGTCGGAGCAGATGGCGGTCATCGAGGTGTTGCCGCCCTTGCCGTCGGTCTTGTACCGGCCCGAGACGATGGCGGTCTTGGTCGCCGGGTCCTGGGCGACCTTCATGTTCGGGTCCACCTCGGTGACGGTCGCGTAGCTGTTCTCGGCATTCTTGGTGATCTTCAAACGCACCTTCTTGGCCGACGCCGGCAACTCGCCGCTCGCGCGGGTCACCTTGATGACGTTGGTGCCCTTGTTGACCGAGATGCTGTCCTTCACGGTGCCGACCTCGTTGCCGGACGCGTCCAGCAGTACGTACTCGATGTCGACCAGGCCGCGGCCCGAGGAGTCGACGTGCAGCACGGAGTAGAAGTCGCCGCGGTCGCCGCCGGCGGTGCGGTAGCCACCCAGCTTGACGATCTCGGCCTTGGTCAGCGGACCGGACGGGATGGCGCTCACGCTGGCGTCCAGTGCGGACTTGTCGTTCTTGTCCTCACGCTGGGACGTCGGCTTCTCCTCGCCGCCCTGCTCGGAGCCACCCTGCGAGGTCTCCGACGCCGACTCCGACGTCGTGCTCGAAGAGTCGGACGAGTTCTGCGACTCGGAGGTCGAGGACGTCGAGGACGCCGTGCTGGTGGCGGTCGGTGCGTCTTTGCTGTTGCACGCGGTCAGGCCGAGTGCGGTGCTCAGTGCGATTGCGGACAGTGCGACGCGCTTTGTGGTGCGCATGACGAATCCCCCTCAAGGATCAGCTGTATTGGTGTGAACCGTGGTTGCGACGGCGGCACCCGGCAGCGGGTTCCAAGACGGTCGCGCCGACCGGGACATCGGCACCGTCGTTCGCCGTCTCACCGCGCGATCCCGTGCACGGACGGTCCGGCGAGGCTGGAAGAATGGGCGACCGTCTGGTTACTTCAATCCGGGAGCTGCTGTGGCCCTTGTCGACCTGTCCGCCGAAGAACTCGCCGCCTTCATGACGGCGCAGAAGTCCGCGTACGACGAACTGAAGTCGCGCGGTCTTAAGCTGGACCTCACCCGGGGCAAACCGTCCGCCCAGCAGCTCGATCTGTCGAACGAACTGCTGAAGCTGCCGACCGGCTACGTGGCCGCCGATGGCACCGACACCCGTAACTACGGCGGATTGCACGGGCTCACAGAGCTCCGCGAGATCTTCGCCGAACTGCTCGGTGTGAACGTGGATCAGCTTGTGGCGCAAGGTAATTCCAGCCTCACGCTGATGCACCAGGTGCTGGTCGACTGCTTGTTGCACGGCGCCGTCGACAGCGAGCGCCCGTGGAGCGGCGAGGACAAGATCAAGTTCATCTGCCCGGTGCCCGGCTACGACCGCCACTTCTCGCTGCTGAACTCCTTCGGCATCGAGATGGTCACCGTCCCGATGAACGCCGACGGCCCGGACGCCGACAAGATCGCCGCGCTGGTCAAGGACGACGCGTCCATCAAGGGCATGTGGGTCGTGCCGACGTACGCCAACCCGACCGGCGACACCGTCAGCCAGGAGGTCGCCGCGAAGCTGCTGGCGATGCCGACCGCCGCCCCTGACTTCAAGATCTTCTGGGACAACGCCTACGCGCTGCACCACCTCACGGACGTCGAGACCAAGTCGGTCGACGTGTTGTCGCTCGCCGCGTCGTCCGGCAACCCGAACCGTCCGATCCTGTTCGCCTCGACCAGCAAGATCACTTTTGCCGGCGCGGGCGTCGCGTTCCTGGCCGCGTCCACCGAGAACATCGGCTGGTTCCTCAAGCACGTGGGTATGAGTTCGATCGGCCCCGACAAGGTGAACCACCTTCGGCACGCGGAGTTCTTCAAGGACGCCGACGGGGTTCGCGCGCACATGCGCAAGCACGCCGAGATCATCGCGCCGAAGTTCGAGGCGGTCGAGCGCATCCTCACCGAACGCCTCGCCGAGCACGACATCGCCGAGTGGACCAAGCCGATCGGGGGCTACTTCGTCAGCCTCGACGTGCTGCCCGGCACCGCGTCCCGCGTGGTGCAGCTGGCCAAAGAAGCGGGCATCGCCCTGACCCCCGCCGGCTCCAGCTTCCCGCTCGGCACCGACCCCGACGACGAGAACATCCGCCTGGCCCCGACCATGCCCCCGTTGGAAGAGGTCGAGGTCGCGATGGACGGCGTGGCCACCTGCGTCCTGCTCGCGGCGGGGGAGTACCTCTCCAAGAACTGAGCTACCCCCAGCACGCTGGACGAGCATGGGCGAGCGCCGCGTTCGGGACCCGGTGACGGTCGCCTACTCAGGCGATACGAAACCGCCCGAAACCGACACCACCACGAAAGCAGCGCGTCCGAAATGTCGGGACATTCTGACGATCCGACCCGGTAGGAAATACCACAAAGGGTGTGGGACAGTGTGTCTTGTGAGTGACCAAGGCCACGTGGAGCCGACGCCGGCGTTCTTCCTCGCCGGTGGTACCGGAATCTCCGCCGAGACCCTCGGCAACATGATTCTTCGGCAGTTCCCCAACGTCACGTTCGTGCGGCAGAAGATCCCGTTCATCACCTCCGTCGAAGCGGCCGGCGAGGTCGTGCAGATGCTGGACGCGGCCAAGACCGACACCGTCACTCCGTTGGTGTTCTCCACTGTCGCCGACGAGCAGATCCGCTCCGAACTCATGCGCACCCAGTGCGCGTTCATCGACCTGTTCGGCTCACAGCTGGACGAGGTCGAGAAGGTGCTGCACGCCGAGGCCGCGCACAAGGGTGGCTCGGCACATGCCGTCCGCGACCAGGCCCGGTACGACTCGCGCATGAAAGCGGTCGAGTACGCCATCGAGCACGACGACGGCGCCAGCTTCCGGGCGATCGAGAAGGCCGAGGTCATCCTGTTGGCACCGTCGCGGTGCGGCAAGACGCCCACCACGATGTACCTCGCCCTCCAGCACAGCGTCTTCGTGGCGAACTACCCGCTGGTCGACGAAGACCTCGAGTCAGCCAAGCTGCCGCGTCCGATCGCGCCGTACGCCGACAAGTGCTTCGGGCTGATCTCGACGGCGGCCCGCCTGTCCGCGGTGCGCAACGAGCGACGTCCGGGCAGCAAGTACGCCTCCCAGGCCCAGTGCCTGTTCGAACTGCGTCGTGCGGAAGCGATGTTCCGCGCGCACAAGATCCCGTTCATCAACTCCTCGACGATGTCGATCGAGGAGATGGCGGCCGTGATCATGCAGACCCTCAAACTCAATCGCGTTCACTGACGACCGTTTACACGGCCCTTCCGGAAGGACCTGCAATGAGCAGCAACATCGAGTGGTACGAGAACCTCGGCATGCACGATGTCGAGTTGGTCGGCGGCAAGAACGCCTCCCTCGGTGAGATGGTGCAGCACCTGTCCAAGGCGGGCGTGCGCGTCCCGAGCGGTTTCGCCACGACGGCGGACGCCTACCGCCGCTTCCTGATCGAGTCGGGTCTGGCCGAGCGCATCGACGGGATGCTGAAGACGCTCGACGTCGACGACGTTCGTGAACTCGCCCGCGTCGGCAACGAGATCCGCAGCGCGGTCGAGCAGCAGCCGTTCCCGACCGACCTCGAGGCCGAGATCCGTGAGGCCTACGAGAAGCTCGCCGGCGAGCACGGGGACGAGGTCAGCTGGGCGGTGCGTTCGAGCGCGACGGCCGAGGACCTTCCGGACGCGTCCTTCGCCGGGCAGCAGGAAACCTTCCTCAACATCCACGGCATCGACAACATCCTGCACGCGATCAAGCTGGTCTTCGCCTCGCTCTACAACGACCGCGCGATCGCCTACCGCGTCCACAACGACTTCGAGCACTCGGTCGTCGCGCTGTCGGCCGGCATCCAGAAGATGGTGCGCTCCGACATCGGTTCGTCCGGTGTCATGTTCACGATCGACACCGAGTCCGGCTTCAAGGACACCGTGTTCATCACGTCGTCCTACGGTCTGGGCGAGGCCGTAGTCCAGGGCGCCGTGAACCCCGACGAGTTCTACGTCTACAAGCCGGCGCTTGCGGCCGGCAAGCCCGCGATCCTCAAGCGCGGCGTCGGCGGCAAGGCGATCAAGATGGTCTACACCGACGACAAGTCGGTCGGTCGCACGATCGAGACCGTCGATGTCGACCCGGTCGACCAGGCTCGCTTCAGCATCACCGACGCGGACGTCGAGGAGCTTGCCCGTCACGCGGTGAAGATCGAGGAGCACTACGGCCGCCCGATGGACATCGAGTGGGTCAAGGACGGACTCGACGGCCTGATCTACGTCGTCCAGGCCCGTCCGGAGACGGTGAAGTCGCGCGAATCCGGTTCGCAACTGGAGCGATTCACGATGAAGTCGCGCGGCGACGTGCTGATCGAGGGCCGCGCGATCGGTCAGAAGATCGGTGCCGGCGCCGTCCGCAGCCTGAAGTCGATCGACGACATGGCGCAGTTCCAGGCCGGCGAGGTGCTGGTCGCCGACATGACCGACCCCGACTGGGAGCCGATCATGAAGAAGGCGAGCGCGATCGTCACCAACCGTGGTGGACGCACTTGTCACGCCGCGATCATCGCCCGTGAGCTCGGCATCCCGGCGGTTGTCGGCACCGGCGATGCGACCCGCAACCTTCCGGACGGCGCCGAGGTCACGGTGTCGTGCGCCGAGGGTGACACCGGTTTCGTCTACGAGGGCATGGTCGACTTCGAGGTCACCACGACTGCTCTGGACGAGATGCCGGACCTGCCGGTCAAGGTCATGATGAACGTCGGCACGCCCGACCAGGCGTTCGAGTTCTCCCGCCTGCCGAACAAGGGCATCGGCCTGGCGCGGTTGGAGTTCATCATCAACCGCCAGATCGGCATCCACCCCAAGGTGCTGCTCGAACTCGACCAACAGGACCCTGAGCTGAAGGCGGCCATCGAGGAGCAGATCGCGGCGTACGACAGCCCGCGCGAGTTCTTCGTCAAGCGTGTTGCCGAGGGTGTGTCGATGCTGGCGGCGGCGTTCGCGCCCGAGCCGGTCATCGTCCGGATGTCCGACTTCAAGTCGAACGAGTACGCCAACCTGCTCGGTGGTGAGGCGTACGAGCCGCACGAGGAGAACCCGATGATCGGTTACCGCGGTGCGTCGCGGTACCTGTCGAAGGACTTCGCCGACTGCTTCGCGATGGAGTGCGAGGCGCTGCGGTTCGTCCGCGAGGACATGGGCCTGACGAACGTGAAGATCATGATTCCGTTCGTGCGTACCATCGCCGAGGCGAAGGGCGTCATCGAGCTGCTGGGCCAGCATGGTCTGAGGCGCGGCGAGAACGACCTGCAGGTCGTGATGATGTGCGAGGTGCCCTCGAACGCGGTCATCGCAGACCAGTTCCTGGAGCACTTCGACGGGTTCTCGATCGGCTCGAACGACATGACCCAGCTGACTCTCGGCCTCGACCGTGACTCCTCGCTGGTGGCGGGTTCGTTCGACGAGCGCGACGACGCGGTCAAGGCGATGCTGTCGATGGCGATCAAGGCCTGCCGTGAGCAGGGCAAGTACGTCGGCATCTGCGGCCAGGGTCCGTCCGACCACCCCGACCTCGCCGAGTGGCTGCTCGACCAGGGCATCGAGTCGATGTCGCTGAACCCCGACACCGTCGTCGAGACCTGGTTGCGTCTGGCCAAGCACGTCAAGGCCTGATAACCGACGCCGGAGCCGGCGTGGTCGGGTGCTCGTGGTCAAGTCCGGCGTATTGAGCACCTCAGACGTCGGAGATCGTGGTGTGTGACAGCTTGCGGCCGGCGATGAGCACACCGCCGATCAGGCACAACACGGCGGCGATCAGCCCGAACCGCACCGGCGGGTGCACCTTCTGGCCCACGTCGGCGACGGAGTGCAGGACGCTGGTGCCCCAGGCGCGAGCCGAGAGCCAGGCCGCCGGCGAGATCAGCGAGGTCAGGCTCGCTTCCCAGACCAGCCAGTACACCAGGCATCCGACGACGCTGCGGTTCAGTAAGGTCGCGAGCGTGGTGAAGATCCCGGCATACGCGACGGACGCGGTCACGCCGCCGAGCAGCGCACCGAGCCAGAGGTCGTCCTGCACGCCGACCATGATCAACGCGGCGATCATCATCGGCACCGCCGCGAACACCAGCGTGCACAGCAACACCACGAACGCCTTCGTCGCGATGATCGACAGCCGCGACACCGGTTTGGTCAGCAGGTAGATGATCGAACCGTCATCGAACTCGGAGTTGATCAACGTCGTGGTCGCCATGAGCGCGACGACGGGCACGACGATGCCGATGCCGAACGTCCGCACGAGCACCAGGGGAGCATCGCCGGGAGACAGGGTGTCACCGTCGGCGACCCGGATCAGTGTGGCGAGCAGCAACAACAACGCCGGGATGAGGAACAGCAGGATGGCGCGGGCCCGCCCGAACAACGAGCGGACGGCCAGGCGCAGGATCGGAATGTTCATCGGCCCACCAGGTAACTGAAGACGCTTTCCAGCGATTCGTCGGTCGGGATCAGTTCGAAGAGTCGGACGTCGGCATCACGGGCGAGTTTCGCGACCACCGTCGCGAAGCGTCCGAAGTCGTCGGCTTCGACCTCGAGGTACTTCTCGCCATTGACCCGGACGCCGCGCACGGTGTCTTCGCGCATCAGCAAGGTCGCAAGTAATCGGTTGTCGCTGCTACGGATTCGGTACTGGTTCGGACGATCGGTCATCAACCGTCGGATGGCCGCGAAGTCTCCGGACGCCGCGTGCCGTCCGGAGACCACTACCTCCACCTGGCGCGCCAATTGCTCGACCTCCTCCAGGATGTGCGAGGAGAAGACGATCGTGCGCCCTTGTGCCGCATACGAATTCAGCAGACTCATCATCGAGCGCCGCTGGATCGGATCCATGCCGTTGAACGGTTCGTCGAGCAGCAGCACCGCGGGATCGTGGACCAGCGCCGCGGCCACCTTGATGCGTTGGCGCATGCCCTTGCTGTAGGTCGAGATCTTGCGATCGGCCGCGTCGGCCAGAGCGACCAACCCCACCGCGTGCTTGGTCGCGGCCTCTGCTTGGGGGAGTCGGTGCAGGTCGGCGTTCAGCCGCACGAACTGCTCGCCGGTGAGGAAGTCGTACATCGGTTCCTGCACCGGCACGAGTCCGATGTGGCGATACATGCCGACGTCGCCGCGCACCGGACGTCCGTCGAGTGTCACGCTGCCGGCCGACGGAGCAAGGAGTCCGGCCATCATCGACAGCAACGTCGACTTGCCGGCACCGTTCGGGCCGAGCAGTCCGGTGATGCCGGGACGGATGTCCATGGAGACGTCGTTGACCGCGACGACGTTGCCGTACCACCGCGAAACCGATTGCAGCACAAGGTCGCTCACAGCGATGCCGCCTTTCGCATCCGCTGGATCAACAGCAAGGTCGGTGCGACCACCCACACCACACAGACCGCAGCGGCCGCAGGCACTCCCACTCCGGTCGGCCTCGGGATGGTCGGGTTGGGCGTCGGTTGGTCGAAGAGCCCGGCGACGAGTTCGGCGACCGCGGTGAAGGGATTGAATGACGCCGGGATCTGCCCGCGTGCGGGATGCTCGCTCTGGTAGGTGATGCTCAGCGCGCTGGTGACGATGCCCGAGGTCACCATCAGCACGATGATCACCGCGGCGACGGCAAGCCCGGAGCGCGTCGTCAGCGTGCACACCAACCCGGCGATCGCGGCCAGGATCAGCGCGAGCAAGAGCGCCCCGAACAATGCGGAGAGGTAGTTGCGGGTGTGCACCCCGCGGTCGAGTTCGGAGGTCATCGCGACGCCGTACCAGAT
Source organism: Yimella lutea (assembly GCF_006715095.1). Lineage (NCBI taxonomy): Bacteria > Bacillati > Actinomycetota > Actinomycetes > Micrococcales > Dermacoccaceae > Yimella > Yimella lutea. The sequence goes on from NZ_VFMO01000001.1 coordinate 1,095,293, forward strand.
GGTCATCGGCACGGCCACGACCAGGAAGATCGCGGTGGCCAGTGCGGCCAATCGCGTCAGCACGAACATCGTCCGCGACACCGGACGCGCGAAGTACAGCACGATCGTCCGATACCGCAGGTCGCGCGCGAACAGCACCGGCGCCTGCGTCGCCACGAACACCGTGATCAACAGCTGCGTCCAATACGGGAAGCCGAAGTAGTTGGACAGGGGCGCGAACAGCTCGGCCTGGTCGGTCAGCGACATCCGTCCGAGCTGGACGATGATGCCCGCCAGCACGACCGCCGGGATGAGCATGAGGCCGGCGATCAGCCAGGGCATCACCTTGGACTTGCCGGAGCGACCGACGCCGAACGCATGCCCGAGCGAGACCGTGAACAGTTCGCGCAGGATCGCACCCGTGCCCAGGCGGCGTCCCTGGAATCCGCGATATCCCAGGTCGTGAATGACGCCCTGGCGACTCGGCGTGCTCATGCGTCAGCCCCTTGTTGGAAGACCTCTTCGAGGGTGTGGTGGATCTCCTGCACCCGCACGAGTCCGAGCCCGAGATCGACGGCGACATCGCGGACGACGTCCAGTGCCTCCGGATGATCGATGCGCACCTGCACCTGTTCGCCGGCCGGCCAGGCCTGCAGGCCGTGGTCGACGAGCGCCTGCCCGAACCGGCGGTCACTGCCCGCCGGACCCAGCACCTCGACCAACACCGTGCCGGTCGTGTGCGTGAGCTCGGACGTGGCGGACGCGCGCAGCAGGCAGCCGGCGTCGATCACCACGATGTGGTCGGCGGTGCGCTCGAGCTCACCGAGCAGGTGACTGGTCACCGCGACCGAGATGCCGAAGTCGCTGCCCACCCGTGCGATGAGGTCGAGCATGTCGTCGCGGGCGCGCGGGTCGAGTCCGTTGGTCGGCTCGTCGAGGAAGACCAGGCTCGGGTCGTGCACGATCGCCTGCGCGAGCTTGGCCCGCTGCTTCATGCCGGTGGAGTAGCCGCCCATCGCGCGGTGGCGTTCCTCGTCCAGCCCCACGTGGCGCAACACCTCGGACGTGCGCTCGCGGGCGGCCGTACGGGGCAGCCCGGACATCAACGCCATGTGCATCACGAAGTCGGCCGCGCTGACATCGCCTGGCAGACAGTCGTGTTCGGGCATGTAACCGACGCGCGACCGGATCTCTGCACCCTGCGTGGCGGGGTCGAGTCCGAGGACGCGTGCGGATCCGCTGGTCGCCGGAAGCAGCCCGAGCAGCACCTTGATGAGGGTCGATTTACCGGCACCGTTCACGCCGACGACTCCGGTCACGCCGGCGGGGATCCGCAGGCTCAGGTCGTCGAGGGCGCGCACGCCGGGGTACTGCTTGGTCAGTCGGTCCGTCTCGATGACGAACCCCTGCGCGGATTGCACCGTCGGCACCCCCTTATCAGCCGGAACGATTCGTCCGCAGCGTATGCCCATTCATCGACAGCGTCCGGAAGGCGCGCTCCGGTCGCCCGGATCGCTTGCACCAGCGCGGGCAGGGCGCTCGCTGCCGGTGCCCGCCAGACGTGGGTCACCTCGTCGCTGTGCTCGGTCGGATTCGGGTTGATCTCGATCACCGGCACGCCCCGAGCCCCGGCGAACCTCGGGAGCAGCGACGCCGGCGCGACGATGCCGGAGGTGCCGACGGTGAGCACCAGATCGGCACTTTGTACTTCCTCGACCGCCCGGTCGAACGCGTCCGGCGGGAGCATCTCGCCGAACCACACGACGCCCGGACGCACCAGCCCGCCGCACGCCGGACAACTCGGGGGAGCGAGCCGTTCGACCGGCTCGTGCGGCACGTCCACGCGATCGGTGTACGGACGTTCGCAGTCGCTGCACCGGAACGCCGACAGGTTGCCGTGCAGGTGGACGACATCGCTGCTGCCGCCGCGTTCGTGCAGGTCGTCCACGTTCTGTGTCACCACCAGGACGTCGGCCCCCTCCTCCCAGTCGGCCAGCGCCCGGTGTCCTGCGTTCGGCTCCACCTGATGGTGCCGCTCGAACCGCCACAGGTACCAGGCCCACACCATCTCCGGGTCCTCGTCCCAGGCATCGATGCTCGCCAACTGCATCGGGTCGTAGCGGTTCCACAGCCCGTCCTCGGGGTCGCGAAACGTCGCAAGCCCGCTCTCGGCCGAGATCCCCGCACCGGTGAGCACCACCACCCGCCGCGCGTCCCGGGCCACCTCGAGTACTTCGTCCAGCACGTTCGTCATGCGTTCACGGTAGTTGTCCACAGGGCCCTCGGCAGGATCGGCGGATCGGGCGCACCATGTACCGATGGACGTCGTGTCGTGGGAAGAGGTGCAGTCGCGTGGACTCGGCGCCCGGGACGTGCGCCGACTCGTCGCGACCGGTGAATGGACACGTCTGCGGCGAGGGTGGTTTGCCACCCGCGCCGCTGCGGACGACGAGGACGCTCACCGTCTTCGCGCGATCGCGTACAAACGGGAGTACGCCGGCCGAGCGGTCATCAGCCACGTGTCGGCGCTCGTCCACTGGGAATTGCCGACGATCGATCGGGATCTGTCGGTGGTGCACCTGTCGAGGACGGTCGCGGGGAAGTCACGCCGTCTCGGTGACCTGCACCTGCACGTAGCCCTCGCTCGAGAGCTGCAACCTCGGGACGGCGTCGAACACCCGGCGATCGCGGCTCTGCAGGTTGCTCAGACCGATCTGCCGGCCGCGCTCGCCGCTGCGGACGCTGCCTGGCGTCGAGGCCTGCTCCGACCCGACGACCTCGAACTGTGCGCGCCGGCGTTCCTGCGACGCAAGGGCCGGGTCGCGACGGCCCAGGTGGTCGAGCAGATCGACCGCCGCCACGAATCTCCCGGTGAGACTTTGACCGCTCTGCAACTGCGACTCGCCGGCGTCGCCTATGAGCCGCAGTTCGACGTGCCTGACTCGGGACAGTGGACGCCCGCCGGCCGTGGGTATCGCGCCGACTTCCGCGTGATCGGTCACAACGTGCTCATCGAGTTCGACGGCAAGGTGAAGTACGAGAACGGCGACTCGGTGTTCCAGGAGAAGAAGCGCGAAGATCACCTGCGCTCGCTCGGCTGGATCGTCGTCCGCGTTGTGTGGTCCGATCTGAAGATCCCTGGGCGCGTTGCGACCCTCGTCCGCGAGGCGGTTGCTCGGGCGTCGTGAGTGTGGCCCGGTAGTGCTGTGTTCTCAGGCGGTGTCGCATCGCCTTCCGGCGCCGGGCTTTCCAGGGTGTGGAGTTTTCAAGCCGGCTTTGGACGGACCGGGGTGCGTGGCTCTGCTTGCCCACGTCACCTACCTGGGACGGGGAGTTCGAAGTTGCGCAGGTTACGTCCATTTGCGCAGGTTACGTACAAAGGCCCGGGTTACGTCCGGATGCGCACGTTATACGGAATGAATCAAGCTGTTTGGGACAGCTGTGGGTTGGGTGTGTTGGGTTTGTTGATCCAGACGGTGTCTGGGGGCATGTGCGTGATCGGCGGTTTGTGGTGCCGGGCGGTGTGCTTGGCGGCGTAGGCGGCTTTGGTGGTTGCCCACTGGTCGTGGGTACTGCTCCAGGTGCCGTGGTGGACTCGGGCCGGGGTGTGTCCGGCGAGGCCGGCGTGGTGGTGGCGGGTGTTATACCGGTCGAAGAACTCGGCACTCCACTGCCGCGCGTGTTCTAAGGAGTCGAACTCTTCGGGGTAGTCCAGGTCGTACTTCACCGTTTTGAACAACGCCTCGGCGAACGCGTTGTCGTTCGACACCCGAGGGCGTGAGTACGAGGCGTGGACGTGCATCGTGGCCAGCAGTTCTCGCACGGTCCCGGCTCGCATCACGCCACCGTTGTCGGCATGGATGACCTGCGGTGTGCCCTGCTGGGCGGTGAACGCGTTGTTGAACAGTTCCTGGGTGAACCGGTGGTCCTCGACGTGCTCGACGCGGTACCCGACCACGTACCTCGAGTACAGATCGATCATCGAGTACAGCTTGAAACTCATCCGTCCTGGACCGGGCAGGTTGGTGATGTCCCAGCACCACACTTGTCCCGGGGCGGTGGCGTGCAACCGGGGAGTGGACCGTGCACCGTACCCGCGGTGCGCGGTGTGCCGGCGGCGATCACTGGACTGCCCTTCGCGACGCATGATGCGGTGCATCGAGGGCAACGAACACAGGTACACGCCCTGATCCAGTGGTTCGAAGTGTGCCTGCCGGATCGATAACCCTGCCAACTCGACCGTGTTGAGGGCCTGCACCACGGCCTTCGCCTCGGCAGCGGTGACACGGTTGGGGTACGCCCGTTCCGTGTGGGGCACCACCACCCCGATCCGTGGGGGCGGATTGAGATATCGGTAGTAGGACGACCGAGCGATCCCCAGCCAGGCACAACCCTGGACGATGCTCACTCCGGCATGGCCGAGGGCCGTGACGGTATCGGCGGCAACCTCGAAGTATCGGGGTCTCTCAACCAGTCCGGCATCCCCGGGCGGGGTGGTGGTTCCTCCTGGTTGGGGCCCGCGCTCTTGGCCAATCCCTCCAAGAGCGCGGCAGCTTTTCCCAGCAGTTCCACCGCGGACTGCGATTGCTCCAGTTCTTGTTGCAACCGCTGGTTCTCACGCCGCAACCGTTCCAGCTCAACGCGTTCGTCATATTTCAACACGTGCCTCGCTACCGTCGTTGGCTCTTTGGTGGCCGGGTCGACCAACCGGCCAGCGTCCCGCCACATCGACCACTTCTTGATCGAGAACGGCGTGACACCGACCCTACGCAGGAACGCGGCCTTCGCACCACGCTCGAGGCACTGGTCATGCTCCAGCAGCAGAGCCCACCGCTGCTCATCAGTGAAAGCCGCATGACGCGACGGACGAAACGGCACCTCATCAGAAACCATCAGGGAAATCCTTTCCCCACCCAGCTGTCTCACAACAGCCTGACGCACTGGGTATAACGTGCGCATCCGGATGCAGCGCGGGCACCTGTACGTAACCAGCGCATCTGTACCTACGGTGCGCATCGTTGCCGGCCGCGAACGCGAGAAAGCAGCGCAAGCCCCAAACCCGCCTCCTTCAAGGCCTGCTCGAGAACCGGACGCCACGAGAAGCCCGGCGCCGGAGGGCGATACGGAACCCGTCTGCGAAGGCGAGTACCGAGAGCCGGACGGGGAAACGAAACTGCCCGAAAACCCGACCACAACGCCCCGAACAACGAAGGTGCCCAGCACCACAACGCCTCGATTTGGCGCGTACGCCACTGCATGGCACACTGGACAAGTTGCTTGTTGCGTGATGTCGCATCTGTTCGACCGGTTCAACCCGGGCGAAGTGCGGAATCTTCGTTGGCGCTGAGGCGAAGTTTGGCCTAGTGACAACGGCACAAGCCCCGGTCTCTACGGACCGGCCCACCCCGCCACTCGGTGAAAACGTGTGCGCTGTGCTGCGAAGCAGGTGCGACACACCCGACCGCGGGGGTCGGGGCCGGAGCCCGAAAAGGCCGGCCAATTGACAGATGTAATAGAAGTACGGCGAGAGAGAGACGCGACAAGATGGCGGGACAGAAGATCCGCATCCGGCTGAAGTCGTATGACCACGAAGTCATCGACAGCTCGGCGCGCAAGATTGTCGACACGGTTACTCGTGCCGGCGCAACGGTGGTCGGCCCTGTGCCGCTCCCGACGGAGAAGAACGTCTTCTGCGTCATCCGTTCGCCGCACAAGTACAAGGACAGCCGCGAGCACTTCGAGATGCGTACGCACAAGCGGCTCATCGACATTGTTGACCCGACGCCCAAGGCAGTCGACTCGCTCATGCGTCTCGACCTCCCGGCTGACGTCAACATCGAGATCAAGCTCTGAAAGGGGGAGTGACTCATGACTCACACCACTGAGCGCTCCGTCAAGGGCGTTCTCGGCGAGAAGCTCGGCATGACCCAGGTGTGGGACGAGAACAACCTTCTCGTTCCGGTCACCGTGATCCAGGCCGGCCCCTGTGTCGTCACGCAGGTGCGCGGCGAAGAGGCCGACGGCTACCACGCGGTCCAGATCGCCTTCGGTGCGATCGACCCGCGCAAGGTCACCAAGCCGTTGACCGGTCACTTCGAGAAGGCCGGCGTGACGCCGCGCCGCCACGTCGTCGAGATCCGCACCGCTGACGCTGCCGAGTACACGCTCGGCCAGGAGATCACGGTCGACACCTTCGAGACCGGCCAGGAGATCGACGTCGTCGGTCGCACCAAGGGCAAGGGTTTCGCCGGTGTCATGAAGCGTCACGGCTTCCACGGCGTGAGCTCCTCGCACGGTGCGCACAAGAACCACCGCAAGCCCGGCTCGATCGGTGGCTGCGCCACCCCGGGCCGTGTCTTCAAGGGGATGCGCATGGCCGGCCGTATGGGCGGCGTGCGACAGACCACCCAGAACCTCACGATCCACGCCGTGGACGCCGACAAGGGCCTGCTGCTCGTCAAGGGTGCCGTTCCCGGTCCCCGCGGCGGCGTCGTCCTGGTGCGCACGGCTGCTAAGTCGATTCAGAAGGACGCCTGATTTCGATGACTTCCGTTGACATCCTGAACCCGTCGGGTTCGAAGTCGGGCTCCGTCGAGCTGCCGGCCGAGATCTTCGACGTGACCACGAACGTCCCGCTGATCCACCAGGTTGTTGTGGCTCAGCTGGCCGCTGCCCGTCAGGGCACTCACTCCACCAAGACGCGCGCCGAGGTGCGCGGCGGTGGACGCAAGCCGTATCGCCAGAAGGGCACCGGCCGCGCCCGCCAGGGTTCGACCCGTGCGCCGCAGTTCGCCGGTGGTGGCATCGTCCACGGCCCGCAGCCGCGTGACTACAGCCAGCGCACCCCGAAGAAGATGAAGGCCGCCGCCCTGCGCGGAGCCCTCTCGGACCGGGCGCGTCACGGCCGCATCCACGTGCTGACCGCGATCGTCGAGGGTGACAAGCCGTCGACCAAGTCGGCCGCGAACCTGCTCGGTGGTTTGTCGGACCGCAAGAACCTGCTCGTCGTGCTTGCACGCAACGAGGAGATCTCGACGCTCTCGGTGCGCAACCTGGCCGACGTCCACGTGCTGTGGGCCGACCAGCTGAACACCTACGACGTCCTGTGCGCCGACGATGTCGTGTTCACCCAGGCCGCTCTGGAGAGCTTCCTGGCCGGCCCGACGCAGGCCGCGAAGCTGGACAAGGGTGCCGCCAAGGCGTCCGCTCCCGCCGCGCTGGTCGACACCGACACCGCCGACAACACTGACGAGACCGCCACGACCGAGGCTTCGGCCGAGGCCGGCGGCGAGGTGACCGAGGGTGGCTTCGGCTCCGACTCGGCCGCACCACTGGCCGGTGGCGCATCGCCCGACCCGGTGAAGTTCACCGTCAAGGGCAACAAGGACTCGATGAAGTACCACGTCGCCGGTTCGCGTTGGTATGACGCGACCACCGCCGAGGTGTGGTTCACGACCGCCGAGGCCGCGGCTGCCGCAGGCTTCGAGCCGGCCGGTGGAGCCAAGGCTCAGCAGGTCAAGGAGGACGACAAGTGAGCACGCAGTTCAACGTCGGCAAGGACCCGCGCGACATCCTCGTCGCGCCGGTGCTGACCGAGAAGTCGTACAGCCTGCTGGACGAGGGTAAGTACACGTTCGTCGTGGACCCCCGCGCCAACAAGACCGAGATCAAGATTGCCGTCGAGCAGATCTTCGACGTCAAGGTCGACTCGGTCCACACGCTGAACCGTAAGGGCAAGACGCGCCGTACCCGTTTCGGGATGGGCAAGCGCAAGGACACCAAGCGCGCGATCGTCTCCCTGAAGGAAGGCTCCATCGACATCTTCGGCTCCGCGAGCTGAACGACGGCGAGGACAAGGACTAACAATGGGTATCCGTAAATACAAGCCGACGACGCCGGGACGGCGTGGTTCGAGCGTGGCCGACTTCGTCGAAGTCACCCGCTCGACCCCCGAGAAGTCCCTGGTGCGTCCGCTGCCGAAGACCGGTGGTCGTAACGCCTCGGGCCGCATCACCACTCGCCACATCGGCGGTGGCCACAAGCGCGCTTACCGGGTGATCGACTTCCGTCGTTCCGACAAGGACGGCGTGCCGGCGAAGGTCGCTCACATCGAGTACGACCCGAACCGCACCGCGCGCATCGCGCTGCTGCACTACGCGGACGGCGAGAAGCGTTACATCATCGCCCCGAACAGGCTCAGCCAGGGCGACACGATCGAGAACGGTGTCGGCGCCGACATCAAGCCCGGCAACAACCTGCCGCTGCGCAACATCCCGACCGGTACGGTCGTCCACTGCATCGAGCTTCGGCCCGGTGGCGGTGCGAAGATCGCCCGCTCGGCCGGTTCGCGTGTGCAGCTCGTCGCCAAGGACGGCCCCTACGCCCAGCTGCGTATGCCGTCCGGTGAGATCCGCAACGTCGACGTGCGCTGCCGCGCCACCGTCGGCGAGGTGGGCAACGCCGAGCAGAGCAACATCAACTGGGGTAAGGCCGGCCGTATGCGCTGGAAGGGCAAGCGCCCGACCGTCCGTGGTGTCGCCATGAACCCGGTCGACCACCCGCACGGTGGTGGTGAGGGCAAGACCTCCGGTGGTCGTAACCCTGTGTCGCCGTGGGGACAGAAGGAAGGCCGCACCCGTCGGCCCAACAAGAGCAGCGACAAGATGATCGTCCGTCGCCGTCGTACTGGAAAGAAGCGCTAAGAGATGCCTCGTAGCCTGAAGAAGGGTCCCTTCGTCGACGACCACCTCGCCAAGAAGGTCGAGGTCCAGAACGAAGCCGGCACCAAGAACGTCATCAAGACCTGGTCGCGTCGCTCGATGATCACCCCGGAGATGCTCGGCCACACGCTGGCCGTGCACGACGGCCGCAAGCACGTCCCGGTCTTCGTGACCGAGTCGATGGTCGGCCACAAGCTGGGCGAGTTCGCCCCCACTCGTACCTTCAAGGGTCACGAGAAGGACGACAAGAAGGGCCGCCGCCGCTGACGCGGGGGCGAGACCTGGTGACTACCAGCATGACTGCAACTACCGAAAGCAAAGGACAGGCGATGGAAGCCAAGGCGCAGGCGCGGTTCGTCCGTGTGACGCCGATGAAGGCCCGCCGCGTCGTGGACCTCATCCGGGGCAAGAACGCCCAGGAAGCGATCGCCGTGCTCACCTTCGCGCCGCAGAGCGCGAGCGAGCCGGTGCTGAAGGTGCTCAACAGCGCCATCGCCAACGCACGCGTGCAGGCCGACAAGCACTCTGTTGCGTTCGACGAGCGCACCCTCGTGGTGACCTCGGCGTTCGTGGACGAGGGCCCGACCATGAAGCGGTTCCGCCCCCGTGCCCAGGGCCGCGCGAGCCGCATCAACAAGCGCACGAGCCACATCACCGTGTTCGTCGCACAGCCCGAGAAGAAGGACGGAGGCCGCTGAGACATGGGTCAGAAAATCCACCCGAACGGTTTCCGCCTCGGCATCACGACCGAGCACAACAGCCGTTGGTTCGCTGACAGCACCAAAGAGGGTCAGCGCTACAGCGACTACGTGAAGGAAGACGTCGCGATCCGCAAGCTCATGTCCAAGGGCATGGAACGCGCCGGAATCTCCCACGTGGAGATCGAGCGCACCCGCGACCGCGTCCGCGTCGACATCCACACCGCTCGCCCGGGCATCGTCATCGGACGCCGCGGCGCCGAAGCCGACCGCCTGCGCACGTCGCTGGAGAAGCTCACCGGCAAGCAGGTTCAGCTGAACATCCTCGAGGTCAAGAACCCTGAGGCCAACGCTCAGCTGGTCGCCCAGGGTGTCGCCGAGCAGCTCGCTGCTCGTGTGAACTTCCGTCGCGCCACGCGCAAGAGCATCCAGTCCGCTCAGCGGGCCGGCGTCAAGGGCATCAAGGTGATGGTCTCCGGTCGTCTGAACGGCGCCGAGATGAGCCGCACCGAGTTCTACCGCGAGGGCCGTGTTCCGCTGCACACCCTGCGCGCCAACATCGACTACGGCTTCTACGAGGCCCGTACGACGTTCGGCCGCATCGGTGTGAAGGTCTGGATCTACAACGGTGACCTCACCGCCAAGGAACTGGCTCGCGAGCAGGCTGCCGCTCCGTCGCGTCCGCAGCGTCGCCGGGACGACCGTCCGGCACGTGGCGGCGACCGCGGTGGACGTGGTGGCGAGCGCGGAGGCGACCGTGGTCGTCGCGACCAGGCTCCTGCCGAGTCCACCGAGGCTGCGGTGGAGGCAACCGTCGAGGCTGCCGCGACCATCGAGACCCCGAGCACGAGTACCTCTGAGGGAGGCGACGCCTGATGTTGATTCCGCGTCGTGTGAAGCACCGTAAGCAGCACCACCCCAAGCGGACCGGTGCAGCCAAGGGCGGCACCACCGTGGCGTTCGGCGACTACGGCATCCAGGCTCTCGAGCCGGCCTACGTCACCAACCGTCAGATCGAGTCCGCTCGTATCGCGATGACCCGCTACATCAAGCGTGGCGGAAAGGTCTGGATCAACATCTACCCGGACCGCCCGCTGACCAAGAAGCCGGCCGAGACCCGCATGGGTTCCGGTAAGGGTTCGCCGGAGTGGTGGGTCGCCAACGTCAAGCCGGGCCGCGTCATGTTCGAGCTGTCCGGTGTGTCCGAAGAAGTTGCTCGCGAGGCCCTGCGCCTGGCGATGCACAAGCTGCCGATGAAGTGCCGCTTCGTCGCACGTGAAGGTGGTGACTTCTGATGGCTCTTGGTTCCAAGGACCTCGCGCCGGCGAAGCTGCGCGAGCTCGGTGACGAGGAACTCGTTTCCCAGCTCAAGGAAGCCAAGCAGGAACTGTTCAACCTGCGTTTCCAGTCGGCCACCGGTCAGCTGGAGAACAACTCGCGACTGCGCGCCGTCCGCAAGGACATCGCGCGGCTGTACACCGAGATGCGCGAGCGCGAGCTCGGCATCGGCCGGGACGCGAAGACCGAGTCCGACTCCGACGAGAAGGTGAGCTGAACATGGCTGAGAAGACGGAGCAGGAAACGGTGACCGACAACCTCGGACACGGTGGAGACCGTAACTACCGCAAGACCCGTCAGGGTTTCGTGGTGAGCGACAAGATGGACAAGACCGTCGTTGTCGAGGTCGAGGACCGCGTCAAGCACGCGCTCTACGGCAAGGTCATGCGCAAGACGCACCGCCTGAAGGCGCACGACGAGGACAACTCGTGTGGCGTCGGTGACCGCGTCCTGATCATGGAAACTCGTCCGCTGTCGGCGCAGAAGCGCTGGCGCGTGGTCGAGATCCTCGAAAAGGCGAAGTGATCTTCGTCGTCGTGGTGGGTGTTCAGCACCTGGCTGCGACGACGTGATTTGGAGCCGTACGGCGACAGACCGTAGACTGGACTGTCGCTGTACGGCGCCCAAACCCTCAGCGTTCACGCACATGCTTCCGCTCCGTGGATCCCACGGAGCGTCGACATGAGAGCGCCGAACCTGAGATGTACATGTATCCGTTCCGCAAGGCTCGGACCCGATCGGGTCTCGAGAACCGGTGAGACGACAGGAGAAGAACTGTGATCCAGCAGGAGTCGCGACTGAAGGTCGCCGACAACACCGGTGCCAAGGAAATCCTTTGCATCCGTGTGCTCGGTGGCTCTGGTCGTCGCTACGCCAGCGTCGGTGACACCATCGTGGCGACCGTCAAGGACGCCATCCCGGGTGGCAACGTCAAGAAGGGCGATGTGGTCAAGGCCGTCATCGTCCGCACCCGCAAGGAGCGCCGTCGTCCGGACGGCAGCTACATCCGCTTCGACGAGAACGCCGCGGTGATCCTCAAGAACGACGGTGACCCCCGTGGCACCCGCATCTTCGGCCCGGTGGGCCGCGAGTTGCGCGACAAGAAGTTCATGAAGATCATCTCGCTCGCACCGGAGGTGCTCTGACTCATGGCGAAGATGAAGATCAAGAAGAACGACCTGGTTCAGGTCATCAGCGGGCCCGACAAGGGCAAGCAGGGCAAGGTCATCTCGGTGAACTCCGAGACCGAGCGTGTGGTCGTCGAAGGCGTCAACCGCGTCACCAAGCACCTGCGCGCCGGCCAGCCGGGCCAGGCCAGCGGTGGCATCCAGGTCGTCGAGGCGCCGATCCACGTGTCGAACGTGATGATCGTCGACCCCGAGACCGGCAAGCCGACCCGCATCAAGACCCGTGTCGAGACCGTCGATCGCGACGGTCGCAACAAGACCGTCCGGACCCGCGTGTCCGTTCGCTCGGGTAAGGACCTGTGATGACTGAAACCGCAACCACCACCCAATCGATGCCGCGCCTCAAGCAGCGCTACAACGACGAGATCAAGCAGGCCCTGCAGAGCGAGTTCAACTTCGCGAACGTCATGCAGGTGCCCGGCGTGGTCAAGGTCGTCGTGAACATGGGTGTCGGTGACGCCGCCCGTGACAGCAAGCTGATCGAGGGTGCCATCAAGGACCTGGCCGCCATCACCGGTCAGCAGCCGGCCGTGACCAAGGCCCGCAAGTCGATCGCGCAGTTCAAGCTGCGCGAGGGTATGCCGATCGGTGCGCACACCACGCTGCGCGGCGACCGCATGTGGGAGTTCCTGGACCGCCTGGTCTCGGTTGCTCTCCCGCGTATCCGCGACTTCCGTGGCCTGTCGCCGAAGCAGTTCGACGGCAACGGCAACTACACCTTCGGTCTGAACGAGCAGTCGATGTTCCACGAGATCGACCAGGACAAGATCGACCGCGTGCGTGGCATGGACATCACCGTCGTCACCACTGCTGCCAACGACGACGAGGGTCGCGCGCTGCTGCGTCAGCTCGGCTTCCCTTTCAAGGAGAAGTGACATGGCGAAGAAGGCCCTGATCAACAAGGCGAACGCCAAGCCGAAGTTCGCGGTTCGCGCGTACACGCGCTGCAACCGGTGCGGTCGCCCGCACTCGGTGTACCGCAAGTTCGGCCTGTGCCGTATCTGCCTGCGCGAGATGGCTCACCGCGGCGAACTGCCCGGCGTCACCAAGTCCAGCTGGTGATCCGTCGCTACGGCGACGGAACGACAGCACACTCATTCATCAGTTTCAGATCTACACCGAAGGTCGGCCGCGAACAATCGCGAGCTGAAACCGCGGTGAGGGAGGGCGGGACAGCCCAATGACCATGACAGATCCGATTGCGGACATGCTGACCCGAGTCCGGAACGCCAACTCGGCGCACCACGACTCGACGTCGATGCCGTTTTCGAAGCTCAAGTCTCACATCGCCGAGATCCTCAAGTCCGAGGGATACATTGCGGACTTCCGGGTCGAAGAAGCGACCGTGGGCAAGACCTTGATCATCGACCTCAAGTACGGCCCCAACCGGGAGCGCTCCATCGCCGGCGTCCGCCGCGTGAGCAAGCCCGGTCTGCGCGTGTACGCAAAGTCCACCAACCTGCCGAAGGTTCTCGGTGGACTGGGTGTCGCGATCATTTCGACGTCGTCCGGCCTGTTGACCGACAGGCAGGCCGCTTCCAAGGGTGTAGGCGGGGAAGTCCTCGCTTACGTCTGGTAATCCGGGAACGAAGGAGGAATAAGACATGTCTCGTATTGGACGTCTTCCGGTTCCCGTGCCGAGCGGTGTCGACGTGACCATCGACGGTCAGGACGTCGCGGTGAAGGGCCCCAAGGGCTCGCTCGCCCTGACCGTTCCGTCGCCGATCACCGTCGCCAAGGGCGAGGACGGCACCGTCGAGGTGTCGCGCCCGAACGACGAGCGTGAATCGCGTTCGCGCCACGGACTGACCCGCAGCCTGATCAACAACATGGTTGTCGGCGTCACCGAGGGTTACACCAAGAAGCTCGAGATCCACGGCACCGGTTACCGCGTGACCGCGAAGGGCTCCGACCTGGAGTTCGCTCTGGGCTACAGCCACCCGATCACGGTCAAGGCTCCCGAGGGCATCACGTTCGCCGTCGAGAACCCGACCCGTTTCTCGGTCACTGGCATCGACAAGCAGCTGGTCGGCGAGGTTGCTGCGAACATCCGCAAGCTGCGCAAGCCCGACCCGTACAAGGCCAAGGGCGTGCGCTACGAGGGTGAGCACATCCGCCGCAAGGTCGGAAAGGCCGGTAAGTAAGCCATGGCAAACGCACGTATCGTCAAGCGTTCGAACAGCAAGGCTGCTGCTCGTAACCGTCGTCACTTCCGTCTGCGCAAGCGCGTCTCGGGTACGACCGCTCGTCCCCGTATGGTCGTGAACCGCAGTTCGCGTCACGTCTTCGTGCAGATCGTCGACGACACCGAGAGCAAGACCCTCGTGTCGGCGTCGACCATGGAGGCCGACCTGCGCTCGTTCGACGGTGACAAGACCGCCAAGGCGAAGAAGGTCGGCGAACTGCTGGCTGCTCGCGCCAAGGACGCCGGTATCGAGGCTGTCGTCTTCGACCGCGGCGGTAACCGGTACGCCGGTCGTGTCGCCGCCATCGCCGACGGCGCCCGCGAGGGTGGTCTGACGCTGTGATGCACATGACCAACACTGCTGAGAAGAGGAACCACTGATGGCTGGACCCCAGCGTCGAGGTGCCGCTGGCTCCGCCCAGGGCGGCCCCGAGAACAGCGACAACAACAACAACGCCAACGACCGCGGCGGCCGTGGTGGCCGTGGTGGACGTGACGGCGGTCGCGACAACCGTCGTGGCAACCAGAACGACGACCGCAACCAGTACCTGGAGCGCGTCGTCGCGATCAACCGCGTGGCCAAGGTCGTGCAGGGTGGTCGCCGGTTCAGCTTCACCGCGCTCGTCGTGGTGGGCGACGGCCAGGGCACCGTGGGTGTCGGCTACGGCAAGGCCAAGGAAGTTCCGGCCGCCATCGCCAAGGCTGTCGAGGAGGCGAAGAAGAACTTCTTCCGCGTCCCGATGATCGGTGGCACCGTGCCGCACCCGGTCCAGGGTGAGGCTGCTGCAGGCGTCGTCCTGCTGCGTCCGGCTGCTCCCGGTACCGGTGTCATCGCCGGTGGTCCGGTGCGCGCCGTCCTGGAGTGCGCCGGTGTTCACGACGTGCTGTCCAAGTCGCTCGGCTCGGACAACGCGATCAACATCGTCGGCGCCACCGTCGCGGCCCTCAAGGGCCTCGAGCGTCCCGAGGCTGTCGCGGCTCGCCGCGGTATGCCGCTGGACCACGTCGCCCCGGTCGCGCTGCAGCGCGCCATGGCCGCTGCTGCTGCGGAGAAGTCCGCTGAGAAGGCAGGTGCGTGATGGCAACGCTGAAGGTGACCCAGATCCGTTCGGATATCGGTAACAAGCCGAAGGCGCGCGAGACCCTGCGGACGTTGGGCCTCAAGCGCATCGGCCACACCGTCGAGCAGGAGGACCGCCCGGAGATCCGTGGCATGGTCCGCGCGGTGCGCCACCTGGTGACCGTTGAGGAGATTGACTGATGGCTGACAACGAGCAGAAAACGCACGCACTGAAGGTGCACCACCTGCGTCCTGCCCCCGGTGCCAAGACCGCCAAGACCCGTGTCGGTCGTGGTGAGGGCTCCAAGGGTAAGACCGCCGGACGCGGTACCAAGGGCACCGGCGCTCGGTACCAGGTGCCGGAGCGTTTCGAGGGTGGCCAGACGCCGCTGCACATGCGTCTGCCGAAGATGCGGGGCTTCAAGAACCCGTTCAAGGTGACCTATCAGGTCGTGAACCTCGACAAGATCTCGGCGCTGTTCCCCGAGGGCGGCACCGTGACGATCGACGATCTCGTGGCCAAGGGCGCGGTCCGCAAGGGCCAGCCGGTCAAGGTGCTCGGCACCGGCGAGATCTCCGTCAAGGTCGACCTGACCGTGACCAAGTTCTCGGCTTCGGCCAAGGACAAGATCGAGGCCGCCGGCGGTTCGATCACCGCAGCGTGATCGGTCGGCAGACCCGATGACTGTCGCCCCAGGCGGCGGGCCCGCAACGGCCCGATCGTCCTGGGGCACAGTCGTCTGCGGATATTCGTTACAAGTAGAGTTCCGCTAGTTTTCCCAGGCTGCGCGCACCGGCGCGGCACATTCGACTTCGGCCGGGATCGGCCGGCTGCCGCCGCGGCGGCGCTTGCTCAGGAGGATCCTTTGCTTTCTGCCTTCGGACGGGCGTTCACAACGCCCGACCTGCGCAAGAAGATCCTGTTCACGCTGGCGATCATGGCGTTGTTCCGACTCGGCTCGCACGTGCCGACCCCGGGCATCTCCTACCAGTTGCTGCAGGCCTGTCAGTCCGCGGCGAGCGGTCAGCAGAGCCTGCTGGGCCTGGCCAACCTGTTCAGCGGTGGCGCCCTGTTGCAGTTCTCGGTGTTCGCGCTCGGCATCATGCCGTACATCACCGCGAGCATCATCGTGCAGCTGTTGACGGTGGTCATCCCGCGTTTCGAGGAACTGAAGAAGGAAGGCCAGTCCGGTCAGACCAAGATGACGCAGTACACGCGTTATCTGACCATCGGCCTGGCCCTGCTGCAGTCCTCGACGCTGGTCACCGGCGCGGCGAACGCCCCCTATCGACTCATCGGCGGAACGGCCGACACCTGTTCCACCATCACCACCGACAAGAGTCTGCCGACGCTGATCATCATGGTGCTCGTGCTGACCGCCGGTACCGGTCTGGTCATGTGGCTGGGTGAGCAGGTCACCGAGCGCGGTGTCGGAAACGGTATGTCGCTGCTGATCCTGGTGGCTGTCGCTGCCGCCGTCCCCGGCTCCGTCTGGGCTATCAAGGACCAGGGCTGGGGCAAGTTCATCCTCGTCTGCCTGCTGGGTATGGCGATCACCGTGGCCGTCGTGTTCGTGGAGAACTGTCAGCGCCGTATCCCGGTGCAGTACGCCAAGCGGATGATCGGACGCCGTTCGTACGGTGGCACATCCACCTACATCCCGCTCAAGGTCAACATGGCCAACGTGATCCCGATCATCTTCTCCAGCTCGTTGCTGTCGTTGCCGGTCATGCTCGCGACCTTCGCCGACCAGACCAAAGGCTGGGGGCTGTGGGTCAACGAACACCTGGCCCGCGGTGACCACTGGTTGTACATGGCGATCTACACGCTGTTGAACATCTTCTTCACGTTCTTCTACGTCTCGATCACCTATCAGCCCGACGACGTCGCCAACAACCTCAAGCAGGGTGGCTCGTTCATCCCGGGCATCCGCGCCGGCTCGGCGACCGCGAAGTACATCGGCTACGTGCTGAACCGCATCACCGCGGTCGGTGCGCTCTACATCGCCGTCCTCGCGCTGATCCCGCTGGTCGCGCTGGCGCTGGTCAACGCCAACCAGAACTTCCCGTTCGGTGGCGCCTCGATCATCATCCTCGTGGGTGTCGGTCTGGAGACGGTCAAGCAGATCGACTCCAAGCTGCAGCAGCATCACTACGAAGGTTTCCTGCGATAGGTCGTCTCACGCGGGCCGACCGTCCCGCATCGCGACAGCGCGGCGAGGTGCGTAGATCACATCCCTGGAACGCTGGGTAGCCGATCGGATCCGCCTAGGCTTAGGGCATGGGTGAGCACACTGGTCGTAAGCCGCGCGTCGTCGTCCTCGGTGGTGGGTTCGGAGGTCTGTCGACCGTCCGGGCACTGCGCAAGGTGGATGTCGATGTCATCCTCATTGACCGGCACACGTACAACACCTTTCAGCCGTTGCTGTACCAGGTGGCCACCGCCACCCTGAACCCCGGCGATGTCACGTGGTTCCTGCGTGCGGTGCGCGAGCACAATCCGCGGGTCCGGTTCATCAACGGCGACGTCGAGACGATCGACCACGGCGCCCGACAGGTCAAGCTTGAGGGCGGGGAGTCCGTCGACTTCGACCACCTGGTGATCGCCACCGGCGTGACCGCGAACTTCTTCGGCATCCCCGGCGCCGACGAGCACGCACTGCCGCTCTACACCCGCGCGCAGGCGCTCGAGGTGCGTGATCGTCTGTTCACCGGGCTGGAGTACGCCGCCGCGCACCGCAAGGGCGAGGACGTCCGGGTCGTGGTGGTCGGTGGGGGAGCGACCGGTGTGGAGACCGCCGGCGCGTTGGCCGAACTGCGCAACAACGACATGCCGGTGACCTACCCCGAGCTCGAACGCAGCCGCACGCACGTGACGCTGATCGAGATGGCGCCGCACCTACTGGCTGCGTTCGGCGAGAAGAGCCGCGACTACGCGCGCCGTTCGCTGGAGAAGCGTGACGTCGACCTGCGCCTCAACACCACGGTGAAGCAGGTGCGCAGCGACGGCGTCGTCGTGAACGACGGCGAGTTCATCCCGGCCGGTGTGGTCATCTGGGCCAGCGGGATCAAGGCGCCGGACGAGGTGGCGAACTGGGGCGTGCCGCAGGGGCGGGGCGGACGCATCGAGGTCGACGACCACCTGCGGGTCAAGGGACTGAAGAACGTGTTCGCGGTCGGAGACATCTCGGTCGAGGACGGCGACCGCGCGTTGCCGCAGCTCGCGCAGCCCGCGCTCCAGGGCGGCGCGTACGTCGCCAAACTGATCCGCAACGAGATGAACGGTGAGCAGACCGCCCCGTTCGAGTACAAGGACAAGGGCATCCTGGCCACCATCGGACGCAGTTCCGCAGTGGCCGAAGCGACGAATCTGCCTCGGATGCAAGGCTTTCCGGCGTGGGTGGTGTGGACCGGAGTGCACGTGTTCACGCTCCTCGGGGTCCGCAACCGCGCTGCCGCGATGGTCAACCTCGGCGCGCGCTACCTGTTCTGGCACCGCAGCCACAACGCGATCGTCGGCGACACCCCGACCGCGCAGACGCTGCGTCCGGAGCAGATGCAGCACCTCATGGCAGAGGGTGACGCCTCGCCGGTGGCCATCGAGGGCGACGGTACGCCGGCTGCACTGGCCGATCGCGGCGAAACAGGGCCGCACTCCTGAGTCGTGCCGCAGTGTCCGGCACCTGACCTGCGAGGCAGCGGGGCCGTGCCGCTCGGTAGGCTGCGCCCAGTGTTTCCATGTGTTTCCCATGGTCGAGGCAACTCGACCCTGAACTCGGAGGTTCGCTAGATGCGACTGATCATCATCGGCCCGCCCGGCGCCGGCAAAGGCACGCAGGCCGAGCGCATCACGCAGCGCCACGAGATCCCGCACATCTCGACCGGTGACATCTTCCGCGCCAACATCAAGAACGAGACCGAACTCGGCAAGCAGGTGAAGTCGATCCTGGACGCCGGTGGTTACGTATCCGACGACCTCACCAACGCCATCGTGGCCGACCGCCTGAAGCAGGACGACGCGCAGAACGGCTTTCTGCTCGACGGTTACCCGCGCACGCCGGCCCAGGTCCAGGCGCTGGACGAGATGCTCGCCGCCGAGGGCAAGAAGATCGACGCCGTGCTCGAGCTCGAGGTCGACGACGAGGAACTCATCGCCCGTCTGCTCAAGCGTGCCCAGACCTCCGGCCGCACCGACGACACCGAGGACGTCATCCGCGACCGTCAGGCGATCTACGTCCGGGAGACGCAGCCGCTGACCACGCTCTACCGCGAGCGCGACCTGCTGGTCGCCGTCGACGGCGAGGGTGAGATGGACGAGGTCACCGAGCGCATCGAAGGCGCGTTGGCGAAGGTGGCGCAGTAAGCACGTGATGTTCGGACTCGGCAAGGAGAAGCTGCCGGTCAAGACGCCGGAGCAGCTGCGGCTCATGCGCAAGGCCGGCCTCGTGGTGGGGCAGTGCCTGCAGGAGGTGCGGGCCGCGGCGGTCGACGGCATCAGCACCGGCGACCTCGACGCGCTCGCCGAAGCGTTCATCCGTGCGCAGGGTGCGACGCCGTCCTTCCTGGGATACCAGGGCTTCCCGGGTTCGCTGTGCATCTCGGTGAACGAGGAAGTCGTGCACGGCATCCCGGGTGAGCGGCTGTTGAACAACGGCGACCTGGTCTCCATCGATTGCGGCGCGATCGTCGAGGGTTGGCACGGCGACTCGGCGATCTCCTTGATCGTCGGCGGTGACCTGCACGCCCGGCCGCAGGACGTCGCGCTCTCGAAGGCGACGCACGACTCGATGTGGGCGGGCATCGGCGGGTTGCGTTCCGGCCGCGGCATCTACGAACTCGGCGGCGACATCCAGGACTCCATCGAAGCCTCGCAGCAGGCGATGAACGCCGACGGGCTCGAGGTCGCGTTCGAGATCGTCGACGGTTACACCGGCCACGGCATCGGCCGTGAGATGCACATGGAGCCGACGGTCTACAACGAGCGCGTGAAGGCCAAGGGCCCGCAGATCCGCGCCGGCGCGACAGTCGCGATCGAGCCGATGGTGACGCTCGGCACCTACGAGACCCACGAGTTGGGCGACGACTGGACGGTCGTCACCGAGGACGGATCGCGGGCGGCGCACTGGGAGCACACGGTAGCGCTGACCGACGACGGTCTGTGGGTGCTGACTTCTCTGGACGGTGGACGAGCCGAACTGGAAGCCCGCGGCCTGCCCTTCGGCCCGCTCGCCGACTGACCTCGCGCCGGGACCGCTGATTTTCTCGGAAGCTTCTGTGGTCGCCTACCAGCGCATCTCACCGTGGTTTCGGCGCATACGCCCTCCTTCGTCGGGCGTATGGCTCAACCAGCGGGGACGGGTGAGCCGAACCTTTTCGCTGGTTGAGCCGGGCGCCTGAGGGACGAAGGGGCACGCGCCGAAACCGCTGGCATGCTCGAAGCGACTCATGCACAGATCTCCGCAAATGAGACCTGTAGCATTCGACAATGCCGCAGATACGGATCAAGGACGCCGCTGCGTTCCTCGGGGTCAGTGATGACACGGTCCGCCGGCTGGTCGACAACGGCAGCCTCCCGGCAACGACGGACGCCAGCAATCGCAAGGTGATCGACGGACGCGTCCTCGCACAGTTCGCCAAGGAGCACCCGTCCGGCGCCATGGCCGACCCGTCGTCCGTCGGACGTTCGGCGCGCAACAGGTTCGTCGGCATCGTGACCGAGGTCATGATGGACAAGGTGATGGCGCAGGTCGAACTGCAGTGCGGACCCTTCCGCGTCGTGTCGCTCATGTCGAGCGAGGCCGCCCGCGAACTCGGCCTCGAACCCGGTTCGGTCGCGGTCGCCGTCGTGAAGTCGACCAATGTCATCGTCGAGACCGCCGGGGGCATCTCGTGAAGATATTCTCGGCGGTCGTTGTGTGCGTGGCAGTGGCCGCTGGTACCACCGGCTGCTCCGGCGACGAACCGGACGCGAAGGTCCTGCGGGTCTACGCGGCGGCCTCGCTGAAACAGGCCTTCACCGAGATCGGCGCGACCTTCGAGGAGAAGAACCCCGGCGTGACGGTGGAGTTCAACTTCGCCGGGTCCTCCGACCTCGCCACTCAGTTGAAACAGGGCGCGCCGGCCGACGTCTTCGCATCGGCAGATCCAGCGAACATGAAGAAGGTCGCGGACGACGGACTGCTGGCCGGCGGCTCCACGGTGTTCGCCTCGAACATCCTGCAGATCGCGGTGCCGCCGAGGAACCCGAGGAAGATCAACTCACTCGCCGACCTCACCGGGAGCGGCATCAAGGTCGTGGTCTGCGCGCCGCAGGTGCCGTGTGGTTCAGCGACCCTGAAGGTGCTGCGTGCCGCGAGCCTCACCCTGAAACCGGTGAGCGAGGAGTCGTCGGTCACCGACGTGCTGAACAAGGTCGTCACCGGCGAGGCGGACGCCGGCCTCGTCTACCACTCCGATGTCAGGGGCGCGGCGGGCAAGGTCGAGGGCATCGACTTCGAGCAGTCGACGGCGGCGCGTAACAAGTACCCGATCGCCGTCCTCCGCGCGAGCGAGCAGTCCGATCTGGCGAAGGCATTCATCGGTGCGGTTGCCGCGCCGAAGGGGCAGAGTGTCCTGGGGCACGCCGGCTTCCAGCAAGCGTTCCGGGTCGAGTGAGGCGCGAACCCGTGCGCACAACGCGGCGATCGGACTACACCGGCCTGCCGCGGTGGGTCTACGCACCCGCGGCCCTGGGGGCGGTGTTCGTGCTGCTGCCGCTGGTCGCGATGATTGCGAAGGTCGACTGGGCGCGTTTCCCCGGACTGGTCACCTCGGATGCGTCGCGGGACGCTCTCGTCCTCAGCCTGAGGACCTCGAGCGCCTCCACCGTCCTTTGTCTGATTCTCGGCGCCCCCATGGCAATGGTGTTGGCGCGCAACAGTTTTCCCGGACAACGTGTCGTTCGATCGCTGGTGCTCCTACCCCTCGTACTGCCGCCGGTGGTCGGCGGTATCGCGCTGCTCTACACGTTCGGGCGACGCGGTCTGCTGGGCAGCACGCTCGACGTCCTGGGCGTACAGATCGCGTTCTCGACGACCGCAGTCGTCCTCGCCCAGACCTTCGTGGCGCTGCCCTTCCTCGTGCTCAGCCTCGAAGGCACGTTGCGCAGCGTCGGTCAGCGTTACGAACAGGTGGCTTCCACACTCGGCGGCACGCCGACCTTCGTGCTCATCCGGGTGACGCTGCCGCTGGTGCTGCCCGGGGTGTTGTCCGCAGCGGTGCTCGCGTTCGCCCGCTCGCTCGGTGAGTTCGGGGCAACCCTGACCTTCGCCGGCAGCCTGCAGGGAGTCACCCGCACCCTGCCATTGGAGATCTACCTGCAACGTGAGTCGGACGCCGACGCCGCGGTCGCGCTCTCCCTCGTCCTGGTCGTGGTCGCGGTGCTCGTCGTCGCACTGGCGCAGGGCAGGCGGGACCGATGACCGGGGCTCTGTCGCTGCGGGCATCCCACGAAACCAGAGGGCTCGACGTCGCGCTCGAGGTGAAGCCGGGGGAGCACGTCGCGATCCTCGGCCCGAACGGCGCCGGCAAGTCGACGGTGCTGTCGCTTATCGCCGGGCTGTTGCGTCCCGACACCGGCCGCGCCGTCCTCGACGATCGCACGCTCTTCGACGAGAGGACCTTCGTGCCGCCGCACGCCCGCGGGGTCACCCTGCTGGCCCAGGATCCGTTGCTGTTCCCGCACCTGTCGGTGCTCGACAACGTCGCCTTCGGCCCACGGGCGTCGGGCGCGACGGCGAAGCAGGCACGCGCCACCGCCGAGACCTTCCTCGACGAGGTCGACGCGTCCGAGTTCGTCGACCGCAGGCCGGCGCAGCTTTCCGGTGGGCAGGCGCAACGGGTCGCGATCGCGCGGGCGCTCGCCGCAAGACCGTCATTGCTGCTGCTCGACGAACCGATGGCGGCCCTCGACGTCGCAGCCGCCCCGTTGTTACGTCGCGTTCTCAAGCGGGTGCTCGCCGACAGGTCCGCGCTGATCGTGACCCACGACGTCCTCGACGCCTTGCTGCTGTCCGACCGGCTGATCGTGCTGGACCACGGACGAATCGTCGAGGACGGCCCCACCCAGGACGTCATCGCCCGCCCGCGTACTCCGTTCACCGCTCGTATCGCCGGACTCAACCTGATCAACGGCACCGCAGCGTCCGGAACCCACCTGGTCGATGCGCACGGTGTCGACGTCTCCGGGGCACCGACCGAGCAGCTCGCGACGGGGGAGTCGGCGCTCGCGGTCTTCAGCCCGAACGCCGTCGCCGTGTACGAGACGCCGCCGCACGGCAGTCCGCGCAACACCTTCGAGGTCACCGTCGTCGAGCTCGAACCGCGGGATGCGCAGGTGCGGGTACGCGCGCACGACCGCGCCGGACACACCCTGCTCGCCGACCTGACCGCGTCCTCGGTGGGGGAGTTGGACCTGTACCCGGGCAAGCGCGCCTTCTACTCGGTGAAGGCGACGGCCGTGACGATTTATCCGTCCTGAGTCCGTGGCACACTGACGCCCATGTCAGGGGCGAGACTCACGATCGATTTCGCAGGCGAGATCTTCGAGGTCTCCCCGGAACGCACGTTCACCGTCGGGCGCACCGGCGACCTCGAACTGGACGACAACGGGTACCTGCACCGTCATTTCCTGGAGTTCGCGCATCGCGACGGGCTGTGGTGGATGCACAACGTCGGCAGTAGGTTGCCCGCGACCATCACCGGCGGCAGCGGCCTGATGCGCTCGACCGTCGCGCCCGGTGCCGGCGTCCCGATCGTGTTCTCGCCGTCGGTGGTCACCTTCTCCGCGGGCGCAACCACCTACGAACTCGAACTCACCACGAACACCGACATCTTCGAGTCCACGCCGCATGTCGTCGATCCCGGCCGCGGCAAGACCACGATCGCGCCGACGACCTTCACCGTCTCGCAGCTGCAGGCGATCGTCGCACTCGCCGAGCCGATGCTGAAGTACAGCGGGTCGGGTGCGTGGCAGATCCCGACCTCCGCCGACGCCGCCAAGCGACTGGGGTGGACGCAGACCAAGTTCAACCGCAAGCTCGACAACGTGTGCGACAAACTCGCGCGCGCCGGCGTCCGCGGTCTGCGCGGATCGGAGAGCGATCTTGCCGTGAACCGTCGGATGGTGCTGGTCGAGTACGCGGTCGCGACTTTGCTGATCACCGCGGACGACCTGCACCTGCTGGCCCTCGGCGAGGACACGCCCGACCGCATCGTCCGCTGAGCCCACCCGAATCCGCTCGATTTGGGCGCAGTGGGCCACCCGGCGTAAGCTGGTGCGTCGGTTCGGTATGTCTTGACAACACCCCGATCCGCAACCACAGGGCCGCCCATCCGGGGCGGAACCGTTGACCAGTGAGTATGTGGAGGATATGGCCAAGAAGGACGGTGTCATCGAGATCGAGGGCACGATCGTCGAAGCTCTCCCGAACGCAATGTTCCGGGTGGAGCTCACGAACGGTCACAAGGTGCTCGCACACATCTCGGGAAAGATGCGTCAGCACTACATCAGGATCCTCCCCGAGGACCGTGTTGTGGTCGAGCTTTCCCCGTATGACCTGACCCGCGGCCGCATCGTCTTCCGCTACCGCTGATCGCAATCGCACACCGCCGAGACCTGTCCAGTGATGGGTGAGTCGCGGCCTGATCCGAAGACAGTAGGCAGATGAAGGTCCAGCCGAGCGTCAAGAAGATCTGCGACAAGTGCAAGGTGATCCGCCGTAACGGCCGGGTCATGGTCATCTGCGAGAACGCTCGCCACAAGCAGCGCCAGGGCTGACCAAACCCGCACGAGTCGTGTCTTCGAGCAAGACGCAGACGAAAAACTGAAGATCGCCCCGTTCACCTGGACGAGGCGAACCATCGCAGCGCCCGACCCCCGTTCCTCAGCTGAGGAACAGGACGTCACCTTCGGCTCGGAGGCCGAAGACCCGCACCACTCACTCCTGAGTGAACACGGGACCGGCGACTGCACCAGACCTCCGGACGAAAAGCACAGGAGAAAGCCGACATGGCACGACTCATCGGTGTCGACCTGCCGCGCGACAAGCGCGTCGAGGTCGGCCTCACGTACATCTACGGTGTGGGCAAGACCCGCGCCGCCGAGGCGCTCGCCGCCACGGGCGTGAACCCGGACACCCGGGTTCGCGACCTCAGCGAAGAGGAACTCGTCAAGCTTCGCGACAACCTGGAGCAGTACCGCCTCGAAGGCGACCTGCGACGTGAGGTTGCCGCGGACATCCGCCGCAAGGTGGAGATCGGTTCCTACCAGGGCCTGCGCCACCGCCGTGGCCTGCCGGTCCACGGCCAGCGCACGAAGACCAACGCTCGTACTCGCAAGGGTCCGAAGAAGACGGTCGCCGGCAAGAAGAAGGCCAAGTAATCCAGGCCTTCCGGCCAGTCGGGCACGCACTCGCGTGCCAACCCATTCGCTGAAGTCTTACCCGTA
Organism: Yimella lutea; assembly: GCF_006715095.1. NCBI lineage: Bacteria > Bacillati > Actinomycetota > Actinomycetes > Micrococcales > Dermacoccaceae > Yimella > Yimella lutea. The sequence goes on from NZ_VFMO01000001.1 coordinate 1,120,946, forward strand.
GGAGAAAGTTCATGCCTCCCAAGAGCCGTACGGCTGCGGGCGCCAAGAAGGTGCGCCGCAAGGAGAAGAAGAACGTTGCCGCTGGTCACGCATACATCCGCAGCACGTTCAACAACACCATCGTTTCCATCACTGACCCCACCGGTGCAGTGATTTCGTGGGCCTCGGCCGGTCAGGTCGGTTTCAAGGGCTCGCGTAAGTCCACCCCGTACGCCGCCCAGATGGCTGCTGAGGCTGCTGCCCGCCGCGCCATGGATCACGGCATGCGCAAGGTCGACGTCTTCGTGAAGGGCCCGGGTTCGGGCCGCGAGACCGCGATCCGCTCGTTGGCCGCGGCCGGCCTCGAGGTCGGCGCGATTTCCGACGTCACCCCGCAGCCGCACAACGGTGTCCGCCAGCCCAAGCGTCGCAGCTGAGCTGACGAGAACTTCAAGGAGAAAATGACATGGCCCGTTACACCGGTCCCATCACCAAGAAGTCGCGTCGCCTCAAGACCGACCTCGTCGGCGGCGACAAGAACTTCGAGATGCGTCCCTTCCCGCCCGGCCAGCACGGCCGCGGTCGGGTGCAGGAGAAGGAATACCTGACCCAGCTGCAGGAGAAGCAGAAGGCTCGCTTCGCCTACGGCGTCATGGAGAAGCAGTTCGTCCGGTACTACAAGGAAGCGGCTCGCCGCTCCGGCAAGACCGGTGAGAACCTGCTCATCATCCTCGAGTCGCGCCTCGACAACGTGATCTACCGCGCCGGTCTGGCCCGCACCCGTCGTGCGGCCCGCCAGCTGGTCAGCCACGGTCACTTCGAGGTCAACGGCGTGCGCGTCGACGTCCCGAGCTACCGCGTGGAGCAGTACGACATCATCACCGTCCGTGAGAAGTCGCGCGAGAAGTTCCCGCTGCAGCTGGCCCGCGAGACCGTCGGCGACCGTCCGATCCCGGCGTGGATGCACGTCGTCCCGGGCAGCCTGCAGGTGCTGATCCACCAGCTGCCGACCCGCGAGCAGATCGACGTGCCGCTCACCGAGCAGCTCATCGTGGAGCTCTACTCGAAGAACTGATTCGACTTCTCGGGTTCGCTTGTCCTGCAAGCGAACCCGGGAATCGGTCGGTCTTCACGGCACAACCCTGATCCGGGGGACAGAGCCCGATCAGGTTTCGTCAGGCGTCAAATAGCGGTCGCCTGTGGAAAGGAAACAACGTGCTCATCGCACAGCGTCCCGTCCTCTCGGAGGAAGTTGTCTCCGAGAACCGCTCCCGGTTCGTCATCGAGCCGCTCGAGCCGGGCTTCGGTTACACCCTCGGCAACTCCCTTCGTCGCACCCTGCTCTCGAGCATCCCGGGTGCCTCGGTCACCAGCCTGCGCATCGACGGTGTGCAGCACGAATTCTCCACGATCCCCGGGGTCAAGGAGGATGTCACCGAGATCATCCTGAACATCAAGGGTCTGGTCGTCTCCTCCGAGCACGACGAGCCGGTCGTCATGTACCTGCGCAAGCAGGGCCCGGGCGTCGTCACCGCGGCGGACATCGCGCCGCCGGCCGGTGTCGAGGTGCACAACCCCGACCTGGTGATCGCCACCCTGAACGACAAGGGCAAGATCGAGATGGAGCTGACCGTCGAGCGCGGTCGCGGCTACGTCTCGGCCAACCAGAACAAGTCCGCAGACCAGGAGATCGGTCGCATCCCGGTCGACTCGATCTACTCGCCGGTGCTGGCCGTCACCTACAAGGTGGAAGCCACCCGTGTCGAGCAGCGCACCGACTTCGACAAGCTGATCGTCGATGTCGAGACCAAGAACTCGATGGCTCCCCGCGACGCGATGGCGTCGGCCGGTAAGACGCTGGTCGAGCTGTTCGGTCTGGCTCGCGAGCTCAACGTCGAGGCTGAGGGCATCGACATGGGTCCGTCGGCCACCGACGCCGCGCTGGCCGCCGACATGGCACTGCCGATCGAGGACCTCGATCTCACCGTCCGCTCGTACAACTGTCTCAAGCGCGAGGGCATCCACACCGTGGGTGAGCTCGTCGGACGCAGTGAGGCCGACCTTCTCGACATCCGCAACTTCGGTACGAAGTCGATCGTCGAGGTCAAGGACAAGCTGCACGAGATGGGCCTTCAGCTCAAGGACAGCCCGCCCGGGTTCGACGCGAGCGCGATTGCCGACCGTTACGAGGACGACGCTGACGAGATCAGCTTCGCCGAGGACGAGCAGTACTGAGCCGCAACGCTTTTCGCGTAGCAAAGACCAACAGGAGAAATCATGCCTACCCCTACCAAGGGCCCCCGCATCGGTGGCGGTCCCGCGCACGAGCGGCTCATCCTCGCCAACCTGGCGCAGTCGCTGTTCGAGCACGACCGGATCACCACCACCGAGGCCAAGGCCAAGCGCCTTCGTCCGCTGGCCGAGCGTCTGATCACCTTCGCCAAGCGCGGTGACCTGCACGCCCGTCGTCGCGTGATGACCGTCATTCGTGACAAGGGTGTCGTCCACCGTCTCTTCGTCGAGATCGCGCCGGACATGACCGACCGTCAGGGTGGTTACACCCGCATCACCAAGATCGCGCCGCGCAAGGGCGACAACGCGCCGATGGCCGTGATCGAGCTCGTCCGCGAGCCCGTCAACGCCAAGCCGAAGCGCGCTGTCGTCGCCGAGGCCGAGGCTGCCACCAAGCGTTCCGCCAAGGACGCGGAGGCTGCTGACGAGGCGACCGCTCCCGCGCCCCTGGGCGACACCGAGGACGCTGCGGCCGGCTCCGAGCCGGCCGATGGCGAAAAGGTCCAGCAGGAGGCCTGAGTCCTCACGCACGCGTGACCGGCGTCGTTCCCGAGAGGGAGCGGCGCCGGTTCGCATCTGCCGAATCTGCAACTAGGGTCCTGCGTCATGGGCAGGACGCTCCGGCAGGGGGAGATCTTCGCCGGCTTCCGGGTGCAACGACGTCTGGGCGCCGGTGGCATGGGCGCGGTGTACGCGGTCGATCATCCGCGCCTGCCACGCCAGGTGGCGCTGAAGTTACTGACGGCGGACGCCACCGACCAAGGTGCCGCTGCCCGCTTCGAGCGCGAGGCCGAGACCATCGCGCGGCTGGACCACCCGAACATCGTCGGAGTGCTCGATCGCGGCATCGAGGACGGCCACCCGTGGATCTCCATGCAACTCATCGACGGGGTGGACGCCGACAGCCTGCTGCGCAGCGACGGTCCGCTGCCGCTGGGTCGTGTGGTGCACATCGGGACGCAGATCGCCGAAGCACTGGACGCTGCACACCGCCGCGGCGTGGTGCATCGCGACGTGAAGCCTGCCAACATCATGCTTGCCCGCGCCGAGCACGGGCAGTCCGAACGTGCGCTGATCACCGACTTCGGCATCGCCCGGTTGGAACAAGCAGCGGACGTGGGCGGTACTTCGCCCGGCGAGGATTCCACCGCGCCGGTCGACATCACCGGCAGCCTGGACGGCGTCCGGGCGACCGCGGCGTACGCGTCCCCGGAACAACTCGCCGGTGATCCGACCGACGGGCGGTCCGACCAGTACTCCCTGGCGTGCACCGTGTTCGCCCTGCTGACCGGCCACGGCCCGTACCCCGGCCCGGCGCGGACGGCGATCATGGGTCACCTGAACGCCCCGATACCTTCGGCGGACGTCGAGCGTCCCGACATTCCGAAGGCCGCGGCCGTCGCACTGCAGCGGGCGATGAGCAAGCACGCTGCTGATCGGTACGACAACTGTGCGCAGTTGATGCAGCACTTCCGGACGAGCCTGGCGGCCCCTGCCGTGCCTGCTGCGACGAAGCGGAATCGGATGCTCCTGCCGGCCGTCGGTGTTGCTGCGCTCCTCGGGGTCGGCGGAGTCGGACTGTGGCAGGTGCTGGGGGCGGACGCGGACCAGAAACGGATGGTGATCGGCACGACCACCGCCACTCGCACGACCGCTTCGACCAGCACGAAGCCCACCGAGGACGATCTGTGGCGCAAGGGTGCTCCGGTGCTGGCGATGTGGCCGAACCTTTTCCCACAGTCACCGTCGGCCGAGGGCTACCAGAACATGCTGTGTTCGCCGAACGACGAGGATAAGTCGTTCCGTAAGGTGCAGAGCTCGTACCGGTTCATCTGCGCGGTGCGGCAGCAGGGACCGAGCAAGCCGGTGATCGATGTCGATCTGGTGGTCTACAAGCCGGGGGACGGGCAACGCGCACAGGACGCGATGGTCGACGGCGTCCCACCGCTCCCGGTCGTCGCGCACGGCACGAAGCTGCGTAGCTACCACCTCAACGATCCGGTGGCGGGCAGCTGGATCCTGGTGCGGTACAACGCTGCTGACAAGAAGGACATCCACATCCAGGTGGGCACGAAGGATGGCTCGCTGAGCTACTCCGAGCTGTACGACTGGATCGCAGCCGCCCCGTTCTGAGCGCTTCCCCGTCGAGGTGGCGTGGTCTCGATCGCGGCACTCCGCTAACGCTCCGCACCTACTCGACCACCGTGGATCCGCACGTACTCGACCACCGTGGGTCGCGCCTACTCGACCACCGTGGGTCGCGCCTACTCGACCACCGTGGATCCGCACCCATCTGTCAGGCGGCCGGCGGCTCTTGCGTCGGCGTCGTCTCGCTCTCCAACCACGTGGTGATCCAGGTCTTCAGATCGACGCCGATCTTGTCACTGAAGTGCTTGATGAGGTCGTCGCGGGTGACGTTGCCGTACTTCTTGACCGACGGCCAGGTCTTGAGCGCCGCCCAGAATTTGTCGCCGTAGGCGGTGGCCATGCGGTCGTACATCACGGCCCCGCACACGTAGACGTTGGAGGCTGCGAAGTCGTCCTTGTCGTACTTGCCGGGAGGGCCGGACTGACGGCGCAGACCGGGTTCCATCGACCGGTAACCACTCATCGTCATCTCGTACGGCGAGAAGCCGGCGTGGTCCTCGTACTTCGCCTGGAGGAAGAGAGCCAGACCCTCGTTCAGCCACACGTCACGCCAGTCGACCGGGGAGATGACGTCACCGACCCACTGGTGTGCGTACTCGTGGGCGAGGGTGGGCAGGAAGTATTCGCGCTGATTCGCGGTGCTGTCGCCCATCGTGTTCATCGTCTGGGTCTCCATAGCCGAATCCGACGGCACCATCAGCGAGCCGCCGGTCGCGAACGGGTAGGGCCCGAGGTACTTCTCCAGCCAGGTCAGGATCTCGGGCGACTTCTTCAGACCGTCGACGACACGCGTTCGGTCGGAGCGATCGGGGCGGTACCAGTAGAACAGCGGCAGATCGCGAGGACCCTTGTCGGTGAGCAGCGCGTAATCACCGAAGGCCACAGTGGTCAGGTAGGACGATGCCGGCTGATCGAGGTGGAACCTGCGCACGCTGGTCTCGCCGGTGACCTTCTCCGGGCCGGGGCGACCGTTGAACACGCCCTTCGTGCCCTCGTGAGCAGTGAGTGTCGCGTCGTAGAACGCCTTGTCGGCCGGCTGGTCATTGACCGGGTACCAGGTGAACGCCCCGAACGGCTCCTGCATCGTCCAGGCGGTGCCGTCGGGCGACACGGTGAAGCCGAGCCCTTCGTCCTGGTCGCTGCGTTTGGACGGTGCGGGGACGGGCGCCGGGGTGCCGGAGTAGTCGACCACGAGTTCGTGGCGGCTGCCCTTGTCGAGCATGCCGGTCGCAATCTTGAGGACGCTGTCGCCGCGGCTCGAGGTGACCGGTTTTCCGTCGAGAGTGGTCGCGTTGACGGTGAGCGGGGAACCGAGGTCGAACTGGACGTGGGTGCGCTGCTCGGTGACCCGGAAGGTGATCTTCGCTTTGCCGCTGAGCGTCTTCGTGCTGGGCTTCCAGTCGAGCGCGAGGTCGTAGTGGAGAGTGTCGAGGTAGGGCTCACCGCGGTGCGGGTAGTAACTGTCCTCGACCGGGTTCGACTGTGCCGCAGACAGATCCGACGGCTTGTCGGGCACGGGAGGCAGGTTCGGTTCCGACGGCCGATCGCCGGACGGCGATGTGTCCGGGCCGCTCGGTTCGGACGTGCCGCTCGACGTGGGCGCCGGGGTCACCGACGTGTCGATCCCGTTGCACCCGGCAAGGAGGGACCCGGCGAGGGCGAGTGCGAGCAGTCGGGTGGCTCGATGGCTGCGCCGGCGTACGTCCATTGCTTTCCCCTCAGGATTCGGAACGGTCCTCAGGGTAGACGCCGCTGCCGACACTCAGGTTCGAAAAGCCTTGGCCAGCGGCAGGATCGCCAGCAACGAGCACCATCGGCACCGCGAACCCGAGGCGCAGGTTGTCGTTGCCCACGGCCCCGGTCATCACGGCGCCGAGGAGTCCGCCGACGTAGTTGAACTGGTTCGGTGGGCCGCGATGGCCTCGCGGTGGGTCAGTGCATCGTCCATGACGACTTGCAAACATCCCTTTGCGGTTCAGGGCGGCCACCGGCTCCGCGAGTCGTTAGGCTGCCGACGTGCGACTACGGGTGGATTTCGGCTACGACGGCACGGACTTCTCCGGCTGGGCTGCGCAACCCGGACGGCGCACGGTCGAGGACGAACTGGCCAAGGCCTGGGCGACGATCCTGCGCGCCGATGCACCCAAACTCACGGTCGCCGGACGTACCGACGCAGGCGTGCACGCGCGCGGTTCGGTCTGCCACCTGGACGTCGACGAAGAACTGCTGGCCAAGCTGCCCGGGCGCTCGGACCGCGACCCGGTGGACGCCGCAGTCACGCGTCTCAACGGAGTGCTGCCGGACGACGTCGTCGTCCATTCAGTGTCGCTTGCTCGGCCGGGCTTCGACGCTCGCTTCTCTGCCAGCTCGCGTCGCTACCTCTACCGTATCGCCGACGCCGACGCGTTCCGTGACCCGCTGCGCCGGCGCGACACCGTCTGGATCAAGTCCCCCCTCGACCTCGACGCGATGGACGAAGCAGCCGCGAAACTGTTGGGGCTCAACGACTTCGCCGCCTTCTGCAAGAAGCGCGAAGGTGCCACCACCGTCCGGACGCTGCTGCGCCACGACTGGGCGCGCGCTGCTGACGGTGTGCTCGAAGGCACTGTCGTCGCGGACGCCTTCTGCCACTCGATGGTGCGTGCCCTGGTCGGTGCGATCGTCCCGGTCGGGGAGGGGCGGCGTCCTGTCGACTGGCCCGCACAGGTGCTGACGGCCGCCGTCCGTGATCCCGGTGTGGCGGTGATGCCGGCGCACGGCCTCAGCCTCGAAGAAGTTGCCTATCCGCCGGACGCCGAGCTGGCCGATCGCGCCCAACAGGCTCGATCGGTGCGCACGCTCGATTGATCAGCCGCGGTTCGAGGCCGCGCGCGATGCCACCGCCGCGTGGACTTTTTGCACAGAAGTTGTGCAATTGATCGTCCGGCAGTGCGCGGTCGTCGCCCCAAGCGGTTTGATTTCGTTGCTACGCAAGGGAATCGCCCGATTTGGGTGGACGCTCGTGCGCTCCCTATCATTGAACAGTTGCCTGCGCCCAGTGCGGCAGGCCGATCCGCTCCACCGAGCGGACCACCCGACAGACCAGAAGGAAAGACGAGTGCGTACCTACACGCCCACGACCGTCGCCGCTCAGGCCGACCGCAAGTGGCACGTCATCGACGCCACCGACGTCGTTCTCGGCCGCCTCGCGGCCCAGACCGCGACGCTGCTGCGCGGCAAGCACAAGCCGACCTTTGCTCCGCACATCGACACCGGTGACTTCGTCATCATCATCAACGCCGACAAGGTCGCGTTGACCGGTGCGAAGCTGGAGAAGAAGCGCGCTTACCGTCACTCGGGCTTCCCGGGTGGCCTGAAGTCGGTGTCCTACACCGAGCTCATGGCCAAGGACCCGGCGAAGGCCGTCGAGAAGGCCGTCCGCGGCATGCTGCCCCACACCTCGCTCGGCCGCAACCAGCTGGCCAAGCTGAAGGTCTACACGGGTTCCGAACACCCGCACGCTGCGCAGCAGCCCGTTCCGTTCGAGATCAACCAGGTCGCGCAGTAAGCGCCCCCGGTTACATAGTTTTCAAGGAGAATCGTGGCTGACCAGCAGATCGACAACGAGGCCCTCGAGGCCGACGAGCCCACCCTGAGCTCGTACACCAGCGAGTCCACCGAGGCCCCGACGAGCGAGCCGACCCGCCGCCCGTCCGCTTCGGCACCGGGCGGTGCCACCGGCCGCCGCAAGCAGGCCGTGGCCCGCGTCCGCATCGTCCCGGGAACGGGCGAGTGGAAGATCAACGGCCGCACGCTCGAGGCCTACTTCCCCAACAAGGTGCACCAGCAGATCGTCAACGAGCCGCTGACGCTGCTCGAGCTCGACGGCGCATACGACGTGCTCGTGCGCGTCCACGGCGGTGGCCCCTCCGGCCAGGCCGGCGCCGTCCGCCTGGGTGTCGCCCGTTCGCTGAACGGTGTCGACGAGGAGCTCAACCGTCCGGCCCTGAAGAAGGCAGGCTTCCTGTCCCGTGACGCTCGCGTCCCGGAGCGCAAGAAGGCCGGTCTCAAGAAGGCCCGTAAGGCACCGCAGTACTCCAAGCGTTGATCCGACGCTTTTCCTCGAACGCCCCGTCGCTCAGTGCGACGGGGCGTTCGTCGTTCTGTTCTGTCTTCTTGCGCCGGTTTCGTATCGCCTTCCGGCGCCGGACTTCTCGTGGCGTCCGGTGCTCAAGCAGGCTTCGGACGAGGAGGGATGCCCGGGTTTCGACGCTTTCTCGCCTTTCTCGGCCGTCATCGATGCGCACCGTACGTACGGATGCGCAGGTTATGTACAGGTGCCCGCGCTGCGTCCGGATGCGCAGGTTATAACGTGCGCATCCGGACGTAACCCGGGCGTGCGTACGTAACCTGCGCATCCGTGCGCAAGGTGCGCATCGCCGCACCACTCAAGGACGCAACACGGCACCAAGAGCCCGCGCCTCCTCTCCTTCGAAGCCTGCTTGAAAACTCAGGCCAACGGGGAGTCCGGCGCCGGAAGGCGATACGGAACCGCCCGAAATGGCGACCACTCGAAGGCCCGGCCCCGAAGGCCCGGCCCCGAAGGCCCGGCCCCGAAGGCCCGGCCCCGAAGGCCCGGCCCCGAAGGCCCGGCCCCGAAGGCCCGGCCCCGAAGGCCCGGCCCCGAAGGCCCAACGAGCTACTGCGGCGGGTCGACGGGATACGGCGCGAGAAAGACCGCCACCCGCTTGGCTCCAGGGCTACCCGCACCGATGCGTCGGTAGCGCTCGTTGAGCTCGTCCAGCTCGGCCAGATAAGCGACGAACTGTTCCTCGGTCGCCAGGACCGGCGCATCGCGCAGGCCGCACGACTCCTGCCAGATCGAAGCCCACGCGTCCTGATCGTCGATCCAGCGGTGCGCCCGCTGGGCGAAATGGTCGACGTAGTCGTGATCGAGCCAGCGCCCGGTGGGGTCGTCCTCCGCGACGTCGTCGAAGGACTCGTCGTCGTCCTCGTCGTCGGCGATCGCCCAGACCCGGGTCTTGGCGTTGCCCAAGCCGGTGTCCTCGACCAGGCCGGCCGCTTCGAGCACGCGCACGTGGTAGCTGATGACGCCGGTGTTGGTCTCCAGGACGCGGGCCAGCTCGGCTCCGGTGGCGGCACCGTCGATGCGCAGGTGCGCGACGATGCGCGACCGCAGCGGGTGGGCGAGGGCCCTGCGTGGCTGTGACATCGCCCTCGATCCTAGGCCGTCGTGCCTGGTCAGCGCGTCGGCCGTGGCCGGATCGGTGGCACCGGACGCCGTCGGGCGTACACTCGTCCGGATGCTCCGCCTCAGGGCTGCGAGCCCAAGGGAGTGTGAGCAAGTCAGACAAGGGGTCCGTCGTGGCTCCGGCATCGATCGAAGCTAGGTGAGTAAGTGACGCGTCTGTTCGGCACCGATGGAGTACGAGGACTGGCCAACGGCCCGGTGATCAACGCCGACAAGGCGCTGCGGCTGTCCGAGGCAGCAGCCAGGGTCTTCGGACGCACGATCACCGGCGGCGGCGAACGCATGACCGCGGTCGTGGGACGCGACCCGCGCGCCTCGGGTGAGTTCCTCTCCGCGGCGGTCATCGCCGGCCTGGCCTCCAGTGGAGTCGACGTGTACGACGTCGGCGTTCTGCCGACGCCTGCCGTCGCGTTCCTCACCGCAGACCTCGGCGCCAACTTCGGCGTCATGCTCTCGGCAAGCCACAACGCGATGCCGGACAACGGCATCAAGTTCTTCGCTCTCGGTGGCCACAAGCTGCCTGATGAGGTCGAGGACCGCATCGAAGACGCGATGGACGCCACCCCCGACCGCCCGACCGGTGCCGCCGTCGGACGCGTCCGCCCGTTCACCGAAGGTGCTGCGCGCTACACCGATCGGCTGCTCTCGTCGCTGCCGCACTCGCTCGACGGGCTGCATGTCGTCATCGACGCCGCCCACGGTGCGGCCAGCGAGGTCGGCCCGGATGCGTTCCGCCGCGCAGGTGCGAAGGTCACCGTCATCGGCGCCGAGCCCGACGGTCTCAACATCAACGACGGCTACGGCTCCACCCACCTGGACAAGCTCCAGGCGACCGTCGTGGAGGCGGGTGCCGACTTCGGCGTGGCCTTCGACGGCGACGCCGACCGCTGCCTCGCGGTCGACGCGTCCGGCACCCAGGTCGACGGCGACCAGATCATGGCGATCCTCGCGGTCGGCATGAAGCAGCGCGGTGCGCTCGCGGGTGACACCCTGGTGGCCACCGTGATGAGCAACCTGGGGCTGCACAAGGCGATGGAAAAGCATGGCATCACGGTCAAGCAGACCGCGGTCGGTGACCGTTATGTGCTCGAGGAGATGCGTCGCAGTAGCTACAACCTGGGCGGCGAGCAGTCCGGCCACGTCATCCTGACCGACGTCGGCACCACCGGTGACGGGGTGCTCACCGGACTCATGCTGGCGGCGCAGGTCGCATCCTCCGGCCGCACGATGGCCGAACTTGCCACCGTCATGTCCCGCCTGCCGCAGCACATGATCAACGTCAAGGGCGTCGACAAGGCGGCTGTGGGAAGCAATGCCGCTGTGCAGGAAGCAATCTCGCAGGCGAGCGCTGAGCTCGGCGTCGACGGACGCGTGCTCCTGCGTCCCTCGGGTACCGAGCCGGTCGTCCGGGTGATGGCCGAGGCCCCGACCGCTGAGCTCGCCGAGTCGGTGACCGCGCGTCTGGCGCAGGTGGTCCAAGCAGAGCTGGCCCTCTAGAGCCACCACCCGAAAGTCCGCAGTTCTGGCGAGTTGATCTCGAAGAACTGCGGACAGTCGATTTCCTCCGTCCGTAGAACGCGCGGGTGGAGTCGCCGGTTGTGCGGACTTTCAGGTGTGGGGGATGACCTCGTCGCCGAGGGAGATCTCCCCTTCGGAGTCGGGGATGAGGGCAACGGCCATCCAGGTCTTGCCGCCCGAACGCCGGTGCTGCGCAAGGGTTCTGATTGGTTCCTTCGCCGTGCGATAGGTCTGTGGATCGATCGTGGTCATCACGCATCGGTCGACCCGTTTGGCGACCCGGAAGTCGACCTCTGCGATACGGACGCCGCTCCATCCGTCCTCGGCGAACGCCTCGGGCACGCCGTCGATCAGGATGTTCGAGCGGAAGCGGTCGGATCCGATGGTCGCAGCATCCTCGCCGCGTTCCACCGCGTGTTCGGTCACCCAGTCCTGCAATCGAGCGACGGACGCCGTCGACAGCAGGGTGACCGGGTAGCCGTCCTGAAAAGCGGCATGGTCGTCCGGTCGTGAGAACTCCGGGTTCAATTGTCGTGCAGTCGGATTCGAGCACCACACCAAATGGAATCCCCGGGTGCCGAGGGCGCGGTCGAGCCAGGCGTCCGCCTGCGCACCGGCGGCCCGCGCGGTCATCGGCGGACGGGTGAACATTCGCACCGAACATTCCTCGTCGTCGTGCGGAAGGTCGACGGTGAGCGGCTCGATGCCGGGCGCCGACAGCTTCAGCGCCACCTGGGCGAGCCCGGTCGCAGCGTTGTCGGCCACGACGCTGAACAGCGGCGGGAATTCACGGGCGGAGATCAACTCGCCGAAGTCGTTGACGACCATCCAGTCGCGGTCGCCGGCCAGTCCGGCACGGGTGACGGACGCCTTCTCGACCGGTCGGATCGCGGTGCTCTTGACGGGGTGGACGGCCAGGGAGACGACCCGCATCGATCAGCTCTTCGGCTTGGTGCCCGGTAGGTAGCCGGTGTCGATGACTGCTTTCACGAACGGTTTCGCCTTGTCCAACAGACCGGCGGCATCGGGTACGTGCGCCCAGAACGAGGCTGCGCTGTGGTCGGTCTCGCGTTCCATCTCGTCGTAGAGCTTCGCGCCGGCGTCGGTCATCGCACCGTCGGCGCCAAGAACTCCCTTGGCGCGCAACGATTCTGCGGCGCCGTCCCAATCGGCGTCCGACCACCCGCGGGTCTTCTGCGAGATCTTGCGCCCGAGGGTGCGTCGGCGCAGGTCGGGGTCGGGGTGCGGGGCCTCATGGAAGACCAACGCCTCAGCGGGGGAGAGACCGGCGAGGACGAGTGCCGCCACGTGACCGTCGCCGCGGTACTCGCGGGCGATCGCGATCGCGTGCCAGAACTGCAGGTGCGGCTCGTCCGGCCACGGCGCGAAGGCCCACGCAGCGGCCAGGGGGCGTCCGGCGTAGGACGCTTCGCCGATCGCGACGCGCAGCGCGCCGACCATCTCGCTGAGTTCGGGAGCCTCGACACGGTCACCGAGCGCATCGCGCAGGGATGCATCCACCGCACGGGTCCGCGCTGCGTCCACCTCGGGCAGGCCGGCGGTCAGCGCCGCGTTCCAACCGTGGTTCACGTATGCCGGATTGAAGTTGTAGAACGTGGCCGCGACGACCGCTGCGGTGCACCGTCCGAGCGGTGCGGCGCGTCCGCCGAAATAGAGGCCGAGCGGGTCGAGGCCGAGCGACTGCTGAGCGGCCTCGTTGTGCGGGTTGAAGTAGGCGAGCACGTGATACGGCTCGAGGGTCTCGTACGCGGCGCGGGCCATCAAGGAGCTCATGCGCCGACCCTACGCCCCGTGCGGGTTGAGCCGGCTTCAGTCGAGCGGGTTGAGCAGGCCGGTGTCGACGTCGTAGATGAACCCGCCCACCTCGGCGCGCTCGCCGATCAACGGGTGGCTGCGCACCTTCATCAGGTCGGTGCGCAGCGCCTTGCGCTGGTCGTCGACCACATGGAATCGCTGCCAGGTGGAGTCGGTGCCGGTGAGTTCGTTGATCTTGGCGTGCAGTTCGTCTTCGGTCTGCGCCGCCATCGCGCACTTGGTGTGCGGGATGACGACGATCCGGTTGACGTTCAACAGGTGCACCGCGAGCACCAGGGCCTCGAGGGCCGGCTCGTTGACGCGTCCGCCGGGGTTGCGGAAGATCTTCGCGTCACCGGGCTTCAGGCCGAGCATGCCGAGCGGGTCGATACGTGAATCCATGCAGGTGACAACGGCGACACCGGCCTTCGCGATGCCGTCGAATCCCTTGAGCGAGAACGCATCTGCGAACGCACGGTTCGCTTCGAGCAGGTCGTCGAATGCCATGTCATAGCCCCAGTCGTGTGGTGATGGTGAATGCGGTCGGCCTCGCGGTGGAAGCGAAGAAGTCGTTGCCCTTGTCGTCGACCACGATGAACGCGGGGAAGTCCTCGACCTCGATCTTCCAGATCGCCTCCATACCGAGTTCCTCGTACTCGACGACCTCGACGCTCTTGATGCAGTCCTGCGCGAGGCGAGCAGCGGGGCCACCGATCGATCCGAGGTAGAAGCCGCCGTGCGCGTGGCAAGCGTCGGTGACCTTCGTGCTCCTGTTGCCCTTGGCCAGCATCACCATCGATCCACCTGCGGCCTGAAACTGGTCGACATAGGAGTCCATGCGGCCGGCTGTGGTCGGGCCGAAGGAGCCGGACGCGTAGCCCTCGGGGGTCTTGGCCGGTCCGGCGTAGTAGACGGGGTGATCCTTGAGGTACTGCGGCATCTCCTCGCCGGCGTCCAGGCGTTCCTTGATCTTCGCGTGGGCGATGTCGCGGGCGACGACCAGCGGGCCCGTGAGCGACAGTCGGGTCTTGACCGGGTGCTTGGACAGCTCGGCCAGGATCTCGGGCATCGGTCGGTTCAAGTCGATCGCGACGACATCGTCAGAGCCCTTGTCCTCCAGTTCCTCGTGCGTGGTCTCGGGCAGGAAGCGCGCGGGGTCGGTTTCGAGCTGTTCGATGAACACTCCCTCCGGCGTGATCTTGCCCAGGCACTGGCGGTCGGCCGAGCACGACACCGCGATCGCGACGGGCAACGAGGCGCCGTGGCGGGGCAGGCGCACCACCCGCACGTCGTGGCAGAAGTACTTCCCGCCGAACTGCGCACCGATACCGAAATTGCGGGTCAGCTCCAGCACGCGCTCCTCGAGCTCGGTGTCGCGGAAGCCGTGCGCGGTCATCGAGCCACTGGTCGGCAGTTCGTCCAGGTACTTCGCGGACGCGTACTTGGCTGTCTTCAGGGCGAACTCGGCACTCGTGCCGCCGATGACGATCGCCAGGTGGTACGGCGGGCACGCGGCCGTACCCAGCGAGCGGAGCTTCTCGTCGAGGAACTTCAGCATCGCGTCAGGGTTCAGGATCGCCTTGGTCTCCTGGTAGAGGAACGACTTGTTCGCCGAGCCTCCGCCCTTGGCCATGAACAGGAACTTGTACGTCGTTTCGTGCCCGGCCTGGGTGTCGGCGTACAACTCGATCTGTGCGGGCAGGTTGGAGCCGGTGTTCTTCTCCTCCCACGTGGTGATCGGAGCCATCTGTGAGTAGCGCAGGTTGAGCTTGGTGTACGCGTCGTACACACCGCGGCTGAGCGCCGCCTCGTCCGGGGCGTCACCCTCGACGAGAACCTGAGATCCCTTCTTGCCCATGACGATTGCGGTACCGGTGTCCTGGCACATCGGTAGCACGCCGGCGGCAGCGATGTTCGCGTTCTTCAGCAGGTCGAGTGCCACGAATTTGTCGTTGTTGGACGCGTCCGGATCGTCCAGGATTCCCCGCAGCTGGCTCAGGTGCGCCGGGCGCAGGTAGTGCGCGATGTCGTGCATCGCGGTGGACGCAAGCAGTTGCAGAGCCGAAGGATCGACCTCGAGGAAGGTTCGGCCGCCGGGACCCTCGACGGTGCGGACTGCCTCGTCGGAGAGTTTGCGGTACGTGGTGGTGTCGGGCCCGATGGGCAGCAGGTCCTCGTAGGCGAATTCGGCCATCGCTTGCTCCTTGTCGTCGATGCGGGACCAGCGTATTCCCGTGCCGAGGATGCCCGGCGGCAGGATCGGGCGCTTACGCCTGGAACGACGACGGGGTTCCGGTCGGATAGCCGTCGTGTCCGGATCGAGACCAAAACCGTTACCGGCGATACGGTCCGAATGACCCAACCATCAGTAAGGTCTGTTTGTCGTGACATTTGTCACATGCGGGTGGTGGGACATGCCGATCACTCGAAAGGACACGACAGGAGCGATCACATGACAGGCCGAACGCCACCTCGGCGCAGTGCCGCGTTCATCGCGGCGACTGCCCTCGTGGCCAGCATGGGGCTCGCTGCGTGCGGCAGCGACGACTCCGCCGGGGGCACCCCGACCCTCACCTGGTACATCAACCCCGACGTCGGTAACGCCGACCCGTCGGCCGCGAAGGGTGGTCAGGCCTACCTGGCCAAGCGTTGCGCGGACGGATCCAAGGGTAAGTACAAGATCAAGGTGCAGTTGCTGCCCAACGACGCGAGTGACCAGCGACTGCAGTTGCTGCGCCGTCTCGCCGCAGGCGACAAGACG
The DNA here is from genome assembly GCF_006715095.1 of Yimella lutea. Taxonomy (NCBI): domain Bacteria; kingdom Bacillati; phylum Actinomycetota; class Actinomycetes; order Micrococcales; family Dermacoccaceae; genus Yimella; species Yimella lutea. Next base: position 1,136,710 of record NZ_VFMO01000001.1, read on the forward strand.
ATGGACATCATGAGCGTCGACCCGGCGTTCTCCACCGAGTTCGCGGCGGCCGACTACTACGCACCGGTGCCCGACAACCTGCAGGCGCAGTTCAAGCAAGACCGGGTCCAGTCGTCCGTCGACGCGTCGATGTACAAGGACAAGCTCGTGTCGGTGCCGTTCTGGGCCAACACCCAGCTGCTCTGGTACAAGAAGTCGGTCGCTCAGAAGGCCGGACTCGACCCGCAGAACAAGCCGGTCACCTGGGACCAGCTGATCGAAGCTGCCAAGAAGACCAACACCCAGATCGGCGTCCAGGCCAAGCTCTACGAGGGCTACGCGGTGTGGATCAATGCGCTGATCACCAGTGCCGGCGGCGCGATCGTCGAGAACCCCGGCGAGACCTACGACAACCTCAAGCTCGGCATCGACAGCGCAGCCGGCAAGAAGGCCGCCGACATCATCCGCAAGGTCGCGACGTCCGGCGTGGCCGGTCCGGCGATCGGTTCGTCGACCGAGACCGAGTCGCTCGGTCTGTTCGACGGACGCAACGGTGGGTTCCTGGTCAACTGGCCCTACACCTACGGCGCACTCGCCAACACCGACAAGAAGGACGTCGGTGCCGCGCTCTACCCGCGCGTCTCAGCGGGCGAGGAGTCCAAGCCCCCGTACGGCGGCATCCAGCTCGCTGTCGGCAAGGGATCCAAGCATGCCGACCTGGCCTATCAGGCGATCTCCTGCATCACGAACCAGGAGAACCAGACCATCTACATGACCAAGTCGGGCAACCCCGCCAGCCGCAAGAAGGTCTTCGACGACGCAGGTGTGGAGAAGGCCTTCCCCGGCGGCATCGCGAAGTTGATCCGGGAGAACCTCGACAACGCCGCACCGCGTCCGCTCACTCAGTACTGGGGTGACATCTCGTTGGCGCTGCAGCAGCGGTTCAGCCCGCCCGGGGCGCTCACCCCGCAGACCCCGGCGAGCACCCAGAAGTACATCGGCGAGGTCCTCAACGGAAAGGCACTGTTGTGAGTACCGCTACAGAAGCCGCTGCCGACACCCGCAAGCGCAAGGGCGGACTCTCCGACCGCGCGAAGGGTGAGCGGTCGCTCGGATGGAAGCTGGCCGGCCCCGCGTTCGTCATCATGCTGCTGGTGACGCTCTACCCGATCGCGTACGCGATCTACCTGTCGCTGTTCAGCTACCGCCTCACCGACCCGAGCGCACGCAAGTTCGTCGGGTTGCAGAACTACGTCACCGCTCTGGGTGACGGCCTGTTCTGGGAGGCGTTCATGACGACGTTCTTCATCGTGGTCGTCACGCTGGTGTTCGAGTTGATCCTCGGTTTCGCGATCGCGTTGCTGATGAACAAGGTCGTGCTTCCGCGGCGTACGCTGCGCACGATCGTGCTGATTCCGTACGCGATCATCACCGTTGTCTCCGCGTTCGCGTGGTTGTACGCGGCGCAACCGGACACCGGATTCATCAACCACTGGCTGCACACGCTGAGCTTCGGCGCCTGGGACCTCAACTACGACTGGTTCGGCGGACGCTGGAGCGCGCTGTTCATCATCTGCCTGTCGGAGATCTGGAAGACCACCCCGTTCGTTTCGCTGCTCCTGCTGGCCGGTCTGGCCCAGGTGGACGGCGCGATGGAGGAGGCCGCGAAGGTCGACGGTGCGTCCTGGTGGCAGCGTTTGACCAAGGTGATCCTGCCGAACATGAAGGCGGCGATCATGGTCGCCACCCTCTTCCGCACGCTCGACGCGGTGCGTATCTACGACAACCCGGTGGTGATGACCGGTGGTGCGAACAAGACCACGACGCTGTCGATGCTGGTCGGCCGGGAAACGGTCGAACGCGTCGAGATCGGCATGGGCTCCGCGCTCGCCGTGATCCTGTTCATCATCGTGCTCATCATCGCGGGCATCTTCGTCAAGGGCTTCAAGGTCGACCTGGCCGGTGGAGGGAGGAGCTGATCCATGGAAACCAACGTCAGCAACAAGGCAAAGTGGGGAATGTTCGCCTTCTCCATCCCGGTGATGATCTGGACGATCATTCCGATCATCTGGATCTTCGCGACCTCGCTGAAGAAGCCGGGCGACCTCACCAACCCGGACAAGAGCTCGTTCGGCAACTTCTGGCCCAAGGAACCCACTTGGGACAACTACAAGCTGATCTTCAGCTCCGACGGTGCTGGTGAACTCTTCAAGCCGGCCCTGTGGAACTCGATCATCATCTGTCTGCTCGCGACTTTCATCGCGGTGATCCTGGCGACGTTCTGTGCGTACGCCATCGCCCGACTGGACTTCCCGGGCAAGAAGCTGATCCTCACCACGGCGCTCGCGGTGTCGTTCTTCCCGGTCATCGCGATGGTCACTCCGCTGTTCAACCTGTGGCGTCAGATCGGCCTGTTCGACACGATGCCCGGTTTGGTCATCCCGTACCTGGCGTTGACCCTGCCGTTGTCCATCTGGACGCTGTCTGCCTTCTTCCAGCAGATCCCGTGGGAGATGGAGCAGGCGGCGCAGGTCGACGGCGCAACCAGTTGGCAGGCCTTCACCAAGGTCATCGCCCCGTTGGCCGCACCCGGTGTGTTCACGACCGCGATCATCGCGTTCTTCACCGCCTGGAACGACTTCGTGTTCTCCAGCAACCTGACCTCGGAGAACGCGCGGACCGTCCCGGCTGCGCTGGCCTTCTTCACCGGCGCCAGCCAGTTCGAACAGCCGACGGGCGCCATCTGCGCGGCCGCGGTCGTCGTCACCATCCCCGTCGTCATCCTCGTGCTGCTCTTCCAGCGCCGGATCGTCTCGGGCCTCACCTCCGGTGCCGTCAAGGGCTGACCGGGCACATCTCGTACGCCCTGTTTTCGAAAGGCAGATTCCATGTCAAGCATCGAGTTGAAGAACATCGTCAAGAAGTACGGTGACGGCTTCCCGGCAGTGAACGACGTATCGCTGGACATCGCGGACGGCGAGTTCATGATCCTCGTCGGCCCGTCCGGTTGCGGTAAGTCCACGCTGCTGCGGATGGTCGTGGGCCTGGAGGACATCACCTCCGGTGACCTGCTGATCAACGGCAAGCGGGTCAACGACCTCGCGCCGCGTGACCGCAACCTGTCGATGGTGTTCCAGAACTACGCCCTCTACCCGCACCTGACGGTGGGGGAGAACATCGCCTTCCCGCTGCGGCTGGCCAAGGGTCAGCACAGCGAGGAGGAGATCAAGTCCAAGGTGCAGGCCGCCGCCGACATGCTGGAGCTCAACGAGCACCTCGAGCGCAAGCCGGCCAACCTGTCCGGTGGTCAGCGGCAGCGTGTGGCCATGGGTCGCGCGATCGTCCGTGACGCGGACGCGTTCCTGTTCGACGAACCGCTGTCGAACCTGGACGCCAAGCTGCGCGGTCAGATGCGTACCGAGATCGCGCGTATGCAGCGCCGCCTCGGCATCACCACCATCTACGTCACCCACGACCAGACCGAGGCGATGACCCTCGGCGACCGGGTCGCGGTGCTGAAGAAGGGTGTGCTGCAGCAGTGCGCATCGCCGCGGGAGTTGTACGAACAGCCGATCAACCTGTTCGTCGCCGGGTTCATCGGTTCGCCGCCGATGAACTTCCTGCCCGCGCGGGTTGATGGCGACACCCTGCACCTGCCGTTCGTCGACGTCCTTATGGACGGCGATCTTGCGGCCAAGGTGAAGGGCAAGGATCTGGTGATCGTCGGTCTGCGTCCCGAGCACATCAAGGACGCCTCGCTGGGCGACAAGATCGACGGTGTCACGTTCACTCCGAACGTCGACCAGACCGAATGGTTGGGCAACGAGCAGTACGCTTACATCCCGTTCGAGGCTGACTCCGCGGTGCGCGACAAGCTCGAGGAACTCGACCGCGACCTCGACGGTGAGGGCATGCGCACCCAGATGATCGTCAACCTCGACTCCCGTTCGCGGGTGCTCGAGGGAGACGACGCCGAGTTGATCTTCGACCCGTCGTTGATGCACGTCTTTGATCCCGAGTCCGGCGACAACCTGACCCGCGACGACGACAAGGCGGCCGAGATCGCTCGCGACTCCGAGCAGCAGCGCAAGGCTGCCCTCGATCGGGCCAAGGCGCTCGAGGCGAAGTCCTCGAACACCCCGGCGCACGCCGGCGGCCGTGATCGGGACGGTGGCTCCTCGCGGGCGTCCTGACCGCAGGTACACCAAAGGGCCCGTCCCGGTTCGCCGGGGCGGGCCTTGCCCGTCCACCTTCTGCCGTTCACTCCAGCTCGGCGAAGCTACTGAACGCGTGCGAACCCACTAGGTGTGTGAGGTAGGGACGCGTTGGACCAGTAGGTTTGCGGGGATCCGGGGGAAACATATGCGACTGGGTCGCATCAAGGAGTAGGGTCCTTCGCATGCACGTACCCGACGGATTCCTCGACGTACCGACGTCGCTCGGCACGGGCGTCATCGCCGCCGGCGGCGTGGCTCTCGCGCTGCGCGGAGCACGCCGCGAACTCAGCGAGGCCGCTGCACCTCTCGCCGGTCTGGTCGCGGTGTTCGTGTTCGCCGCGCAGATGCTGAACTTCCCGGTCGGCGCGGGCACCTCGGGTCACCTGCTCGGCGGCGCGCTCGCCGCGATCCTGGTCGGTCCGTACACGGCAACCCTTGCGCTGACCGTCGTGCTGCTCGTACAGGCGCTGCTGTTCGCCGACGGCGGCATCACCGCGCTCGGCACGAACGTCGTGCTGATGGGCATTGTCGGTGTCTGGGCCGGCTGGTTGGTCTTCCGTGGACTGCAGGCCGTTCTTCCCAAGAAGCGGACGATGGTGCCACCCGCCGCGTTCGTCGCCGCGTTGCTGAGCGTCCCGGCCGCTGCGCTGGCGTTCACCGGCCTGTACGCCATCGGCGGCGAAGCCCCGATCCCGCTCGGCAAGCTCGCGGTCACGATGCTCGGCTGGCACCTGCTGATCGGCCTGGGTGAGGCGCTGATCACGACGCTCGCCGTCTCGTCCGTGCTCGCCGCACGTCCGGACCTGGTGTACGGCGCGCGCCGCTACCGGGCCGACAACGAACTCGTCATCCGCCGCACGGAGGTGGCCGCATGAGCACCGATCTCGACCAGACGGCCGAGCCGCACAGCGAATCGTCCATGAAGCGGGTCTCCACCCGCACGGTCCTGATCGTCGGGACAATCGTCAGCATCCTTCTCGCGGGCGTCGTGTCCTTCTACGCGTCCGCCAATCCTGATGGTCTGGAGTACGTCGCCGAGTCGCTCGGCTTCGCCGACTCCGCGAAGGACCATCAGACTGCAGACTCACCGCTCGCCGACTACACGGTCAGCGGTGTGGCGGACTCGCGAGTGTCGGGGGGACTCGCGGGTCTGGCCGGTCTGATCGTCGTTGCCGCGATCATGGCCGGTCTCATCTGGCTGCTGCGCCGCAGCTCGCGCAAGAACGACTGACCGCTTTGGGTGGTCCGCACGGGCACGCCCTGCACTGGCACGGTCACTCGCCGGTGCACGCGCTCGCACCGCAGGTCAAGCTGGTGGCACTGGCGCTGTTCGTCGTGTCGGTCGTCGCGACCAGCACGAGCAACTGGTGGGCGTTCGGAGTCCACGCTCTGCTGCTGGGCGGTGCGATCACCGTCGCGCGGGTGCCGGTGACCTCCCTGGTGCGTCGGATGTGGATCGAGGTGCCGTTCGTCGTGTTTGCGGTGCTGATGCCATTCGTGTCCACCGGTCCGCGGACGCAGCTGCTCGGGGTCACGGTGTCCGAACCCGGCCTGCATGCCGGTCTCGCGTTACTGGCCCGAGGGACGCTCGGCGTGCTCGCGTCGCTGTTGTTCGCGGCCACGACCGAGGCGCCGGACGTCGTCCGCGGCCTGGACCGGTTGCGGTTGCCGCAGCAACTGGTGCAGATCCTTGGATTCACCGTGCGCTATCTGGACGTCGTGACCGATCAATTGCGCCGGATGCGGATGGCACGTGAATCCCGAGGATTCACAGCCACATCGGTGCGTCAGTGGCCGGTGCTTGCGTCCACCGCCGGCGCCTTGTTCATCCGTTCCTACGAGCGCGGCGAACGAGTGCACTTGGCCATGTTGTCGCGCGGGTACGGTGGGCGGATGCCGCGCGCCGAAGCAGAACACGTGAGTGCCCGGGCATGGATCCTCGGTCTCACCGTCCCGGTTCTTGCAGCGACCGTCGCCATCGTGAGCCACCTGCTGTGAGCACACCTGTTCTCGACGTCCGCGGACTGGCTTTCGCCTATCCGGACGGCCACCAGGCGCTGTTCGGTGTCGATCTGCACGTGCACCGTGGCGAGCGGGTGGCGTTGCTCGGTCCCAACGGTGCCGGCAAGACCACACTTGTGTTGCAGCTCAACGGGATTCTGCGCGCCGGGGCGGGGTCGGTGGCTGTCTCCGGGATGCCCGTCGACGACAAGAACCTGCTCGAGATCCGGCGCCGCGTGGGCATCGTCTTCCAGGACCCCGACGACCAGTTGTTCATGCCGACGGTGGGGGAGGACGTCGCGTTCGGACCGCGCAACCTGGGGCTGCGCGGAGCCGAACTCCAGCAGCGGGTCGAGCACGCTCTGGAATTGGTCGGTATGGCCCAGTTCGCGGGGCGTCCGCCGCATCACCTGTCGTTCGGTCAACGGCGTCGCGTCGCCATCGCGACCGTGCTTGCGATGGAGCCGGAGATCCTGGTCATGGACGAACCGAGTTCGAATCTCGACCCGGCTTCACGCCGCGAGATCGCCGAGATCGTCCAGTCGCTCGATGTGACGATGCTGATGGTCACCCACGACCTGCCGTACGCGGTGCAACTGTGCGAGCGATCGGTGATCCTGTCGGACGGCGTGATCGCCGCCGACGGCCATACCGTCGACCTGCTGTCGGACGACGATCTGATGAAGCGCCACCGTCTCGAGATGCCCTTCGGGTTCGACGTGCGTGGCCTCAAGCGCGCCACCGACTGAACCCCAACCAAATCCGCGTGAGTTTGTGCCCTTCGCCGGGCCCGGCGAAGGGCACAAACTCACGCGGATTTCAGTCGATTGCGAGGTCTGCTCGGGTCGGCGGGTTGGCTCCGGCACGGGACACCGTGATCGATGCCGCCGCGACTGCACGTTCGAGTGCGGGCAGGACGTCGTCCCAGCCGGCTTTCTGAAACCGGGACCGTGCTGCGAGGCTGCCCAGGAAGCCGGCGTCCGACAGGCCGCTCAATAGCCCGGACATGAACGAGTCGCCCGCACCGACCGTGTCGGTCACCGAAACCGATTGGCCGGCAACGGTTTTCACCGCATCGTCGGAGCCGGCGGACGGCAGGCAGGCGACCGCACCGTCGGACCCCCGCGTCACGACGACCAAGGCCGGACCGAGCTGCGCCCACAGGCGCGCGATCTCCTCGACCGGTACCTCGCCGTACAACCAGCGCACATCCTCGTCACTGGCCTTGACCACGTCGCAGAGCCCGACCAACTGCTCGATGTCGGACCGCGCGTCGCCCGGCTCACCCATCAGCTGCGGACGGCAGTTCGGGTCGTAGGAAATGGTGCCGTGGGCGCGTTGGGTGAAACACGCCTCGCGGATGGCGGACGCGCCCGGTTGCAGTACGGCCGCGATGGATCCGGTGTGCAGGTGCTCGGCCGCGGGAAGCTCGTACGGCACCTGCCAGTCGATGTCGAACGTGTACGTCGCCGCACCCGTCTCGTCGAGGACGGCCTCCGCGGTGGCCGTACGTTCGGCACCGTCGCTGCCGGCCACCAACTGGACGTCGTCCGCGGCGAGGTGCGCGCGGATCGCGGCGCCGCGGTCGTCGTCCCCGATGAACGTGGCCAGTTGTGCCGGGTGCCCGAGCCGGGCCAGCCCTATGGCGACGTTAAGCGGCGACCCACCGACATGCTCGGCGACCTCGCCGTTCACCGGGCGCACGACGTCCACAAGCGCCTCACCGACCACCAACGTCCGCATGATCAAGATTCCGCTCAGCGGTAGTCGTCGACCTTGGCCGCGATGTGCCGGGCCTCGACCATCCGGATGGTGCCACTGGTGGAACGCATCACCAGCGACTGCGTGGTGGCGCCGCCACCTTCGTAGTGGACGCCCTTGAGTAGTTCGCCGTCGGTGATGCCGGTGGCGACAAAGAAGCAGTTGTCGCTCTTGACCAGTTCGTTGGTCGACAGCACCGCGTCGATGTCGTGACCGGCATCGATCGCGCGCTGCTTCTCGTCGTCGTCGACGGGCCACAGACGACCCTGGATGACGCCACCCATGCAGCGCATCGCGCACGCGCTGATGATCCCCTCGGGGGTGCCACCGATACCGAGCAGCAGGTCGATACCGGTGCCCTCGCGGGCGGCCATGATCGAGCCGGCGACGTCGCCGTCGCTGATGTAGCGGATGCGGGCGCCGGCGTCGCGCACCTGGCGACCGAGCTCCTCGTGGCGCGGGCGGTCGAGCATCACGACGGTGACGTCGGAACGGTTCATTCCCTTGGCCTTGGCGACCCGTCGGATGTTCTCGGCGACCGGCAAGCGGATGTCGACGACGTCGGCCGCTTCCGGGCCCGCCGCGAGCTTGTCCATGTAGAAGACCGCGCTGGGGTCGTACATCGAACCGCGCTCGGAGACCGCCATGACCGACACCGCGTTGTTCATGCCCTTCGCGGTGAGGGTGGTGCCGTCGATCGGGTCGACCGCGACGTCGACCTCGGGGCCGGTGCCGTCACCGACACGCTCGCCGTTGAACAGCATCGGCGCGTTGTCCTTTTCGCCCTCACCGATCACGACCACGCCGTTCATCGCGACGGTGGAGATCAGTTCGCGCATGGCTGCGACGGCAGCGCCGTCGGCGATGTTCTTGTCGCCACGGCCCACGAATCGTGCGCCGGCCATTGCGGCGGCCTCGGTGACACGCACCAGTTCGAGCGCGAGGTTGCGGTCGGGTTTGATCGAGATCGACGGTTGTTCGGACATGGGTCTCCTTCGAACGGGCGTGGGGCTTGGGCTGAGCCTATCGGCCATGTGGCGTGCGCCACCGTCCGATCCGGGTAGTCGATGGCGCGGTCACGCCCGCGATGAGGGACGATGGACGGCGTGACCGTCGACGAAACCGCCACGCAGCAGCACCCGCAGGAGCCCGGCACGCAGCAGCCGGCACCGAAGCGACGGGGTATGCGCGGTAACGCAAAGAGCATGATCATCTCGATGCTCGTCGTCATGCTCGGCGTCATCGGTTGGAACGCGCTGATTCCCCGGGTGAACAAGATCGATCGCGAAGGCGTCGACGTCGCCGCCATCGCGCGCGAGACCAACATCTCGCTGAAGTGGCAGGTGTCCTACCCGCAGCCGGCGCCGAAGGAGTGGATCCCTGCCAACGTCCGGGTCATCCGTTTCCAGAACCAGCCACCGACCTGGCAGGCCGGCTACGACCTGCCCGACAGCAAGTACATCGCCGTCCAGCAGACGGCCGAACCCACCGAGATGTGGGTGAAGCACCAGACCAACTACGCCGAACCGCAAGGCACGGTGCAGGTCGATGGTGCCGAGTGGACCAAGCTGTACCGCTCGAGCAACAAGCAGTCGTCGCTGGTGCGCAAGGATCCGTTGAACGGCCTCTCGACGATTGTGACCGGTCGTGGCGAGTGGTCCGAGCTGCAGAAGTTCGCCTCGCTGTTGAAGCCGGCCAAGACGTCCTGAGGTTCGCCCTCGGCAATCGGTCCTGGTAGCAACCGGTTTCGTTTACTACGGATGTAGCGAGGTCAGTCGTCGGCGGGCTCGTCGCCGGTGAGTTGCTGCACCCGCTCCTGCGCGTCGTCCAGCCAGGTGTGGCAGTGCTTGGCCAAGGCCTCGCCGCGCTCCCACAGCCGCATCGACTCCTCGAGCGACACCGAGCCGGCCTCCAACGTCGAGACGATGCGGGCCAGCTCGTCCCTCGCCTCTTCGTAACCGAGTTCCTTCACGTCGGCGAACTCGTCGCCGGCGGCGGCTGCTTCGGTCTTCGGTTGCTGCTTCGGCATGCGTGCCAGCCTACGACGCGGGCTCCGCGACGGGACGGACGGCGAAGTCGCCGCGCGCCACGGTGACCCGCAGCAGGTCGTCCGCTGAGACGTCCGCGACGTCGGTGATCACGGTGCTGTCGACCTGACGCACGACCGCATACCCGCGCTCAAGGATCTGCTGCGGCGACAGTGCGCGCAGTTGCCCCTGCAGGTGCGTAACGCTGTCGTGCGAGCGTTCGAGCCTGTGCGACAACCGAAGTCGTGCGCGTTCCTGCAGTCGGACGATCTCCTCGCGGCGCGTCTGCACCATCGTCTGCGGGTCGGCGAGCACCGGACGGCTGGTCAGCATGTCGATCCGCTGGCGTTCGTGGGAGATGCGCCGGTGCAGGCTGTGTGCACCCGTCTCGCGCAACCGGCGAACACCGGCAAGCTGCTCCTGCAGGTCGGGGACGATCAGCTTTGCCGCGTCGGTCGGGGTGGACGCGCGGACGTCGGCGACGAAGTCGAGCAACGGACTGTCCACGTCGTGCCCGATGGCGCTGACCACGGGGGTGCGCGCCGACGAGATCGCTCGGATCATCGTCTCGTTGGAGAACGGCAGCAGATCCTCGAACGATCCGCCGCCTCGGGCGATCACGATGACATCGATGTCGGGATGCGCGTCGAGCTCGCTCAGCGCGGTGGTGACCTCCTCGACCGTCGACGACCCCTGGACGGCAACCTGCCGGATCTCGAATCGCGTGGCCGGCCAACGGCGCCGAGCGTTCTCGACCACGTCGCGCTCGGCCGCGCTGTTGCGTCCGCAGATGAGTCCGACGGTCTTGGGGACGAACGGCAGCGGCCGCTTGCGGGACGCATCGAACACCCCTTCGCTGCGCAGCAACTGCTTGAGGCGCTCGACCCGGGCGAGCAGTTCGCCGATGCCCACGGCGCGGATCTGACGCGCGTCCAACTGCAGCGAACCGTTGCGCGACCAGAAGGTCGGCTTGGCATGCATCACCACGCGAGCGCCCGGCTGCACGGACGGTCCCATCGCGTTCAGCGTGTTGACGTGGGTGGTGACCGACATCGACAACTCCGTGTCGGCGTCGCGCAGGGTGAGGAAGACGGTGGGCGCTCCCGGACGGCGGTTGACCTGCACCAGCTGCCCCTCGACCCAGACCGGTGACATCTTGTCGATGTAGTCGCCGATCTTCATACTCAGCAGGCGCAGCGGCCATGGCTCGTCGGCCGTGGTGTCGGCGGCCTTCTCGGGCAGGGGAGTCACGCTGCCGAGAATAAGCCGCGTTCGTCTTGCCGACGTGGGCACATGGAAAGGTCCCGCGTATGTCCTCCCCTGAATGACATACGCGGGACCCTTCACCCCCGTGAGCGCGGCACCCCCGTGTCCGCGTCATAACCATCGACGCCGTGACCGCGGTGAACGGTTGCCTGGAGTCGGGAAGATCTCGCGATGTGAGACAGATCGCAGGGTGGCTGCAATTCGGGACGCGGCGCTCGCTCACCTACCATGGCAAGCATGACTTCGACGACCGAGACCGTTCGCGCTGAGAGCACCGACACCAAGCGCGTCCTGCTGGCTGCGCCGCGGGGGTACTGCGCCGGTGTCGACCGCGCGGTCATCACCGTCGAGAAGGCGCTCGACCTGTACGGACCGCCGGTGTACGTCCGCAAGGAGATCGTGCACAACAAGCACGTGGTGACCACGCTGGAGAAGCGTGGGGCGATCTTCGTCGACGAGACCCAGGAAGTACCCGAGGGCGCCACGGTCATCTTCTCCGCCCACGGAGTCGCGCCGGTCGTGCATGACGAGGCCGCTGCGCTGTCGTTGAAGACGATCGACGCCACCTGCCCGCTGGTCACCAAGGTGCACCGCGAGGCCAAGCGGTTCGCGTCCGACGACTTCGACATCCTGCTCATCGGGCACGAGGGCCACGAGGAGGTCGTCGGCACGTCCGGCGAGGCACCCGAGCACATCACGCTCGTGGAGAGCCCTGACCACGTCGACGAGGTCACCGTGCGCGATCCGGAGAAGGTCGTCTGGCTGTCGCAGACCACGCTGTCGGTCGACGAGACGATGGAGACCGTGCGCCGGCTGCGGGAGAAGTTCCCCAAGCTGCAGGATCCGCCCTCGGACGACATCTGTTACGCCACGCAGAACCGTCAGCTTGCGGTGAAGCAGATGGCGCCCGACACCGATCTGATGATCGTGGTCGGCAGCCGCAACTCCTCCAACTCGGTGCGCCTGGTCGAGGTGGCCGTCGAGCACGGCGCCCGGGCCGGGTATCTGGTCGACTACGCCGACGAGATCGACGAAGCGTGGCTCGAGGGCGTCTCGACGGTCGGCGTCACCTCCGGTGCATCGGTGCCGGAGGTGCTGGTGCGCGATGTGCTGAGCTACCTGGCCGAGCGCGGTTACGAGGACGTCAAGCCGATCGTGGCCGCCGAGGAGAGCCTGCTGTTCTCGCTCCCGAACGAACTACGTCGCGACCTCAAGGCCAAGAACGGCGCGGACGCCGACAAGGTGCGCCACGACGCCGGCTCACTGCACTGAGGTCATTCCTCCGCCGTCGCTGACATCGGCGCCAGTGGCGCGGGGTATCGAGATTCGCTCGCGTCCTGACGCGGGCGGTTCTCGTCACCCCAGGCATCTGGCCGAAGCTTCAGCGGGCGGCGGCACTCGCCCGCCGGGACCGTGCCGCGACGTAGGCCAGGCGCACCAAACGGGCCAGCGTCGTGCCGATCACCAGGCCGAGGGCGACCGCGAGGATCACGCCGGCCGCGAGAGCTGCGGTCGGGCCGGAAAGCTCCGGTTCCAGCCCGAGTTGAGCGACCGAGACCAGGCCGATCGACCCTGGCACGAGCAGCCAGAAGCTCGGTAGGAAGAGCACCATGCGGGGCAACCCCCGGCGAAGCACCGCGACAGACCACGCAGTGACGCTCGCAACGATCGCGCCCACGAAGGCACCGGTCCAGGCGGTGTTCGTCAGTGCTTGGGTGATCAGCTGAGCGGTCATCGTCGCGGCGAGCACCAACAGCACCCAGGGCGCGATGGTCCGAGGCACGGACTCCTGCAAGCAGATCCCGGCGGTCACCAGCAGCAGTCCGAGAGCCGGGCTCCACCAGCCGAGGTCGTCGGTGCGGGCGTTCTGCAGGGCTCCGGCGTCGACGTCCAACAGTGCAGCGGCGCCGACGATGCCGATTGCGAACATCACCAATTGCGTTGCGCCCGAAGTCAATCGGGCTGTTCCGCTGACGACCGCACCATTGACCAGCTCAGAGAGGCCGGTCACGATCGTTGCGCCGGGAAGCAAGACCGCCACCGGCGGCAGGAGGGTGCGCAATGGACTTGCCACGTAACCGTGTCGGTACGCCCAGAACGCGGCGAGCGAGACTCCGAACGCAGCCACGCATGGAAGGAGGGCAGCGGGTAGCAGCCCGCGTCCCGTGCCGCGCATGAGCATCGCGACGAACGGCGACATGAGTGCTCCGAACGCGACCGCTGCCCAGGACGGTTGCAGGATGAGGGCCAGCCCGACGCCGACGCACAGACCGCCGAAGTACATCCCGCTGACGGGGTGTCGGTGCGGCTGGGCGCGAAGGCCCCGCAGGCGCAGAAGGGCTTCATCCGGATCCATCGAACCGGCCAGAAGGCCTTGCTGGATCGCAGCGACCGCTGCGGACTGATCGAGACGCAGCGGACCCTCGACGGACTCATAGGTCGCGGGTTTGCCGTGGCCGAGCGACAGCGCCACGCCGACCGGCTGCGCGTGCAGCTGGACGCCCGGGTGTCCGAGTCGAGTGGCGATGACCCGAATATCCCGCTCGACCTCATGCGATCCGGCGCCGCCGGCGATGAGTGCTGCAGACAGGTACACCAGCAGTTGGCGCACCTGGTCGTCACTGGCTCGGTTCACCCGCCGATTATTGCGGAGGGTCCGGTGCCCAACCGCGCAGCAGGGCGGCCTCGACCGCGCGGTAGAGCGATTCGTCAGCCAGTCCCTGGCTCTCCAGCGAGACGGCGCCGTGCACGGCGGCCCAGATGGCGCGAGCGATGAGCTCGGGATCCTCGGGGCGCAGCATGCCGGCGTCGACTGCTCGTGCGACGCGAGCGACCAAGGGGGCGAGGGCGCGCTCGCCCGCCTGAATCGTGCGACCGGTCTCGACCGGTTGGCCCAGACGTCCGCCGAAGATGACCGCGTAGAGGGCAGGGCGTTGGATGGCCCATCGTCGATAGGCGTCGCTCAGCGATCGGAGATCGACCAGTGGATCGTCGCTCAGCGGTGCGGACTCCTGGGCTGCGGCGAAGCTGGAGAGGGCGTCCACGACGGCGGCCTCGATCAGTTCGTTCTTTCCGCCGAACAAGGTGTAGATGGCGTTCGTCGAGGTCCCGGCGGCGCCGGCGACGCGCCGCAGCGACAGGCTGTCTGCGCCACCGTCGGCCAGTTGCTCGGTCGCGACACCGATCAGTCCGGTTCGCAGCGCATCGTCGTACACCTGGGGTCTTGCCATACCTCGAATCGTCTCATAACCTTGTTTTATAACGTCGTTCTGAAACTCGAAGAGGTGGTGCGCGATGGCACGGACGGGCAGCGGGATCCACTGCGGCCGATACACGAACCAGCCGGTCGACGCAGCGGTCGTGTTCTTGATCGGTATGCGGTTCAACGCGATTCATCGGCCGGATCGGTGGGCGCCGGTCTTCACCGCGATGCCGAAGATGCTGAAGTACCTCGCGCAGCGGCCCGAGGTGGGGATGATGGCGTACGACCTGTGGTTCGGCCGTACCACGCTCGCGCTGACCTACTGGCGCTCCGTGCAGCACCTGCAGGACTTCGCCTCCGACCGTGAGGCTCCCCACCTCGAGCCGTGGCGCGCGTTCATGCGGCGCGTCGGCGACGACGGCACGGTCGGCATCTGGCACGAGACCTACGAGATCTCGCCCGGCAGTCACGAGACGGTCTACGCGAACATGCCGGCGTTCGGGCTCGGTAAGGCCGTCGGGGTTCGACCGGTCGGGGCGGGCACCACGACGGCTCGCCGGCGCATGCAGGAAGCCGGAACCGGCAGGCAGCTCACCGGTTGAATCAGGCCGATTCGGACCCGCGCTGCGTGCTCGGTGGGGCACCGAAGTCGAGGGCCGGTCGGCCGACCTCGTCGTCGAGCGCGTCGATGAGTTCAGCGGCGGTCAGTGGGCGCGGTGCCTGCTCGATCGGCGGCACGTCGGGCACTGGCTCGGAAGCAAGACCCAGCGACTCCATCCGCCGCGCGGACACCAGCACACGTGCTTCGAGCGTGCCGACCATCGCGTTGTACGCCTCGACCGACCGGCGCAACGAGTCGCCCATGCGATGGGTGTGCCTGCCCAGGGTGCCGAGGCGTTCGTACAGCTCGCGTCCGATCGTGAGCAGTTCCTGGGCATTGGACTCCAGCGCGTCCTGACGCCATACCAGCGCCGTGGTCTGCAGGGCACTCAGCAAGGTGGCGGGGGAGACCAGCAGTACCCGGCGCGCCATCGCGCGATCGATCAGGTCGGGGTCGGTACGGACCGCCGCCGCGAGGATCGCCTCGGACGGCACGAAGCAGAGCACCGCCTCGGGCGTCGTCGCGAAGCCGCTCCAGTAGTCCTTGGCCGACAGCGCCTCGACGTGGCCGCGCAGGGCGGTGCTGTGGGTGCGCAGCAGACGCTCGCGCTCGGTGTCGTCGACCTCGCCGGACTGCGCCGCGAGGAAGTGCTGGATCGGTGCCTTCGAGTCGACCACGAGCACTTTGCCACCGGGAAGGCGGACGACGGCGTCCGGGCGAATGTCTTTGCCGTGCCTACTGATTGCGCGCACCTGTTCGTCGAAGTCGCAGTGCTTGATCAGGCCGGCGTGCTCAAGCACCCGGCGCAGTTGCATCTCACCCCAGGCCCCGGAGGTGTTCGAGGACTTGAGCGCACCGGCGAGCACCGCGGTCTGCTGATGGAGCGCGCCGGTGGTTTCGTTGACCGCGCGCAGTTGTGCACCGAGGGCGCCGTACTGGGACGCGCGGTCGCGTTCGAGCGCCTCCACCTGCCGCTCCACCCGGGCGAGCGTCGAGGAGAGCGGGGCCAGTGCCTGGGCGGTCTGCTGGTCTTCACCCAGCGCTGCTTCGAGGTCGATCACCCTCTCGCGCAGTAGCCCGGCCTCGGTGGTCGCGCCCACCATGCGCGCCTCGTACCGCGTGCGCAACCAGGACCACAGCACCACTGCGGCCACCGCAGCACCGACGACCATGCCGAGGACGAAGAACCCGATCTGACTCATGACTTCAGCCTTGCATCGACCACCGACAAGCACCGTAGGCGGCGAACTGCCGCACGCGAGTCACCGGGGCGATAGATTTC
Source organism: Yimella lutea (assembly GCF_006715095.1). Taxonomy (NCBI): domain Bacteria; kingdom Bacillati; phylum Actinomycetota; class Actinomycetes; order Micrococcales; family Dermacoccaceae; genus Yimella; species Yimella lutea. The sequence goes on from NZ_VFMO01000001.1 coordinate 1,153,046, forward strand.
GCACCGCACCCGCACCCAGGAGGACCTATGTCCAGCGCCGTCAGCACTGAGGGCACCAGGAGCGTCGCCAATGGCGAGCTCACCCGCAGCCAACGGCTCGACCGGTTGCCGTTCAACAAACTGCACGGACGGTTGCTCGGCGGCTCCGGCATCGGCTGGGCCCTCGACGCCATGGACGTCGGACTGATTTCCTTCCTGATGGTCGCCATCAAGCAGGAGTGGGGCCTGTCGACCGCGGAGATCTCCTGGATCGCGTCCGTCGGCTTCATCGGCATGGCCGTGGGCGCGTCGATGGGCGGATACCTCGCCGACCGCATCGGCCGGCGTAACGTCTTCGCGCTCACCTTGATCGTCTACGGCCTGGCGACCGGGTTCTCGGCGTTGTCGACCGGTTTCTGGATGCTCATCGTGTTCCGCTTCGTGATCGGCCTGGGCCTCGGCGCTGAATTGCCGGTCGCGTCCACGTTGGTCAGCGAGTACGCGCCGGCTCGGATCCGGGGGCGCATGGTCGTGTTGTTGGAAGCCTTCTGGGCGGTCGGCTGGATCCTCGCCGCGCTCATCGGCTACTACGTCGTGCCGCAGGAGAACGGCTGGCGCTGGGCGCTCGTGCTCGGTGTCGTCCCGGCGCTGTATGCGATCTACGTCCGCCGGGGACTGCCGGAATCAGTGCGCTTCCTGGAGAAAGCCGGACGGATCGACGAGGCGGAAGCGTCGGTGCGGCGCTTCGAGGAGGCGTCCGGGATAGAACCCGTGCCGTCACCGACACCGCCGCCCGCTGCGAAACCGTCGATCAAAGCGTTGTGGGAGAAGCGTTTTGCCGGACGCACGGTCGCGCTTTGGCTCACCTGGTTCGGGGTGAACTTCTCCTACTACGGGGCCTTCCTGTGGATCCCGACCTTCCTGGTCGCGCAGGGTTTCCCGATGGCGAAGTCGTTCGAGTTCACGCTGTGGATCACGCTCGCCCAGTTGCCCGGCTATGCGGTTGCGGCGGTGCTGATCGAGAAGATCGGACGCCGGTTCACCCTCGCCACCTTCTTGCTCGGGTCGGCGGCCTCGGCCATCGCGTTCGGGCAATCGAGTTCGGAGTCGGCGATCCTGCTGACCGGCTGCCTACTGTCGTTCTTCAACCTCGGTGCGTGGGGTGCGCTCTACGCGGTCACCCCCGAGGTCTACCCGACGACGATGCGTGCCACGGGCAGCGGCAGCGCGACGGCGTTCGGCCGGATCGCGTCCATCATCGGCCCGTTGCTCGTGCCGTGGGTGCACGATAACTACGGCACCGGCACGACCTTCGTCCTGATCGCGGTGTCATTCGCCGTGGCGATGTTCGCGGCCCTCGGACTGCCGGAATGGAAGGGCAGAGAGCTGCAGAGCAACTGATCGAGACGGGGTTCGTCCGAGACGAAGGAAAATTGTTCCAATCCGTTTCCCACCCCGCTCCGAATCACTGGAGCAAGGCCGGGAACGAGCACCGCGGCAGTCACCGCGCACGCGGCTCCCGAGTCTGAACGGTCGACACCGGGTCGGCCGCATTCCAGGAAGGCCGAACGATGAATTCCAAGATGCTTCTCCTCGCTCCGATCGCCGCACTCGCGGCGGGTGCGACAGTGCTGCCGGTAGCTCAGGCCGACACGGGTTGGACCTATGAGGCCAACCTTGCCCCGATCAACGGGTCCGGTGCGTCCGGCTCGCTCTGGCTCACGCTGCAGGGCAACCAGGCCACGGTCACCCAGAAGGTGTCGGGCCTGGCAAGTACGTTCATGGATGCGCCGTACCCGCACGTTCAGCACATCCACGGCGGCGCGATGGGCATGTGCCCCGACACGTCCGCAGACAGCAACGGTGACGGCGTGGTCAGCACCACCGAAGGCGCTCCGCACTACGGCGGCATCGTCACCACGCTTTCGGTCAAGGGCGACACCAGCCCGGCCGCCGGCGTCGACGTCAAAGCGGCGCCCAGCGGCTCCGAGTACACCTACAAGCGCACCATCTCCCTCGACGCCAAGTCGGTGGAGGCGCTGAAGAAGGGGACCGCCGTGGTCGTCGTCCACGGGCTCGACCCGGCGAAGATCCCGGCGGCCGCACGAGCCGCGAAGAGCGACCTCGTGCCGTCCCTGCCGCTGGCCGCCACATCGCCGGCACTGTGCGGAAAGCTCAACCGCTCGCAGATGAACGAGATGCCTGACGGCGGTGTGCCGACCGGTGGTGGCAGCACCGCCAGCGGTTCGGGTGACACCGGCGCGTACTACGCCGGTGGCGGAGTACTGCTCATGGGCGCGGGTGCGTTGCTGGTGACGCGTCGACGCTTCAGCAAGCAGCACTGAGCCCCGAACAGCGATCCGACGAGCGGAGATTGTCATGAGAACCCAGCTGTCCGGGCCGATGGGAAGAAGTCTCGTCCTGGTGGTCGCGGTACTGATGGCGCTCGTCGGATCGCTGCTGGTGGTGCACGCCCTGCGGGCTCCCGCACCGCCCAGTTCCCCTTCGGCCGCCGCATCGTTGCCGGCGGCTGAAGGGGAGCCGTCCACCGTGCCGGCGCCTTCCACCCCCGGGCAGGGGCCCGCGTCCGGTTCGGGGGCGGCCGCTCCCAAGGCGACGAAGGGTCCGGTCATCAGCCGGTCGCGGCCGGTTCGGCTCGATGCGCCGGCGATTTCGATGAGCCGCGAGCCCCTTACTTCTTATGGACTGGACGCCGACGGTGTGGTGGCCATTCCACCCGCTGACCTGCAGACGCCCGCCGGCTGGCTCGACCGCTCGCCGACACCCGGTGAGATCGGCCCTTCTGTCATTGTCGGCCACGTCGACTCGCAGAAAGCCGGACCTTCCGTTTTCTATCGCTTGGGTGAGTTGAAGCCGGGTGAGACCGTGTCGGTCACCCGCGCCGATGGCATCGTCGCGGTGTTCCGGGTCGAAGGGGTGGAGCAGTACCACAAGGCGGAGTTCCCGACCCTGAAGGTCTACGGAAATCTCGATCACGCCGGGCTGCGGTTGATCACCTGCGGCGGCAAGTTCGACCGGTCGGTCGGCCATTACGAGGACAACATCGTGGTTTACGCGCGGTTGATGAGTTCGCACCGTGCGTGACCGGACGGAGGGAATCATGCGCCGCGCACCGGTACTCGCCCTGACTTTGTTCGCGCTCACCGGATGTGCTTCTTCAGCACAATCGTCGTCGACCCAGGCGACCACGCCGCCGAGCGCGGTCGTGAAGAGCTCGGGGGGCACGTCGTCCGGCGCTGCGCCGGACGCCGCCTCGATGGTGTGCGGGCCGGAGATCCAGGACAGCCTGCAGCGACATCTGCAACTCGGGTCCAAACCCCGGGGGGCGAGCACTTGGGACGGCAAGCAGTTCGTGTGCACCTTCCGGCTGGCGGACGGCCCGCTGGTACTCACCGTGCTGGCCCACCGGTCGCCGACCGCCGCGACCCAGAGCCTTGCGCAGCAGCGTTCGAGCATCGCCGGCTCCCGCCCGATCACTGGGCTCGCGGCCTTCGGTCTGCCTGCGGCTCAGGCCGACCCGGGCATCGTCCTGTTCGCCAGGGACGCGTTCACCCTTCGCGTCGACAGCACCGGGATGGACGATCCGATCGGACCGTTCAAGCGCAGCCGGGTGGAGTTCGCCTACTCCATCGCTGCCGACGTCATTGCGTGCTGGAAGGAACATCACTGAACATCACCGAACCTCCCCGACCATCACCGGGCGGGGATGTGGTGCTGGGTGCGTGCACGTGCAGGGGTTGGCGAAGGGGTCGGTAGACTCCTTGTCCCGTGGCCCTCACCATCGGAATCGTCGGACTGCCCAACGTCGGCAAGTCCACCATGTTCAACGCTCTGACCAAGAACAATGTGCTCGCCGCGAACTACCCGTTCGCGACCATCGAGCCCAATGTCGGCGTCGTCCCGTTGCCCGACCCGCGCCTGAAGGTGCTCGCCGGAATCTTCGGTTCCGCGCAGATCCTTCCCGCGACGGTCTCTTTCGTCGACATCGCCGGCATCGTCAAGGGCGCCTCGGTGGGTGAGGGGCTGGGCAACAAGTTCCTGGCCAACATCCGCGAGGCCGACGCCATCTGTCAGGTGGTGCGCGCCTTCGTCGACGACGACGTCCACCACGTCGACGGCAAGGTCGAACCATCGTCCGACCTGGAGACGATCAACACCGAGCTCATCCTGGCCGACCTGCAGACCTTGGAGAAGGCCGTGCCGCGTCTGGAGAAGGAGGTCAAGGGCAAGAAGACCGACAAGGCCGTCCTGGACGCCGCCGTCGCCGCCCAGAAGATCCTGGAGACCGGTGACCCGCTGTCCAAGCACCCGGGCGAGATCGACCTCGAAGCCGTCCGCGAACTCGGTCTGCTGACCACCAAGCCGTTCATCTACGTCTTCAACGTGGACGAGGACCAGCTCACCGACGATGACTTCCAAGCGAAGATGCAGGAACTCGTCGCTCCCGCCGACGCGATCTTCCTGAACGCCAAGCTGGAGTCCGAGGTCGCCGAACTGGACGACGCCGAAGCGCGTGAGTTGCTGGAATCAGTCGGCATCGAGGAACCGGGTCTGGATCAGTTGGCGCACAAGGGTTTCAACACTCTCGGCCTGCAGACCTATCTGACGGCAGGTCCGAAGGAGACCCGCGCCTGGACCATCCGCAAGGGTTGGACCGCGCCGCAGGCCGCCGGTGTCATTCACACCGACTTCCAGAAGGGCTTCATCAAGGCCGAGATCATCTCCTTCGACGACCTCGTCGAGACCGGCTCCGTCGCCGAAGCCCGCGCCAAGGGCAAGGCCCGCATGGAGGGCAAGGACTACGTCATGCAGGACGGCGACGTGGTGGAGTTCCGCTTCAACGTGTGAATCGGCGTGTTTGTCCAGGTCAGAGTGAATGTAGGCCCCTGCGGTCCGCACGCAGTCCGCAGGAAACTCCGCCACGCGGTCGATGAGGAGCAGATTCGGACGCCAGTCGCGTTGTGCTGCGAGCCGGTCGGGTCGGCGGGATCAGGCCCGGTACGCACTCTCCCTCGAGGTCGCCGAGTCGAGGGGCGACAAGACGCAAAGCGACAATCGCTTGAAAAACTTTCCGCGAAATGTCACAGTAGTCGCATGGATCTCATGCACCAGCTCGCCGACTGCATCCTCGAGGCGTTCAGCGAGCGCGGCCACAAGATCGAGAAGGCTGTCCAGTCAGACCGTGCCTTTAGAAGGACAAGGCGGCCGCAGTCCAGCATGGGACGTGAACTCGTCCTCAGCACGATCGACGAGCGCGCGACTGGCCTCGGTCTCGGTCGGATCCCTGTCGTCGGGGGCGGTTGCGACGTGCAGTGCCTCGTCGAAGAAGACCACACCGACCGTAGGTTCCGGGTGCTCAAGGCTGACCCGGACCCTGAGACGGGTGGTTACGACATCCTCTGCACCTCCGAATCCATCATGACCATCTCCGACGCCGAGCCCGACTCTTTGTACCGGCACGAGAGGTGGGTGATGGCCTACACAGTCGACGACACCGGCATGATCGTCGACATCTTCGCGGCCCGTGTCGACGGGCTGACCGACGACCGTGTCCCGCGTCTTCGTCTTGGCCCGATTACCCCGCTTGGTACCGCTACGGCGCCGATCGATCCCAACACCGGCTTCCAGCCCGACGACGAGGATGACTTCGGTGTCAGCTTCGACGACGACGAGGACGACACCGCAGAGGGCGAGATTGGCCAGGCGATGTAGTCGCACCCCGGCCCGTCACCCTGGCAGCCACTTCCCCCGACCGCCACCATCCCCAGGCGCCACTGCTCGGCCCGCCTGAGCCACGAAGGAAGGTCATCGTGCACGCCTACCTCGACAGCGGGCGTCTAAACCGCCTCCGCACCGCCCGTGCCACCACGCAGTCCGACCTAGCCGCCCAACTGAACACGTCTGTCAGCCTTCTCAATCGGATCGAAAGCGGTCACCAGCAAGTCGACGATGAGACGGCGGTGCGGCTCGCGCACGCCCTTGACTGCTCGACCGACGTGCTCGGCCGTCCGCTTCCCGACCAGCTCTACACCCGCCCTTGGCTTCGCGCTTACGCCGACGCCCCGAAGAAGACTGTCGACGAGTACGTCGCTGACACTCTGCTTGCGATGGAGTTCATCGGTCAGCTTCACCTCAGGCGAATCCCGGAGCGGCTGCCGTTGTTCGATGGTGATCCTAACAACGACGACGACATCGAGGAGTTCGCACTCGAGGTTCGCGAGGAAGCCGGGGTCGACCCGGTCAAATGGGTGCCGAACGTGACCCGAGCTGCCGAGCGTCTCGGATGTGTAGTTCTGCCCCTCGATAGCGAGCTCGGGAAGCACCTGGGCATGTCGATGCACGTCGACGGGGTCTCAGTTCTGAGGGCGAGCCGTCCGGCGCCGGGCGGTGGCGTCCCAGGAGACCGCCAGCGCTTCACCCTCGCCCACGAGCTCGGCCACGTCACTATGCACGCCACCTGGCCTCCGCCTGGCACAGCTGAGCAGGCCAAGGCGATTGAGAAGCAGGCTCATCGCTTCGCCGGCGCGTTCCTTCTCCCTGGGGACGCGTTCCTTAGTGACCTAGAGGCTTTGGGTGGTCGAGTCACGCTCACTACCCTCGCCAATCTCAAGGGCCGGTGGGGCGTCGCCATCAAGGCGATGGTGGTGCGACTTCAGAACCTGGGCCGCATCGACGCCGATCAGGCCCGCAGCTTGTACAAGCAGATATCCGCAAGAGGCTGGAACAAGAACGAGCCCGTGACAGTCGGCAACGAGCGCGCCGTGTGGATGAAGCAGGCGCTTGAGCGGCGATTCCTAGGTGACGCCGACGCTCTGAGCGCGGCGGTACAGCAGTGCGGTCTGGGACGCTCTTACTTCGAGAGTTGGGTGTCATGGGAACCACTGTCGAGCCTCGATGCCGACGTGCTCGACCTGTCGGCCCGGCGACGATCCGGAGCGCTTCCCAAGGGGAGCCGAGACCGGCGATGAGGTTTTCTCAGCTCCGTCTCAGCAACTTCCAGTCGTTCGGTCCTGGACCGACCGCGATCGAGCTCGAGGACGTCACTTATGTCCTAGGGCCTAACGGAGCAGGCAAGACAGCGGTCTTGGAAGCGCTCTCGCGACTCTTTAGCCCGATTCTCGCGCAGCGCAAGATCCGAGTTGAGGACTTCCACGTGCCAGTCGACCGGACGGCTCGCGAGGTTCACGCCGAGCAGCCCAGACTGTGGCTTGAGGTTGACATCGAGTTTCGCGAGGCAGACAGCGACGATGTGCACGCATCCGTTCCGCCGAACTTCTCGCACATGACGATCCAGAGCGAGAACGCTGTTCCTCAGGTGCGAGTCCGCCTGACCGCGGTCCTCGCAGCGGATGGCGAGATCGACGAGAAGATCGAGTACGTCCTAGCTGTCGACGAGGACGACGAGCCAACAAGCTGTGCGGACATGTCGCGATACGACCGCGGCCACATCGAGGTCCACTATCTTCCGGCGCGCCGGGACCCCGCCGACCACATCTCATACACGACCGCATCGCTCATAGGCCGCACCCTTCGGGCGGCCGACTGGAGTACCGAACGCGATTCACTGAACGACCTCATGGCCGACGTAACCGACGTGCTCGTCGGCAACGCCGCCGTTGCGAGAATTGGCACCCAGTTGGCGGAGGAGTGGGCGGGGCTGCACACGGGGTCCTTCTTCGCCGATCCCTCCATTGCCTTCGGGCGTGGTGAGCTTGAGGGAGTCCTGCGTCAGCTGACGGTGACCTTCTCTCCGTCGCACCACGAGGCGCCATTGCCGTTTGAACGGCTCAGCGACGGCCAGAAGTCCCTGCTGTACATCTCGATGGTGCTTGCATGGCAGGGGCTGGCTCGGCAAGTACTCGCCGGCAAGGAACCGTCGCTGGACCCCGATCGCCTGCGGCCGCCCGTCCACACCCTCATCGCGCTCGAGGAGCCCGAGAACAGCCTTGCTCCTCAATACCTTGGTCGGATCATTCGACAGCTGCGCGGAGCCTGTGAGGAGGGCGACGTGCAGGCACTCATCGCCACCCATACACCAGCACTGCTGCGCCGGGTTCACCCTGAGTCGATCTGCTTCCTCCGCCTCGACGCTCAGCGAGAAACGGCGGTGCGCCGCATCATCCTGCCTGACGACGATGAGGATGCGGCAAAATACGTCCGGGAGGCTGTCCAGGCCTACCCGGAGCTTTACTTCTCCAGGTTGGTTGTGTTGGGCGAGGGAGACAGTGAGCAGGTTGTCCTGCCACGTGTCCTGGCGGCGTCAGGTGTTGCGGAAGACGACGCATCGGTCTCTGTGGTGCCGTTAGGTGGTCGCCACGTCAATCACTTCTGGCGGTTGCTGAATGGGCTGGAGATTCCGTTCGTCACGCTACTCGACCTCGACTCGGGGCGTTTCCACGGCGGATGGGGGCGTGTTCGCAACGCGCTGCGGCAGGTCAACAAGATCAACGCGACCCCGCCGTTCAAGGAGGAGGCGATCAGTGCTCTTCCTAAGTGGAACGACGACACTGACTTCCCGAAGCTGGACGATCCCAAGTACGAGGCCGGTCGCGGTCCGGTTGCGGCGCTCGAGCGTCGAGGTGTCTTCTTCTCGGCACCTCTCGACCTTGACCTGATGATGCTTGAGGCATACCCGGATGCGTATGAAGTCGAGGAATCCACACCTGACGAGTCGACAATTGTCGCCGTGCTGGGCAAGAGCCACGTCAATGAGGACCGGCTCGGCGATGACCTCCTAGACCTGTTCGACGACTACCACGCCAAGTTCGACCTCGCGAGCAAGCCAGCGACGCACCTCGCGGCACTATCCCGGTTGACCGACGAGGAGCTCCTCAATGGTCTCCCTGACGTACTCGCCAGACTGGTCGAGCAGGTAGAGGCGAAGCTAGCGGAGTTGCCCGAGTGATCCGGGCAGAGGACTGGCGGCCCGTCGATGACCTCACCCTCGAGCCCAATGCGCTCACCGCCGCGACCACAACCGACTTGAGCGTTGTCGTCGCTGCAGGCCCGGGCGCCGGCAAGACCGAACTCCTGGCGCAGCGCGCGGACTTCCTGTTGCGTACCGGTGAGTGCCCCTACCCACGGCGGATTCTCGCCATCTCCTTCAAGGTCGACGCCGCCCGAAACCTCAGGGAACGTGTACGCAAGCGATCGGGAGCGCAGCACGCGGCACGGTTCGACAGCTTCACATTCCATGCCTTCGCCAAGCACCTGATCGACAATTACCGGCCAGCGCTAACTGGTCAGAACGAGCTGCAGCCCGACTATCGCATCGATGCTGGCACTCGCGTCCACGGCGTGCAGATCACGTTCGATGACCTCGTTCCACTCGCACTCGAGATCCTGGAGAACAACTCGTACGCCCGAGGCGCTCTGCGCCAGACCTACAGCCACGTGTTTCTGGACGAGTTCCAGGACGCCACCAGGAACCAGTATCAGCTCGTGAGAACCGCCTTCCTGGGCACGAACGCGAAGCTGACAGCTGTCGGGGACGTCAAGCAACGAATCATGGCTTGGGCCGGCGCTCTCGACGGGATCATGAAGAGGTTCTCTGAAGACTTTGGCGCGGCGTCGTTGCCTCTCTACCAGAACTTCCGGGCCGCGCCGCGCCTTCGTCGAATGCAGAACCGCATGATCGCGGACATGGATCCCGCAGCCGCCAGCCCAGATGAGGACCTCTTGGGCGACGAGGGTGTCATTCGCGTGCTCCATTTCGACAGCCAGATCGAAGAAGCAGCGGCAGTCGTGGATCTCATCGATGGCTGGCTCGATAATGGCGTGCCGCCAAGCGAGATAGCAGTCTTGGTCCGCCAGCAGTCCAAGCAGGTGACCGAGGCGCTTGCGGAGGAACTCCATGATCGCGGCATTGCGTACCGCAACGAGCAGGAGAGTCAAGATCTAGCCGCCGAGCCCGCCGCGGCAATGATCTTCAACTTCATGTGGGTCGTGGCTGGCGAGCGCAATCCCGAGGCGTACGCCGAACTGGTGCGAGTCGCCTCGCGCGCCAGCGCATCTGAAGAAGCAGCGCGTCAGTTCGACAGCCAGCTCAAGCGAGTACTCCGGGGCGCGCGGGCACGGGTCCAGATGCCCTCGTTCGCGCGAGAAGACGTCGCTGCCTGGCGGCCAGTCATCACCGAGTTCCTGGACGTCGTGACGCGCCCAGTGATCAACGCCTTGTCGCCGGCTTACCAACAAGGCACCCGACTTGATGAGGTCATTGAAGGCGCTATGGAGGCGCTCGGAAGAGAGTTGGCCGTAGACGGGAGCCCTGTGGAAGCACTCAAGCGGCTATCCGAACTAGACGCGGTGCGGATTCTGACGATCCACAAGTGCAAGGGCCTCGAGTTTGAGAAGGTGATTGTGCTTGGAGTCGAGGAGGAGCTCTTCTGGGGCGACGCGGCTACATCGGAATTCTTCGTCGCGATCTCGCGAGCCAAGGAAGAACTAGTAATGACAAGTGTCGACTTTCGCGCGAGGCCGAGCACCCCCGTCAAGTACTGGCGCGAGAACCGGTCCACTCACGCCGAGTTCCTCGCCTATGCGGATGACGACCGTAGGGACGAGCAACCCTTCTGAGGCATTCCTATCTGCGGCAAAGGATGCCATGGGAGTGCCATACCCCCGGTGACTGCGGTCCGTTGCTCTACTCGGCGAGCATCACGGCGGCCGCGCCGAGAGAGGCGGACATGATCGACTCCGCTGCGTTCCTGGTGCGGTCCTCGGCGGTCGGCCAGAGGTGGGCGTAGGTGTTGAGCGTCGTGGTCGCCTTCGCATGGCCGACCGAGCGTTGCACAGTCACCACGTCGCACCCTGCGGCGATGAGCCCGGAAGCGTAGAAGTGCCGCAGGTCGTGAAGCTTGATGCCGCACAGGCCGGCGTCGCGCAGCGTCTTGCGCCACCAGTAGCCGACGGTGTTCTGGTGCGGAGGGTTGTCACCCTCCCCGCCGAAGAGCCACCGATCCTTGCCGGTGGTGCCGTGAGTGGTGACGTGTTCGGCGAGCACGTTGACCAGGCTGTCAGCGAGGTAGACGACGCGTTCTGATCCGTACTTCGGGGCCCGAACGTCGATCGCGCCGCCGTTGACGCGCTGGACTTGGCGGGAGACCTTCAGCGACCTGCGGAGGAAGTCGACGTCGCCAAACTGGACCCCGGCGGCCTCGCCGAGCCGCAGGCCGGCGAAGGCGCAGAGGGCGATGAACGGCTGGAACCGGTCGTCGGCCACGGCCATGAGCTGCCCCACCTCCTCCGGAGGTCCTCAGGAGCAGAGGGGCCAGTCGGGAAGCCGGAAGAGGCCGCGGTCGACACGCAGCCAGTTGCCACTGTCGGCGTGGTATTTCTGTGCCTGATAGCTGTAGCCAAGGTCGAGCGCCTGGGCGGCGGTGAAGTAGCCAACCTGGCTGAACGCAAGGCGCTGGAGGGCCAGCCTTAGGTCCTGTCGTGTGCCGGCCACGGCTTCAGCATAGCACCACGCGAACTCAATATAGACTTTAGTTCTACGTAGCCCGCGTCGCTAAAGTAAAACTCACGCTGAGTACAGCCACTCTTGAAGTTCGCTGATTGCCTGACGCCACCCCTCGACACCGCCGAAGTGCCGTGCCGCTTCGACCGGTGAGCCGAAGTTGCTCAAGGGCGGCACTTGGAAGGCGTAGACGTGGGTCATCTCCTCGACGCCGTACTCCTCGTAGCGGTCGAGGAGGGCGGAGATGATCTCGCGCGCGGTCGGCACCAGCGCTTCGAGATCGTTGGCGTGGTCCTCGCGCGCCAGCCGAGCGCGTTCGGCCCTGGTCCGTTGGGGGACGTTCCATGCCGCGTGTGCGAGGACGTCGAACGGGTCAGTATCGGTCGAGAGCTCGAGGCGCCTCGCCATCTCCTCGATGGAGACGCCGCGGGACGCGAGGCCCTCCTCCAGAACCGCACGTAGCTGGGGATCGGCCCAGCGTGCGCGAAGATCATCGATGGTCGGACACAGCACGCGGACCTGGCCGGCCAGATAGTCCGCGTACTCCACGAGGCGGAGGGCGCCCGTGCTGGTGTCGGCGACGTAGTAGGCCTCGGCGGTAACCGTGACCTCCGTGCCGTCGACGTAGTACTTCCGCGCTGGGGGCTGGTCGAGTTCTCCCTCGGACTGGCTGCGGTCGGAGTCGGGCTCCGGTTCGCCCAGCGACGGCATCGAGGGGGCGACGTCTCCGGCGTCGCTCTCGACGATCTCGCCGCACTCGTCGATGCGCTCGGTCCGGATGCGCACCGGCTCACCATCGAAGCCTGGATCGGAGAAGAGGACAGACGCGCCAACGTAGTCCACGATCTCGAAGGAGTACTTGTCGTTGTCGGGGTACAGACGCGAACCTCGTCCGACGATCTGCTTGAACTCGACCGATCGAGCCGATCGGGCGAAACAGGACGACGTACTTCAGGTCCTGGACGTCGATGCCGGTGGACAGCATCCGCGATGTCGTGGCGACGACGGGGGACGACGACTCCGGGTCACACAATCGGTCGAGTTGACGCCGGCCGGTCTCGCCTTCGGCACTGACGATCCGGACCACCCAGAAGGGATCGGCCGCCACCTCCGGCAGATTGTGCGCCACCATGGCCTGCCGCATCTGCTCCGCATGTTCGGAGTCGACGCAGAACACGACGGCACGCCCGGGGCGATCGCGGAAGATCTGAGTGAGGTGCCGAGCCGCAGCGTCCGTTCGGCGCAGGAGAGACACGAGGCGCTCAAAGTCACGGGTCGTGTAGAGACCATCCGGGATGTCCCGACCAAAGGTGTCGACCTCGCCTGGATCGGGCCGCCAGCCTTCGGCATCGGGAGTCAGTACGACGCGCCGCACGGTGTACGGGGCGAGGTAGCCGTCCTCGATGCCCTGGCGCAGGGAGTACTCGAACACCGGCTCGCCGAAGTAGTCGTACGTGTCGACGTTCTCGTCGCGTTTTGGCGTGGCGGTCAGGCCGAGGTGGACTGCGGACGTGAAGCGGTCGAGCACCGCACGCCACGATGACCCGGGCACGGAGCCGCGGTGGCACTCGTCGACGATCACCACGTCGAAGAAGTCCGGCGGGTAGCCCTCGAACGTCGACTCAGCGTCGTTGCTGTTCTTCAACGACTGGTAGGTGGCGAAGTAGATCTCTCGACCCATGACGGCGTGCCCCTGGATGCGCGTCGCGCCCTCACCGAACACGGGTCGGAAGTAGCCATTGAGCGGGGACTTGATGAGCGCGTCGCGGTCAGCGACGTAGAGGATTCGTCGGGGTCGCTCGGCATCGACAGCCCGCCAGTACGAGAGGAGTTTCCAGCAGAGCTGTAGTGCGGTGAGGGTCTTGCCAGAGCCCGTGGCCATCAGCAGCAGCACACGAGGCTCGCCGGCGAGGATGGCACGCAGGACGCGGTTGATCGCGACCACCTGGTAGTAGCGCAGCTGCCGTATGGATCCGTCGGCGTTGGTCAGGGTTTGCGAGAGGGGCTGGGAGAGCGCCGACCGCGCCTCCTCATCCAGGTGGTGGTGGCGGGCGTATCGGTCCCAGAGCTCGGGTGGGGTCGGGAAGGCGTCCAGGTGTCGCTCGGTCCCCGTCGATAGGTCGCGCTCGATGATGGCGTGACCGTCCGAGGCGATCGCTGTCGGGAGGTCGAGGGCGACGGCGTACTCGATGGCCTGCTGGAGTCCCTGTCCGGGGCTCGAGTACTCGCGCTTCGCCTCCACCACCCCAACGGGCAGGCCGGGCACGATCTCAAGCAGGTAGTCGACCCGGCTATCGCCACCGAGGGTGGTGTTGGTGGCAAGGTCCGAGCGGACCACGTACTCGGTGCGGAAGCTGTCCGCCCAGCCGGACTCCACCAATCTCGGAACGACGAACTCGCGGCAGGTGTCCCGCTCGTTTCGCCCCGTCATGCTCAAAGGCTAAGGGGACGCGCAGTGGAGCCGCCGGAACTTGGCGTCCAAGAGGGCCGGAACGCAGCACGGAAGCACGCGCGCTGTCGGAGGCCTGTGGAACTCTTGCGGCGTGAGCGACATAGAAACGATGACGGTGTGGGAACTCCTCCGGGACTACGCCGCGACCCAGTCCGGGGCCTTCACTTCGCAAGAGGCGCTCTCGTGGTTTCGCCGCCACGCGCCCGACAAGGCCAACGAGCGGACCATTCGCACTCACATCCGCGGCGCATCTTGGAACGTGGATAACCGCTCCCAGTTCTCGTCCAAGGAGCCGTTCCTGACCAAGCTCGACCGAGGTCTGTTCCGGCGAGCGCGCCCCGAGGAGATCGAAGGCTGGCGAGCAGATGTCCCCGCTCCGGCGGTTACACCGCTGCCGTCTGTCCCAGCAGAGGGGGACCCGGCGTCGGAGTGGCACACGGAGGAGAACACCCAGCGCCTTCTCGTTGAATGGCTCGCTGATGAGGGATGGACCATCGTCCGAACGGCGAACACGGCGACGCGCGAGCACGGCCTCGATGTCGTTGCCGAGCGCGACGGTCAGCGCCTCGGGGTTGAGGTGAAGGGCTACCCGTCTCGCTTCTATGTCGCCGGTCCGAAGAAGGGCCAGGTGAAGACCAGCACACCCAAGGAGCAGGCGAAGAAGTGGTACGCGCACGCGCTGGTGCCGGCCATGCGACTTCGGACGCAAGAGCCCGACTCGCTGTCGGTGATGTGCTTCCCCGACTTCCCTGTGTACCGGGCTTTGTACGCGGACACAGCTCTGTCGTTGCGCGCGGCGGCCATCGAGGTTTGGGTGGTCTCGCAGAACGGCGGAGTCGAGCGTATCGACTAGTCCTCGCTGCGGAGCGGATCGAGGCGAGGCCTCACTCCGACTCTGAGGCCGAAGCGGTGATCGCCGAGCTCGACCAGATGCGGAGGCGCGCAACACCTCCCCAGGCCGCAAGTAGTCCCGCAAGGAATCCGGCAGAAACAGAGATCACCAACGACGCCCGACGCTCATGCGATGGCCCCGCCAGTGAAAGAGTCAGCCTCTGCAAGACGTGTAACCGCAAGCCGCCGCCAGCTCATCTACATGAACTAAGGAAGGGAACCACGTGCTGCTTCCTGCAATCGTTCCTCTTCCGGGGGTCCCGCTTTCGAATGCTATCGAGATGGTTCAGCACTGGAAGTACGAACTGGAGAGGGTCCGCCAGTCATCCGCCGAGGAGAGCCTCGCGACCTACCAGCGGTGGGCGCCTCTGGCCTCCGAGGTTCTCGGCTCGACGTTCGGCTTGTTCGAGCTTGAGTCTCTGATCGCTACGCTTCGTCACGACACACTGCTGCAGCTGCACGCTGGTGACAGCCACTCGCTCATCAACGGAGTGATCAGCGCCGAGCTGACCGATCGGATGAGGGCGTTCGACGTCCTACTCCAGTCCCTGAAGGACCTGGACGCACGGTGCAATGCCCTTCCGAAGTCGTACTCGCCCTCCGTCCTGGTCCCGGACACCAACGTCTTGCTCCACCAGGACGAGCCGTTCGACGAGCTGGACTGGAAGGCCCTGATCCCAACCTCGGACGACGTGCGGGTCGTGATCCCGATGGTGGTGATCCGCGAGTTGGACCGCCACAAGCGCTCGCCGGCCAACAACGTCGTGAGCCGCAACAACAAGGAAGCTGTTCGAGATCGTGCGCGCCGCACATCGAGAGAGTTGGGCGTGCTCTTCGCTCGACCCATGGACGTCGTGACTCTTCACCCGAGAGCGGTGACGATGGAGCTTCTACTCGATTCGGTCGGACACGTTCCTGCCGGGGACCCAGACAGGGAGCTGATCGAGCGAGCGTCAGCGTTGAAGGGCGTCACCGATCGGAACGTCGCGATCGTGACGAGCGACAACGGCATGAAGTTCGCTGCTGCCGTAGCCGGCATCGACGTCATCAGCACGAACAATTAGCGGGGACACGTGGAAGCCAGGAAGAACCCGGAGTATCTGCGCTCCGTGCAGACGGCCGTGATCCAGTTCAAGGAGGTGCTGCAGGAGTACCTGGAAGCCCATGTCTTCAACCAGTTCATGGCTCGCGGCATTGCTCCCGCGATCCTGCCCCGGGAGGGGTCAACGGACGAGCAGATCGCACATCTCGCTACGTCGGTGGGGCAAGCGGCGGGGCGGGCTGCGAAGGCCCCTGGCCTCACCGGGTGCTACTACGAGGTGCAAAAAGTGGGCCGTGTAGACCCGATCGCAGCCTGGGCGTCGATGGCACAGCCGAAACCGGTACTCGAACCGCGCAACATCCTAGACGCATGCGATCAAATGATCGGGCGCCTCGACGGAATGATCCTCGAGGCGGAGGCCGAGGCACCACCGATCCTGGGCGCCGAGGCGATGCACCCACTGATCTGGGGTTCGGCTGCGCCGCTCTGGAAGGACCGCCACTTCCGTCAGGCTGTCGCCGCTGCTGCGGAGTCGCTGGCCTCCCAAGTCAAGGTGCGCACGAGTCGCTTCGACGTAGCCGAGACTGCGCTCTGGCAAGAGGTCTTCTCGGACAAGCCGCCGGCACCTAGCAAGCCGCGGTTGCGATGGGCCGGTGATCCGACCGATCGCACCGTGAAGAACATGAACGACGGCCTGCGTCAGTTCGCTCCTGGTGTGCAGATGCTCGTGCGCAACCTGGCGACCCACACGACAGGGGAGTGGGAAGAGCAATGTGCCCTGGAGAATCTGCCAACGTTGAGTCTTCTGGCCGGGTGGGTCAGCCAGTGCGATCTCGTCGAGGCGGATGGAGAGGCCTGATGGCGGCAAGGGAGACAAGGGCAACGAAGACCGCCAAGAAGGCGCCCGCCAAGCCAGCTCACCGCAAGCGGCGCAACTCCACGCTGCTGCAAGGCGACGTGGGGGAGAAGATCGTCGCGGACGCCATGCCTGGGCAATGGTTGGTTAGGAAGGTCGATAAAGACTTCGGTATCGACCTTCACGTCGAGGTCTTCGATTGGGTGCCCGATGACCCAACCGCGGCGGATACGTTGGGGGAGCACTTCTTCGTTCAGGTGAAGTCTCAGGCGACGCTCAAGACCGTCAGGCACGTCGCCCATAGCCGAGGCAACGTGGCCAAGTACGTCCCAGATCCTGGCGAAGGGGATGCCGTCGAGTTCAGGGTTGTTGCGTGTTCCCTCGAGGTGGGCGAGCTAATGACCGTCGAGGCGATGGGCAACGCCGTCCCCGTACTCCTGTGCGTCGCCGCGGTCGACACCGGGGACGTCTACTACCTGTGTCTGAACGACTACATCTCCAAGGTGCTGCTGCCTAACAACCCGAACTACGCCGCCGAAAACCAACACATCACCGTTCACCTGCCGACGTGGAACGTTCTCGACCGAGACGACGACAGCATTGGGTATCTCTGGCTGCTCGCTCGACGTCCGAAGTTCTACTCGGCGTTCAACACGTTCAGCTATCAAAGCCATGAGATGGACTACGTCCATGATCAGCTGCTGCACCTGACCTGGGCGATGGATGACGACGCCGCGCTACCTGTCCCGGACGACATCATCACGATGCTCGAGGTCTTCCTGAAATCCAACCTGCGCCTCGACATTTGGGAGCCAAGCGGACCAGCCTACTGGTCTCCCCTCGACGACGTTCAGAAGGACTTTCTCACCCTCCAGGCGGCTTTGCCCCAGCTTCGCGAGCCGCACAGCGCTGGCCGTCTGATGGCGGTGGCAATGCAGCTGATCCAGTCATTCAACCGCGCAGCGAACCTCGGGCGTATGTACGAGGAGCTTTGTCGTGAGTGGCGCTTACCAACCGCTCTCGCCGTCTTGATGGACGATCATCCTGGGCTCAAGTACAGACCCGAGGCCGTGCCCAAGGTGATCAAGAAGCGTCCTGCCAGAGAAGCTCCCGCTAAGGCGACGAAGGCTGCACCGGCTAAGAAGACCGCCGCAGCGAACAAGAGGGGCGCAGCGCCGACTAGTAATTCCGCAGCCAAGAAGGCCAGCTCATGACGTTGCACCTGCTCGTCGAACTCGTGAACTCCGTGCCGACGCCGATGCCGTCACCGAGTCCCGGTCTCGAGGGAGGCGGTGGGGCGACCACGCCCTCGTCCACGCCCGCATGGGTCCCGTACCTCACCCTCATCGCAGCGGTACTGGCAGCGGGTGTCGCCTTCTTCGCAGCCATCTTGCAGAGAAGGTCCGGTAGGGAGTCAGCCGAGGCCGCTCGTGCGTCAGCCAATGCCGCAAAGAAGAGTTCCCAAGCGTCGGAGCGGTCGGCAAAGGCTGCCGAGGACTCGGTGGCGCTCAACGCCGAGACGTCGCGAGCTACCGCTGAGCGACTCGACTCCGAGGCGTTGGGGAAGCGGTTTCAAGACGCCGCTTCGCAGCTCGGCAACGCCAACGCAGCGGTCAGGCTCGCCGGGGTCTACTCGTTGGCTCGGTTGGCGGATGATTGGCCGGAGCAGCGCCAAACATGTGTCAACGTTCTCTGCGCGCTGCTCCGGATGCGACCGCAGATGAAGACCTACACGGAGGAGCAGCACTACCCAGTTGAGTTGCCCGACGACGGTGACCAACAGGTGCGCCGGACGGTCAGTGATCTCATTAGCAACAGGGTCACTGGCACGGACGCCCTGTGGGCGACGTGCGACTTCGACCTCACCTACGCCCATCTCGTCGACTTCAGGTTGCGAGACGCCACCATCAGCGGGCGATTCATCATGAACGGCGCCACCATCGAGCGGGACTGCTCGTTCACCCGCACGGTGTTCGGGGGCGGCCTCGACGCACAGGAACTCAGGATCAACGGGACCCTCAAGCTCACCGACGTGTTACCTGGTCCCGGCAAGACCGTGTCGCTGACCGGCTCGTACATCGATGAAGGGGCCACGCTCGACTTCGTGCTTTCCAAGCCGCCTCCGGCAACAGAGCAGTGGGCGGTATGGCCAACCAAGATCGTTTGTCGGGGCGAGCTCATTCTCAAGGTCACCAAGACCACTTACGAGCAGGCGACGTTCCACGTCCCCGGGTTGCAGCTCGAGCCCACGGCGAGCTTCCGGATCATTCAGACGCCTGCGTCCGAAGCGGACAGCTCGAAGCTCCCGAAGATCGAAGCGAAGGAATGGTCAACGACTGCCTCCGCGAAGATCGCGATACCCGGGTCGATCCGAAAGAAGCACATCTTCAAAGCGTCCGAGTGGACCGGTGTTCCGCAACCTCAGTTCGAGTACGCGTACGTGACGCCGCCCGACATCGATGCGATCTTGGGGTTGGACGATAACGATGCCTGACGGCGCGAAGCGAACATTGGGTGGGGCTTTGCCTAGCCCACGGTCTTCGTGATTGGTGCACGCCTTGACGTGCCACTCTCACTCGTCGAGTTGTTGGTCGCCGCGCCGACGCCCTTACCCGGTCCTCGCACTGGTTTAGGGGGAGGCTCGGGCACGACGACACCCATGACGAGTTCATGCGTGCAGTACGCGGACTGCTCGGCCGTCAGCGCTGTTGCCGTCAGGGGCCATTGTGGCACTCGCTGCCCTGCCCGAGAGTCCGGAGAAGATCAGGCGGAGGAGCTCATTCAAGGGTGTGGCTCGCCTACCCTCAGTCCGCAAGAAGTCCGCAAGAAGTCCGGCCGAGACCGACGATCGTCAACGACGCTCAACGCTGCGGTGAACGTGTTTCCGCAGGTCAAACCGTGTTTTCCGGCACCGACCGGCGATGACCAACAACAGCCGAAACCCCGCGTGATCGTTCCGCTTCAATGTCTGAAGTTGCTCGTCTTCGCGCGTGAAGATTTTCGATCGGGATCACCGGTGTGCAGGTGCCCGCTGTGTCGATCGCCGAGGGCGAGTCGCCTGAGGATGCCGTCGTACGCGGGGTTGAGGAGCAGGGGGCCGGCATCACGGCCAGGATCGTTCGCTCGCTCGGACTTGAGTCGTACGACATGTGGCCCGCAAAGCCCGAGGTTAACGAACGGCACTTCTTCCAGCTCGTCAATTGGACGTGCTGGTAGATGTCGCTGGGGGATGCTCGCGTTCTCTGCGTAGGCCTTGGCGCACGCCTTGGAAGCACTGAGAGCGATGGTGGCCTCAAAGGTCACCCTGCGCCTGCATGACTTACTTGTCCTTTGCTGGGAGGGTCGACGCACCCCTGAGGTAGGTACGTTCCTACAGGACGCTCGGTCATGACGACGATGAGTGCACGCGAGTTCAATCGCGACGTCAGCGCGGCCAAGCGGGAGGCTGCGCGGGGTCCGGTGGTGATCACGGATCGCGGCGAGCCGGCGTGTGCTCGAGGTCGAGATGGGGATCGCCCGCCTCGGTCGTCGGGACGTGGAGCAAGCGCAGCGTCTGCGCACATGGCTTGAGGACGACCTGCTCGCAGTGTTCGACGGCCGGATACCCTCGATCGACGTCCCGGTAGCCCAGCGGGCGGCACGGCTTCACGTCCCGGACCCGCGGCCCGAGCGGGATGCTCTGATCGCAGCGACGGCCACCGTGCATGGACTGACCGTCATCACACGCAACGTCGCGGACTTCGAACCGATGGGGGTGGCGCTCATCAATCCGTGGAGTCATGTCGGCGGCTGACTGCCGGCCTGGGCACTGCGACAGGGCATCGAAACACTGCCGGGTTCAGCCGGCTACTTCTTCTTCGACAGCCGGTGCCAGAGCGTGTCCTGACGGTGCGGGTCATCCAGCAGGTGCAGGTCGAGTTCGTCGCTGAGGCGCTTGAAGGCCGCACGGCCGCGGACGCTGGTGCCGTGGGCGTCCAGCCGCGGTGAATAGGTGGCCAGACCGGCGCGACCGGGGAGGGCACCGACGATCGAACCGGCGACACCGCTCTTGGCAGGAATGCCGATCTCGGACATCCAGTCGCCGGCCGAGTCGTACATGCCGCAGGTCATCATCACGCTCATCGCCTGACGGGCGACGTGGACGGGCATGATCTGTTCCTCGGTGCCGGGCCGGTAACCGCCATTGGCCAGGGTCGCCGCCATCGTCGCAAGATCGCGAACGGTCACCAGGATCGAGCACTGGCGGGTGTAACCGGTCACCACTTCGAACGGGTCGTCCGGCAGCACGTCCTCGGCACGCAGCATGTGAGCGATCGCGAGGTTCCGATTCGCCTGTGCGAGTTCATCTTTCGCGGCGTCTTCGTCGACCGTGAGTTTGCGTCCGGCCATCGCGGACAGCCGCTCTACGATGCGGTCGACCCGTTCTTCCGGCTTCGCCTTGGCTCCTGCGACGAGGCCGTGGATGGTCAGCGCGCCGGCGTTGATCATCGGATTGCGCGGACGCTTGCTCTCGGGTTCGACCGAGACGACGTTGTACGCCTCGCCGGACGGTTCGACGTCGACAGCGCGCAACACTTCGCCGATTCCGTGCTCCTGCAACGCAATTGCGTAGACGAAAGCCTTCGACACCGACTGGATGGTGAACTCGTGCTCGTCATCTCCTGCCGAGTGGATCTCGCCGTCCGTGGTGCACAGTGCCGCGCCGAAGAGGCCGGGGTCGGCCTCGGCGAGCGCCGCCGGTGCCTGCTCGACCTCGCCGCCGGCTTCGTCCCGCAGTTCGTCCAGCGTGCGTGCGAGGTACTCGTCGAAGTTCTCAGCCATCGTTCGAGCCTACGGTCGGAGACAGCCGATCAGGACATCGAGTGTGGCGGGTGTTCAGCCACCCGCAGTGGTTCGGTCAAGCCCTCGTACGCGCGCAGATCGACGGACGGGTGGTCGGCATGCTCGCCAACTCATTGCCGTCGGTCTCTCGACCCGCTGTTGGTCTCGCTCGCGTTCTCCCGGACCTCGACGATAGGGCCGGTCCTGCGAGAGGTGAAGCGCCGGGGGCATCAGCGTGCTGGGTGATCGGCACGCCGATCTGGTCTCACTTCTGTCGCGTCCGACGGCGTCGCGCTTCGAGGGCATCGAGTTCGCGATCTGCGCCGACGGGGCCGCGGTCCTTCCGCAGGCGCTCGCATCATTCACCGTCGACCGCCACGCGCAGATCGACGCGGGCGACCACGTCCTCATCATGCTGCACGCGCTGCAACTGCACCGCGACCCGCAGCAGGCCGCCACGCGTCTTTACCTGGCCGACGCAGACACGCCGGACATCCGTCTCGGCAAAGTGCACGGCACGCTCATGGTCGACGTAGTGGCGACCAACGCGAAGCTGCAACGTCGCGCCTTGCGCATCGTGACCGAGACGACCGGCACGACGACGCCGCCGCCGCTGCGGCGCTCGCAGCCTGTGACGGCAACGCGAAGTCGGCCATTGCCTCCGTACTGCTGGACATCCCGGCCGAGGAGGCAGTGCGTCGGCTCGCTGCGGTGGACGGACATCTCGCGCGTGTCCTGAGCGGCAGCGAATAGCCGCTCACGCGGGAATTGCGCTGCGCCGGAATCGGTTTCAGGTATTCGTCCGTAACAGGCGCCGAAAGGTCGCCGGGGTGATGGAATGGACTCATGGTGCAGCACATGAACCTTCGTGAGTACATCGACAAGCTGAAGACCGAGGGCTACTCGGTCGCCGGCGCGAGCGAGGAAGACCCGGTGCTGATCGCACCCGACGGCAAGGCTGTCGAGACCTGGCGCCAGGGCTACCCGTACGAAGAGCTTCTCGACCGGGACGTGTACGAGGAGGAGAAGTACAAGCTGCAGGTCGAACTGCTGAAGTTCCAGTACTGGACGCAGGACGTCGGCGCCAAGCACGTCATCGTCTTCGAAGGCCGCGACGCCGCCGGCAAGGGCGGCACGATCAAGCGCTTCGTCGAGCACCTCAACCCGCGTGCCGCCCGTGTGGTCGCGCTCAACAAGCCGTCCAACACCGAACAGGGCCAGTGGTACTTCCAGCGCTACGTCAACCACCTGCCGACCGCCGGTGAGATCGTGATGTTCGACCGCAGTTGGTACAACCGCGCGGGTGTCGAGCGCGTCATGGGCTTCTGCACCGACGAGGAGTACGACGTCTTCATGCGCCAGGCGCCCCGCTTCGAGCGGATGCTCGTCGAGAGCGGCACGACCGTCACCAAGTTGTGGTTCTCGGTGACCCAGGACGAGCAGCGCACCCGCTTCGCGCTGCGCCAGATCGACCCGGTGCGTCAGTGGAAGCTGTCGCCGATGGACCTGGAGAGCCTCGACCGGTGGGAGGCCTACACCAAGGCCAAGGAAGCCAACTTCGAGCTAACCGACAAGCGGTACGCGCCCTGGATCGTGGTGAAGAGCAACGACAAGAAGCGGGCTCGCATCAACGCGATGCGCGCCTTCCTGCACCAGTTCGACTACGAGGACAAGGACGAGTCCGTCGTCTTCGCCCCCGACCCGAAGATCGTGACTCGCGCGAAGCACACCGTCGGCGACTGATCGGCGGTCCCCGCCCCCCCGCGTTTCAGGTCACAGTTTCGTCGAGCCTGCGGCGGCCGGTCCGGCGCGGTCCAGAGTTCGGCGGGCACGCTCGGGAAACCCACGACCGGGCGCGTCCAACCTCAACTACGTCAAGGACGGCACGATCGCCAATCAGGCGATCGTCAGAGTGGGCTCCGACGGCAAGATTGCCCTTTTTCACCGCAGCGTCGGCCCATGTGCTCGTCTATCTCACTGGGTCCGGCCCTTTCGTCGTGCGTTCCGGTCCGGTCGGCGAGAAGCACGGTGTGGCAGTGCGCCGCTCGCTATCAAGGCGTGGTGTGATGCATGGCACAAACGAAAGGAGGGACGATGGCGTTCCTGGACAAACCGAGCTCGGTCGCACCACCGGACTACAGCCGCTGGCTCATTCCGCCGGCGGCGCTCGCGGTACACATGTCGATCGGGCAGGTGTACGCGTTCTCCGTCTTCAAGGCCTCATTGGTGGCCCGCTTCGACTCCTCACAGACCGCGGTCGCGTGGGTCTTCTCGATCGCGATCGTCTGCCTGGGTCTGTCCGCGGCGATCGGCGGAAGCTGGGTCGAGCGCAACGGTCCGCGACGGGCGATGCTGGTCTCCGCCGTCTTCTGGTTCACCGGCTTCCTGGTGGGCTCGCTCGGCATCGCCACCGGTCAGCTCTGGCTGCTCTACCTCGGGTACGGCATTCTCGGCGGCATCGGTCTGGGCATCGGCTACATCTCACCGGTCTCGACGCTGATCAAGTGGTTCCCCGACCGCCCGGGCCTCGCGACCGGAATGGCGATCATGGGATTCGGCGGTGGCGCCCTCGTCGCCGCGCCGCTGTCGAACTCGCTGATGCAGCGCTTCGACGGTGACTTCGACCCCACCGCGAAGGGTTCGGTCGCCTCGACGCACGCGTTGACGATGACCTTCCTGACGCTCGGCGTCATCTACCTGATCTTCATGATGATCGGTGTCGCACTGATCAGATTGCCGCAGGGATA
Source organism: Yimella lutea (assembly GCF_006715095.1). Classification (NCBI taxonomy): domain Bacteria; kingdom Bacillati; phylum Actinomycetota; class Actinomycetes; order Micrococcales; family Dermacoccaceae; genus Yimella; species Yimella lutea. Next base: position 1,177,313 of record NZ_VFMO01000001.1, read on the forward strand.
CGGCGGACACGACGACACCGTCGCCCACCATCCCGGACGAAACGGCGCACTGGTGCGGGCGAACGAGGCGATCAAGACCCGCCAGTTCTGGCTGTTGTGGATCGTGTTGTTCTGCAACGTGACTGCCGGTATCGGCATCCTCGAGCAGGCCGCCCCCATGATCCAGGACTTCTTCCGCAGCGGCGGCAGCTCGGCGATCACCGCAGCCGTCGCGGCCGGGTTCGTCGGCATGCTCAGCCTGGCCAACATGGGCGGACGCTTCGTCTGGTCGGCACTGTCGGACTACATCGGACGCAAGCCGATCTACATGTTGTACCTGGGTGTCGGAGCGGTCATGTACCTGCTGCTCGCCTCGACCGGACACAAGGCGACGTGGATGTTCGTCGTCTTCGCGCTGGTGATCATCTCCTTCTACGGCGCCGGCTTCGCGACCGTCCCCGCCTATCTGAAGGACCTCTTCGGCACGCTGGAAGTCGGCGCGATCCATGGCCGGTTGCTGACCGCGTGGTCGGCGGCGGGTGTCGCCGGACCGCTGATCATCAACGGCTTCCTGGATGCCGCCGGTAAGCCAGGATCGCTCACGGCGGCCGATTACCGTCCGGCGATGTTCACGATGGTCGGTGTGCTGGCGGTCGGCTTCGTCGCCAACCTGCTGATCACCGTCGTGAACGAGAAGCACTTCGACCAGCTCGCCGAGCCGGAGAAGAATTACCGCTCGCGCGATGCAGCCGCAGCGACCACGGGAGGATTCGAATGAGCAACAACGAGATTCGGGAAGAACCCCGGGACGAGGTCCGGCACGAGCAGGTGCCGGGTCAGCACGCGAGCACCAGTCCGCTGATGGTCGCCCTCGCGTGGGCGCTCGTCGCGATGCCGCTGCTCTACGGGCTGTGGCAGGCCGTCATCAAGGCGTCCAAGCTGTTCGCCTGAACAAACGCGAATCGGCCGGCCGGGAGTCATCCCGGCCGGCCGATTCAGTGGTGAATCAGGCTGATTCGATCAATCAGCGGTGCAGGTCGAAGCGGTCCAGCTCCATGACCTTGACCCAAGCGTCGACGAAGTCGCGGGTGAACTTCTCCCGCGCGTCGTCCGAGGCGTACACCTCGGCGACGGCGCGCAGCTCGGAGTTCGCACCGAAGACCAGGTCGGCGCGGCTACCGGTGAAGGTGGCACCGGACGTGGCGTTCTTGCCGTTGTAGAGGTCGCCCTCGCCGCGCTCCCAGGAGGTCTCCAGGTCCAGCAGCGTGACCAGGAAGTCGTTGGTCAGCGCACCCTCGCGGTCGGTGAGCACGCCCACCTTGGAGCCGGCGGTGGCGGCGTGCCAGGCCATGCGGATCATGAACGGGGCGTAGGTGCCGAAGTCGGCCGGCCACCAGTCCTTGGAGTCGGTCATCACGTGTGCGATGTCCTTCTTCACCTCGGCCAGGTCGAGGGCCTCGAACGCCTTGACGTAGTCGAACTCCTCGCCGAGCGGGTTACGGGCCGGGGAGTTCTTGGCGAGGATCTTGATGTTCAGGCGGTTCGGCCACCACCGCTTGTTGTGGTCGGGGTCCGCTGCCGCGCTGTGGGTCACCGGGCAGCGGGCCTCCTTGGCCTCGCCCTGGTCGTTGGTCTCCTCGATCGTCGTGGTCTCGATCGGGTCGGACACATCAGTCATTTGTGATTCCTGACTTCGTCAGGGTTGAACCGGCGGTCGTGCAAGCGGGGCACATGCCCCAGTAGATGACCTCGGCCTCGTCGATGACGAAACCGTGGTCGTCGTTCGCCGTCAGGCAGGGTGCGTGGCCGACCGAACAGTCGACGTCGGCGATCACCCCGCAGGATCGGCAGACCAGGTGGTGATGGTTGTCGCCGCGTCGCCACTCGTACCGGGCGGGGGAGCCGGCGGGTTCGATCTTGCGCAACAAGCCGGACGCCGTCAGCGCCGACAGGCAGTCGTACACGGCCTGGTGCGAGACGGCCGGCAACTGTGCGCGTACAGCCCGCAGGATCTCACTCGCGTCCGCGTGTTGGTTGGCGCGGACAGCGTCGAGCACGGCGACGCGAGGGCGAGTCACGCGCAGGCCGGCCTCACGCAGGCTGCGGTCGAGCTCCTCGGTCATCACCCCTCCTGTCTATCCCGTTTTCTTGAACGATTCAAAACAGGCAGGTGAACGGTCTCCCATTGTGGACGCCGCCACACTGTGCTGCAGTGGGCGCATGGACAGCAGCCAGGAACGGGTCGTCTCGGCCACCCGCGTCATCGACGCACCCGCGCACGTCATCTTCGAACTCATCGCCGATCCTGCCCGGCAGCCGGAGTGGGACGGAAACGACAACCTCTCGAAAGCCGCTGCAGGACAACGGGTTCACCAGGTCGGTGATGTTTTCCGGATGACCACGACGAAGGGCAAGGAACGCGACAACCACGTCGTCGAGTTCGAGGAGGGTCGGTTGATCGCCTGGAAGCCCTCCGGTGTCGGCGAGCCGCAGGCGGGCCATCTGTGGCGCTGGGAACTCGAACCGATCGACACCGGCTCGACCCGGGTGACGCACACCTACGACTGGACCGGCCTCACCGACGAACAGCGCTTCGAACGGGCGCGCTGGACGACGTCCGAACGGTTGCTGGGTTCGATCGACCGACTGGCAGCTGCGGTCGAATAGACCTCAGCCGCAACAGCTTCCGCCGCAGCAGCCGCCGCCTTCGGGGGCGTCCTCGAGGGCAAGCGTGAGCGCCTTGGCGAAGGTGTCGACCGGCTGTGCACCGCTGACGCCGAAGCGTCCGTCGACGACGAAGAACGGTACGCCGTTGATCCCGATGCCCTTGGCCTGATCGGTGTCCGAGCGCATCGCGGTGTCGTACTGCTCGGAGCCGAGAGCCTCACCGATCTCGTCCGCGGACAGCCCGTGCTCGGTGCCGATGCGGGTCAGCACGTCCTTGTCGGCGATGTCCTCGCCGTGCTCGAAGTGCGCAGCGAAGAGCGCGCGATTGACCTCGGTCGCAACGCCGCGCAACTGAGCCAGGTGCACCAGGTGGTGTGCCAGCCGGCTGTTCGCGACCTTGAGGTTGGCGTAATCGAACTGCAGACCGTCGGCAGCGGCGACGCCGGCGACCTGCTCGGTCATCGCCTCGATCTGGTCGCGGGGCATGCCCTTGGATTCGGTCAGGTAGTCGATCTCCGAACCCTCGAAGTGCTCGGGAAGGTTCGGGTCGAGCTGGTAGCTGTGCCAGATGACCCGGACGTCGTCGCGGCCCTCGAAATCGGCCAGCGCCTGGTGGAAACGTTCGGTGCCGATGAAGCACCACGGGCAGGCGAGATCGGACCAGATGTCGACGTTCATGCCACTATCAAAGCCGGGGACCGCCTCCGCATTCCCGCCGGGGCCCGCGAGTGTCATGAGGGATGAGGCAGACACGCCTCATCCCCCATGACACTCGAACCGGACTCGTTGTGGTCAGCGGACGATCGCCACCGGGCACTTGGCGGAGTGCAGGACACCGTGGCTCACCGAGCCCAGCATCATGCCGCGGAACCCGCCGCGACCGCGTGTGCCGATGGCGAGCATCGAGGCGCCGACGCGGTCGGCCTCGGCGGCGAGAGCGGACGCTGGATCGCCCTCGATCACCTCGGCGGTGATGGAGAGGTCGGGGTGATCCGTCCGGAGCCGAGCAGCAGTGCCGCGCAACTCGGCCTCGACCGCTTCGTGGATGCCTTCACCGGCGGTCATCAGCACCGCGCCGTCGACGTACGAGGCGGCTGCGATGGTCGCGGCAGGCTGCGACCACACGGCCACCAGGTGCAGCGGCGCGCCGCGTTCGGCGGCCACCTCGCAGGCCATCGCGAGGGCCCGCTGGGACGGCTTGGAGTCGTCCACCCCGACCACGATCGGGTGTTGCGGACCGACGGACGGTGCATCCGCGCGGACCACCACGACCGGGCACTTCGCATGTGCTGCAACGGCATACGAGACCGAACCGAGCAGAGCCGACAGCACCGGACCGCGTCCGCGACTGCCGAGCACGATCACGCGCGCACCCTCAGCCGCCTCGACGAGGATCTCGGCCGGGTTGCCGAGCGAGTGGTGCGGTTCGACGTCGGACGCACCTAGCGCGGACGCCTTCTCCGCACCGATCTTCGCCATCTCGGCGGCGCCGTCCTCGATGACCTGGCGGTCGATCATCACCCCTGCGCCGGCGTCCGCGAACGTGGGCATTCCGGTGGCGGACACGACGCGCAGCTTGTCGCCGCTGCGTCGTGCCTCACTGGCCGCCCATTCGAGCGCGCGTTCGCAGTCCGGGGTGTCGTTGTAGCCGACGACGATCATGGCTGAACCTCCCACTCGTTCCTACTATCAATTGTAGTGAACGGAGTCGGGCTCAAGCCAGGACGTCGACCATGTCGTGTTCGCGCACTCCGGCGGTCAGGCGGGCCAGGTGGTACCGGCTGTCGCCGAAGGTGTGCTCGATCTGCGTCAGTCGCGTGGTGTGGTGGCCGACCGAGTATTCCGCGGTCATGCCGATGCCCCCGTGCAACTGGATCGCTTCCTGTCCCACGTGGCGACCGGTGCGCCCGGTGATCAGCTTCAGCCGGGACGCGGTCGCGCTGTCACCCGGGTGGTCGGTGATGGCCATCGACGCGAAATTTACTGTGCTGCGGGCCAGTTCGACGCTGACGTACATGTCGGCAGCGCGCTGGGTCAGCGTCTGGAAAGCCGCCAGCGGCACGCCGAACTGCTTGCGCGTCTTGAGGTACTCCACGGTCGAGCGCAGCGCCGCACCCATGGCGCCGAGCGCTTCACCGCCGAGCGCGATGATGCCGACATTGAGGCCTTCGGTGAGCAGGTCGAGGTCACCGAGGCGGATCGCCTCGGCGCTTTCGAACGAGACGCTCGCGCCGGACGCCTTCGGTTCCCTGACCAGGAAGACGCAGGTGCAGCCCTCATCCGGGCACTGCGCCGTGGTGACGACGGCGTCGGCCTCGGTCAGGTCGTTGTTGCCGAGCTTGTGACCGGTGATCGTCCATCCGTCGTCGGACTTGGTCGCGGTCGCCTCCGGGTGTTCGGGGTCCCAGGCGCGGCCGGGCTCGGCCAGTGCCGTGAGCACGACCGAACTGCCGTCGACGATCGACTCGAGCAGGTCGTCGCCGCCCTCGCCACGGGCGATCATCACGGCAGCCGCCATGGCGTCGGCGTAGGGGAGTTCGAGGCGGGCAGCGCCCAGTTCGGCCGCGGCGATGGAGACCTCGACCGGGCTCGCGCCCATGCCGCCGGCGTCCTCGGAGATGGGCAGACCGAGCAAGCCCATCTCGGCGATGGCCGTCCAGGCGTCCCGGTCGAGCGGCCGCGGACCGACCGGTACATCACCGGAAGTTTCCTGCGGCACAAGGCGATTCGCCATCTCGCGCACCGCGCTCTGCAGGGCCTTCTGTTCGTCGTCGTAGGCGAAGTCCATGGTTGTTCAGCCCTTCAGTCCGAGGATGCCGCCGGAGATGACGCTGCGCTGCACCTCGTTGGATCCGCCGTAGATGGATGCCTTGCGGAAGTTGAGGTACGTGGGCGTGGAGCGCGCTGCCCACTCCTCGATGTCGTCGGTCGGCGTCCAGTGCAGCGACGCCGGTCCGGCGATGTCGGTGATGAGTTCGAGGACCTCCTGCTGCAACTCGCTGCCGCGCAACTTCAGGATCGAGGACACCGGGTCCGGCCTGCCCTCCTTGCTGTTGCCCGCGACGCGCATGACGGTGACCTCGAGGGCCATCACCTCGGCCTCGAGCTCGGCGATCCGGGCCGCGAGCAGCGGGTCGTCCAGCATCGTGCCGGTCGCCGTCTTCGTCTGTGCTGCATAGGCTTTCGCGTCAGCAAGCTTGCGCTTGATCGAGCCCACGGGAGCGACACCGACACGCTCGTTGCCGAGCAGGAACTTCGCGTAGTCCCACCCCTTGTTCTCCTCGCCGACGAGCTGGTCAGCCGGCACGCGGACGTTCTCGAAGAACACCTCGTTGACCTCGTGGCCGCCGTCGATCAACTTGATGGGACGCAGGGTCACGCCGGGGGAGTTCATCTCGATGAGCAACATCGAGATGCCCATCTGCTTCTTCGGCGCGTTCGGGTCGGTGCGCACCAGGCAGAAGATCCAGTCGGCGAACTGCCCGAGCGTCGTCCAGGTCTTCTGACCGTTGACGATGTACTCGTCGCCCTCGCGGACGGCGGTGGTGCGCAACGAGGCCAGGTCGGAGCCGGCGTCCGGCTCGGAGAAGCCCTGGCACCACCAGATGTCGAGGTTCGCGGTGGGCGGCAGGAAGCGCTCCTTCTGCTCCTGCGAGCCGAAGGAGGCGATGACCGGGCCGATCATGTTGGCGTTGAACGCCAGCGGCGGCGGGACGTCGGCCGCCTGCATCTCGGTGCGCCAAATGTGCCGCTGCAGTTCGGTCCAGTCCTTGCCACCGAACTCGGTCGGCCAGTGCGGGACGGCCAAGCCGTGCTCGTTGAGCAACCGCTGGGCGCGACGCATGACGTCGGGGTCGACCTCGCCGTCCTTGGACAGGCCGGAGCGAAGCTCCTCGGGAACGGTCTCGGTGAAGAACTGGCGCATTTCCTGCTGGAAAGCCCGGTCCTCGTCGGTCAACTGGCGTTGCATCGTTCAGCCTCGATCCATCGGACGGCAGTGGTTGTTCCCACGGTAGACGTTCGATCCCGGCTTGGTAAGCGTTTGCTTAGTCGAGTTCGGTCCGGCATCCGCTGCGTCGCCGGAGCGGGTGCGGCAGAGTGTGATCCATGACGCAACCCAGTGATGTGGAGATTGCCGCCGCCACCCCCATGCGGCCCATCGAAGACGTCGCCGAACGAGCCGGCATCCCGGCTCGGGCCTTGTACAAGTACGGCGATCACAAAGCCAAGGTCGACGTGCGACACGTCGCCGCTTCGCAGCGCAGGCCCGGTTCGAAGCTGGTGCTGGTGACCGCGACCAGTCCGACCCCGGCGGGCGAGGGCAAGACGACGACCAGCGTCGGTCTCACCGACGCGCTCAACCAACTGGGCGAGAACGCGATCGTCTGCCTGCGCGAGCCCTCGCTCGGTCCGGTGTTCGGGATGAAGGGCGGCGCGGCCGGCGGTGGTTACGCGCAGCTGAACCCGATGGCCGACATCAACCTGCACTTCACCGGCGACTTCGCCGCGATCGCAGCGGCTCACAACCTCTTGGCTGCGATGCTCGACAACCACCTGCACCACGGCAACGAGCTCGGCATCGACCAGCGGCGCATTCTGCTCAAGCGGGTGCTCGATGTGAACGATCGGGCGCTGCGCGACATCGTCATCGGACTCGGCGGCGTCATCAACGGCATCCCGCGCGAGTCGGGGTTCGACATCGTCGTGGCCTCGGAAATCATGGCGATCTTCTGTCTGGCCACTTCCCTGGAGGACCTGCGCGAACGGATCGGACGCATCGTCGTGGCCCGCACGCGTGACAACAAGCCGGTGACCGCGGCTGACCTGAAGGCCGACGGCGCGATGACAGCCCTGCTCAAGGACGCGTTGTCGCCCAACCTCGTCCAGACCCTCGAGGGCAACCCGGCGTTCGTGCACGGCGGTCCCTTCGCGAACATCGCGCATGGTTGCAACTCGGTTATGGCGACGAATGCCGGTCTCGCACACGCAGACTGGGTCGTGACTGAAGCAGGCTTCGGTGCCGACCTCGGCGCGGAGAAGTTCGTCGACCTCAAGTGCCGCATGACCGGGCTGCGTCCGGACGTCGTCGTGATCGTTGCGACGATCCGTTCGATGAAGTACCACGGCGGCGTTGCCACGGCCGATCTGACGACCGAGAACCTGCAGGCGTTGGACGACGGCTTGCTGAACCTCTACCGCCACTTGGAGAACATCCAGAACGTCTTCGGTCTGCCGGTCGTCGTGGGCATCAACCGTTTCCCCTCCGACACCGACGCCGAGATCGACCTGCTGCGCAAGCGCATGGCCGACCGCGGGGTGTCGGTGCAACTCGCGACCCACTTCGCCGACGGTGGCGAAGGTGCACTCGACCTGGCGCGCGCCGTCCGACTCGCCGTGGCCGAGAGCCCGTCACCCGACCTGCAGTTCACCTACGGCGACGAGGTCTCCTTGGAGGAGAAGCTGCACGCCGTTGCGACGCGCGTGTACCGCGCGGGTTCGGTCGACATCCCGGCCGCGGTCCGCAGGCAGATCGCCGCACTCGAGGCGGAGGGGTACGGCGACCTGCCGGTCTGCGTCGCCAAGACCCAGATGTCCTTCTCGACCGATCCGGCATTGCGTGGAGCGCCCACGGGACACACCCTCGAGGTGCGGGAGGTCCGTCTCGCCGCCGGCGCAGGCTTCGTCGTCTTCGTCTGCGGCACCATCATGACGATGCCCGGATTGCCGAAAACTCCTGGCGCAGAACGTATCTCGGTCGATGCGGAGGGTCAGGTCACCGGTCTGTTCTGAGACTCGCCGAGTGGCCGGGCTGTGAACCGGTGGCCGGGACATAACCCGGCCACCCGACCGTAGCTCGGCCACTCGGCGAGTCAGACGTGAGTCAGACTCCGGTGCCGACCAGGCTGCCGATGCCGAAGGTCACGGCCATCGCGAGCGATCCGCCGAGGACGTTGCGAAGGACGGCGGCGCGCACGTTCGCCTCGCTGAGACGGGCGCTGACGGCGCCGGTGATCATCAAACCGATGGCGACCGCGAGGAAGGTCACCGGCACGTTGATGCTGCTCGGCAGCAGGATGACCAGCACCGGCAGCAGCGCCCCGAGAGTGAACGCGCCCATCGAGGCCCAGGCGGCGTGCCAGGGGTTGGTGTATTCGTCGGGATCGATCCCGAGTTCGACCTCGGCGTGCGCGGCGAGCGCGTCGTTGGCGGTGAGCTTCACCGCGACCTGTTCCGCGAGCTCGCGATCCAGACCCTTGCTCTGGTAGATCTGCGTGAGCTCCTCGAGTTCCTCCTCGGGCATCTCCTCCAGCTCGCGAATCTCTTTGGCGATCAACGCTTTCTCGCCGTCGCGCTGAGTGCTGACCGAGACGTACTCGCCGGCCGCCATGGAGAGTGCTCCCGCGACCAGTCCGGCGCTGCCCGCGACCAACAAGGACTGACGGTCGTTGGTCGCACCGGCGACACCGATGACCAGCCCCGCAACGCTGATGATGCCGTCGTTGGCACCCAGCACTGCGGCGCGCAACCAGTTGAGCCGGCTGGCCGTGCTCTCGGTGTGCGGTTCGTCGGGGTGCGGGACGACGGCGTCCGCTGTCGTGGCGTCGGTGCTCATGCCGTTCCTCCCTCGCGTCGTCTGTCTGTGCACGCAAGTGTGCACGCAACTGTGCACGGAGCGCTCCATCCAACTGTGCTCGGGCGATCAGGCGGTGTCCACGAAGGGAAGGCTCATCTGAGCAGCCGGCAGCGGGCCTATCGTTGCCGCATGGCAACCGATGATCTGAAGGATTCCTGGCGCGCACTGTTCGCGCTGTTGTTCGGGTTCTTCATGATCCTGGTCGACTCCACGATCGTCTCGGTCGCGACGCCGGCGCTGATCGAGGGACTGGGCGCCGACATCACCGGGGTGGTGTGGGTGACCAGCGCCTACCTGCTCGCGTACGCGACGCCGCTGCTGATCACCGGCCGCCTCGGCGACCGCTTCGGTCCCAAGCGGGTGTACCTCGTCGGGCTCACCGTGTTCACGCTTGCGTCCTTGTGGTGCGGCCTGACGTCGTCCATCGGCGGGCTCATCACCGCGCGCGTCGTGCAGGGCGTCGGCGCAGCCCTGTTGTCGCCGCAGACGATGACGATCATCACGCGTATCTTCCCGGCCGAACGACGTGGCGCCGCGATGGGTGCGTGGGGCGCGACCGCGGGAGTCGCGACGCTCGTGGGTCCCATCCTCGGCGGCGTGCTGATCGACGAGCTCAGCTGGGAATGGATCTTCATCATCAATGTGCCGATCGGGGTGCTCGCGTTCGTGCTGGCCTGGCGACTGGTGCCCGACCTGTCGGTGCAGTCGCATCGCTTCGACCTGCTCGGTGTGGGGCTGTCGGCGGTCGGGATGTTCCTGGTGGTGTTCGGTATTCAGGAGGGACAGCGTTATGACTGGGGCACCATCACGGGGTTCATCTCGGTGCCACTGCTGATCATCGGGGGACTGCTCGTCCTGGCCGCCTTCGTGTACTGGTAGCGGGTGAACCGATCCGAGCCGTTGGTGCCGCTGGTCCTGTTCAGCAACCGCAACTACTCTCTTGCCAACGTGGCGATCGCGACCGTCGGACTGGCGATCACCGCGATGGCGTTCCCGATCATGCTCTGGGCGCAGGTGGTGCGCGGCTGGACGCCGACCCAGGCGGCGCTGCTGCTCGCACCGATGGCCCTGCTCACCGCCGCGCTCGCACCCTTCGTCGGACGCCTGGTCGACCGGATGCATCCGCGGATTCTCGCCGGGTTCGGGCTCTCCTGCTTCGTGGTGGCGCTGGTGTGGCTCGGGTATCTGCTCGACCGAGACACGCCGTTGTGGCTCGTGCTGATGCCGATCCTGCTGCTGGGCGTCGCCAACGGCTTCATGTGGTCACCGCTGTCGGTGACCGCAACGCGCACCCTGCCGCCGCAGCGAGCCGGCGCCGGTTCGGGTGTCTACAACACCACCCGCCAGGTCGGCGCGGTGCTCGGCAGTGCCGCGATCGCCTCGTTGATGGAGGCTCGACTGGCCGACCGGCTCGGCGCGGGGGTGGGGTTGACCTCACCGGAACCGGGCGCCGCCCGAGGATCGATCGGTCACATCCCGCACGTCGCCCACGAGTTCTCCCGCGCGATGGGTGAATCGCTGTACCTGCCGGCGGCCGTCGTCCTCATCGGCGTCGTCGCCGTGTTGTTCTTCACTGATCCGCACGGTGTGAGGGCGGACGCGTGAACCGGCACGTCGTCGGGGCTGCGATCGTCGACGATCTGGCTGCACCGACGCTTCTGCTCGCGGCCCGCAGGTCAGCCCCCGCAGCCCTTGCCGGCGGCTGGGAGTTCCCCGGTGGCAAGGTCGACGAGGGTGAGAGCCACGAGGTGGCGATGCACCGAGAACTGTTGGAGGAGTTGGGAGTTCACGTCCATCTCGGTGACGACGTGCCCGGTCCGGAGGACGGCGGTTGGCCGCTCGGCGAGAACTATCTGATGTTCGTCTTCCTGGCTGTCATCACCTCGGGCGTACCCGCGCCACTGGAGGATCACGACGAGTTGCGCTGGCTGCCGCTCGATGACCTGTTCGACGTGGGCTGGTTGCGCGACGATCTGCCGATCGTTCACCTGCTGCATTCGCGTTGGTCACGGGCGGGCTCGTAGGCTCGGCCCCGTCAGCGCATCCGTCGGCAGGGGAGAGCCCGATGAAGTACGTCGAGAACAAGGTCGTCCTGATCGGTGCCGGCGCGGTCGGCATCGCCTACGCGTACGCGCTGGTCAACCAGGGCATCGCCGACGAACTGGTGCTGCTCGACACCAACGAGAACCGCACCCGTGGCGAGGTCACCGACCTCAACCACTGCGAGGCGTGGGCGCCGAGTCCGATCACCGTCACCCACGGTGGCTACGAGGAGTGCAGGGACGCCGCCATCGTCGTGCTGTGTGCCGGTGCTGCTCAGAAGACCGGCCAGACCCGGCTCGACATGGTGGGCACTAACGTCCGCATCACCCAGGACATCGTCAGCGAGGTCATGGCGTCCGGGTTCGACGGCATCTTCCTGGTGGCCACGAACCCGGTCGACATCCTCACCTACGCCACCTGGCGGCACAGCGGTCTGCCGTCGGCACAGGTGCTCGGATCGGGCACCAGCCTCGACACGGCGCGACTGCGGTACAACCTGGCGCAGTACTTCGAGGTGGCCACTACCAACGTCCACGCGATGATCATCGGCGAACACGGCGACTCCGAGCTGCCGGTGTGGAGCGCCGCGTCGATCGCGGGCCGCTCCCTCGCCAAGCGCATCGCGGCGAACCCGCAGATCGAGGCCGACATTGAGGACATCTATGTGCGGACGCGGGACGCCGCCTACGACATCATCGCCGCCAAGGGATCTACCAGTTATGGCATCGGCATGGCGCTGGCCCGCATCACCCGGGCGATCCTGTCGAACCAGAAGGTGACGCTGCCGGTGTCCGCGCTGCTCGAAGGGCAGTACGGCCAGGAGGGCATCTACATCGGGGTGCCGGCCAGCATCGGCCGCCGCGGGGTGCGCGAGGTGGTCGAGCTCGACCTGGACGAGCAGGAGACGCAGCGCTTCACCGCCAGCGCAGACACGCTACGGACGGTCATGCGCGAGTTCTGGCCCGAGGTCTGAACCGAGAACGCGTGAGACGTGGTCGCCTTGCACAGGACGACCACGTCGCACGCGTCTTTCCGGCCTACAGCTTCTCGGGCTCGAACATCGACCCGGCCTCATCGGAGGAGTCACCGGTCTGGTCGGTGGCGACCGCCTTGACCTCGTGCGGCTGCAACTCCCCGGACGCGATCTGCTCGGCGTAATGGCAGGCGACCCGGTGTCCCTGGGGCACGCCGTCGATCTGCACGATGCGCAGTTCGGGACGGTCGGTGTCGCACTTGGACTCCTGCTTCCACGGGCACCGCGTGTGGAATCGGCAGCCGCTCGGCGGGTTGGCCGGGCTCGGCAGGTCGCCGACGAGGATGATCCGCTCGCGGTTGTCCTCGACGACGGGGTCGGGCACCGGGACGGCTGACATCAGGGCGCGCGTGTACGGGTGCAGCGGGTGCGCGTACAGATCGTCGGCGTCCGACTCCTCGACGAGCGAACCGAGGTACATCACGCCGATGCGATCACTGATGTGGCGAACCACCGCGAGATCGTGCGCGACGACCAGATAGGTGAGGCCGAACTCTTCCTGCAGGTCTTCCAACAGGTTGATGACCTGGGCCTGCACCGAGACGTCGAGCGCGGACACGGGTTCGTCGGCCACGATGAGCTTCGGGTCGACCGAGAGCGCGCGGGCAATGCCGATGCGCTGACGCTGACCACCGGAGAACTCGTGCGGGTACTTCTTCAGCGCTGCCGCGGGCAGGCCGACCGCGGAGAGCAGTTCGCGCAGCCGCTTGTTGGCGGCTGCCTTGTCCTTCGCGAGTCCGTGGGCGTTCATGCCCTCGAGCAGCAGCGCCTCGACGGTCTGGCGGGGGTCGAGGGAGGACAGCGGGTCCTGGAAGACCATCTGCATGTCTTTGCGCTTGCGGCGCAGTTCCTCACCCTGAAGCGAGGCGACGTCGACGCCGTCGAAGATCACCGTGCCCTCGGTCAGGTCTTCCAGGCGTAGCAACGCACGTCCGAATGTCGACTTGCCGCAACCGGATTCGCCGACCAGACCGTACGTCTCGCCACGCTTGATCTGCAGGTCGACGCCGTCGACCGCGTACACATAGCCGACCGTCTTGTCGAAGACCACTCCCCGTTTGATCGGGAAGTGCACCTTGACACCGGTGACCTCGACCAGCACGTCGTCGCCGGGCGAATGCTGCGAGCGGCCGTGCGCGGTGGTGGCGGTGCTCATCGGCGGTCCTTTCCTTCGATCGGGTTGAAGCAGCGCAGCAGCCGGTCGCCGTCCAGTCCGGGTTCGATCTGTTCCAACTCGGGGGTCTGCTCGGTGCAACGAGCGATGGGCTGCGAGCACCGGGGCGCGAACGCACATGCCGAGGTCCACGGCAGGTTGTCGGCCACCGAACCGGGCACCGGATTGAGCCGGCCACGGGCCGCGTCCAACCGGGGGATCGATTCCAGCAAACCGTAGGTGTACGGGTGACGAGGCTGCGCGAACAGGTCGTGCCGCGCGGCGCGTTCGACGATACGTCCGCCGTACAGCACGTTGACCTCGTCACACAGGCCGGCGACGACACCCAGGTCGTGGGTGATCATCACCAGCGCCGTACCCGAGTCACGCACGAGTTCTGAGAGCAGGGTGAGAATCTGCGCCTGAATGGTGACGTCGAGGGCGGTCGTCGGTTCGTCGGCGATCAGCAGGCGTGGTTTGCAGGCGAGCGCCATCGCGATCAGCGCGCGCTGACGCATACCGCCGGACAGTTGGTGCGGGTACTCCTTCAGCCGCCGATTCGGGTCGGGGATGCCGACCTTGTCGAGCAGTTCCTTGGCCTCGGGCATGGCCTGCTTGCGGGAGAGTCCACGGTGCCGCTCGATGACCTCGGTGACCTGGATACCGAGGGGGACGACGGGGTTCAGCGACGACAGGGGGTCCTGGAAGATCATCGCGACGTCGCGGCCGCGGCGCTCGCGCATCTGGTTGTCGGACAGCGACAGCAGGTCGGTGCCCTCGAATTGAACGGTGCCCGAGACCTTATTACCCCGTTTGGGCAACAGGCCCATGATCGCCATCGAGGTGACCGACTTGCCGCAACCGGACTCACCGACCAGACCGACCGTCTGGCCGGGGCGGACGTCGAACGAGACGTGGTCGACCGCACGGAAGGGCTTGCTGCCCTTCGTGCCGAAGTCGACGGTCAAGTCACGGACCTGCAGCAGGATGTCGGCGGACGCTGCCGGACGGTCGGGGTTGGCATCAGCGGTGATGGTCACCGTGGTCACCTCCGGGACTTGGGATCGAGGGCCTCACGCAGGGACTCGCCCATGAGCGTGAAACCGAGGGCGGCAGCGATGATGCACAACGCGGGGTAGACGGCCATGTGCGGGAAGGTGTCGAAGTACTCCTGCGCCAGGCCGAGCATCTGGCCCCATTCCGGCTTGGTGTCGTCGGGGTTACCGGCGCCGAGGAAGCTCAGCGCCGCTGCGTCGATGATCGAGGTGGCGAACACCATGGTGGCCTGCACCAGCACCGGCGACAGGGAGTTGGGCAGCATGTGCCGGAAAACGATCGCGGACTTCTTCACGCCGAGCGAGCGCGCCGCCAGGACGTGGTCGCTGGAGCGCTGCGCCATCATCGAGCCGCGCAGCAGGCGCGCGAAGGTCGGCATCATCGCGATGCCGATGGCGACGATGACGGTGGTCTGCGAGCCGCGTCCGAACAGGGCCGCGATCGAGAACGCGAGCAACAGCGAGGGCAGCGACAGCATGATGTCGACGACGCGCATCACCACCGAGTCGATCCATCCGCCGAAGGCGCCCGCCAGGGTGCCGAGTACCAGACCGCCGAAGAAGGCCAGGCCGGTTGCTCCGAACGCGATGATCAGCGTGTTGCGGGACCCGTGGATCAGACGACTGAGCAGGTCACGCCCGAGGTCGTCGGCGCCGAGCGGATAGCCCGGCTCCGCTCCCGGGACGGGGTTGTTCGCCCGGCTCACCTTGTCGGCGAGGTAGCGGACCGTGGGATCGTGCGGCGCCAGCACGTCGGCGAGGAGCGCGACCAGGAAGATGAGGGCGACCATGATCGCCCCGACGATGAACATCGGGTTGCGCCGCAGCCGTGCCCAGGCGCTCGCGATCAGGCTTACTCCTTCGCCGTCCTTGATGCCACCGCCGTCCAGTCCGTCCTGGACGGCCGCACGCTCGGCGAGTTCGTCGATGCGGGCTTTCTTGGAGTTGCTGTTCAAGACCATGGTCGAATCACCGAATCCTGACTCGAGGGTCGATGTAGGCGTAGGCGATATCGACCAGCAGATTGACCAGCACGTAGGTGAGTGCGGCCATGATGATCAGTACCTGGACCACCGAGAAGTCGCGCTCCTGGAAGCCCACCTTCATGGCGTCGCCGAGTCCGGGGATGGAGAAGACGGTCTCGGTGAGCACCGCACCGGTGAGCAGACCGCCGACCTGCAGGCCGACCGTGGTGACGACCGGGAGCATGGCGTTGCGCATGACGTGGCGGGTGCGGATCGTGCTCGGCTTGAGGCCCTTGGCCTCCGCGGTGCGGATGAAGTCCTCGTCCAGCACGTCGAGCACCGCGGCACGGGTGATCCGGAAGATCACTGCGAAGGGGATGGTCGCGAGGGCGATCGCGGGCAGGATGAGGTGTTTGAAGGCGTCCCACGCGGCATCGAACTCCCGTGTCATCAGTCCGTCGAAGATGAAGAAGCCGGTGACGCGGGTTGCCTCGAGCTCAGGGCTTTGGCGCCCGGACACGGGCAAGAGGTGCCATTCCACCGCGAAGAACTGCTTGAGGACCACCGCGAGGAAGAAGACCGGCACGGCCACACCGACGAGCGAGACGCCGATGCCGAGCGCGTCGAAGATACCTCCGCGGCGCTTGGCGGCGAGGTATCCGAGCGGGATCGCGGTGATCAGTGCGATCACGATCGCGAGGCCGGCGAGTTCCATGGTGGCCGGGAGGCGGGTGAGGAACACGTCCATGGCGTCGGAACCGGCCTGCACCTGGGAACTGACTCCGAACTTGCCCTGCAGGGCGTTGGTGAGGAACTTCCAGTACTGGACGGGGAGTGGCTGGTCGAGACCGAGGGTCTTGCGCAGTTGCGCGGCGCGTTCAGGTGTGGCTCGCTCGCCCAGCATCGCCGAGACGGTGCCTCCGGGCAGCATTCGTAACCACACGAAGATCAACAGTGACAGCGCGAACATCACGCCGATCATCTGGACCACCCGGCGAGCGATGTATCGCAGCAACGCGGGAACCTTTCGTGCGAAGGTGGCGGAAGGGGCCGAAACGGGCGGCGGCCGTGCCCGGCAACACTAGGGCACGGCCGCCGCCGTTCGTCAGGTCGAAGCCTGCTTACTTCTTGACGGCCGTCGCGAAGTCCTCGGAGGTGAGGGGGCTGGCGACGATGCCGCTGATGTTCTTGCCGAACACGATCGCCGGCGGCGAGTTCGAGATCGGCAGACCCGGCACGTACTCCTTCATCAGCTTCTCGCTGAGCTTCTTGTACGCAGCGGTGCGCTGATCGGCGTTCACGATGCTGTCGGCGTCGGTGATCTCCTTCTTCAACTGCGCGCCCCACGGGTAGGCGGAGATGCCCATCTGCTTGCCCATGAAGAAGTTCGCGATGAAGTTGTCCGGCGTGTTGTAGTCGCCGGTCCAACCGATCAGGAATGCCGGCGAGGCGCCGTTGGCCGTGCCGTCGGTGTAGCCGCCGTTCCACGGCTTGGTGACGGCGTTGACCTTGATGCCGGCCTTCTCCCAGTCGCCCTTGATCGCCTGGAAGATCTTCTGCGGGTCCGGCATGTAGGGCCGGGTGACCTCGGAGGGGTACCACAGGTCGATCGAGAGGCTGGACTGTCCGGCCTCCTTCAGCAACTGCTTGGCCTTCTCCGGGTTGTAGTCGTACTTCATGACCGAGTCGCTGTAGCCGTCGACAGTCTTGGGGTACCACTGGGTGGCGGCGGTCGCGCCCTCCGGCAGCTGGTTCTTGACCAGTTGTTCGCGGTTGATCGCGTGGTACAGCGCCTGACGGACCTTGAGATCCTTCAGGGCCGGGTTCTTGGTCGGGTTCAGACCCAGGTAGAGGATGTTGAACGCGGGGCGGATCTCGAGGTTCATCCCCGCCTTCTTCAGCGAGTCCCAGTCGACCGGGTTGGGCAGGTCGTAGCCGTCGACATCGCCGGCCAGCAGCGCCTGCTTGCGGGAGGTGCCATCGGGGATGATCTTGAAGACCAGCTTGCCGACCTTGGCTTTGTCACCGTAGAAGTCGTCATTGCGGACGAGGGTGATGGTCTTGTTCTGGACGTCGTACTTCTCGAACTTGAAAGGACCGGTGCCGGTCGGGTACTTGGCGGCGTACTCCGACTGGGTGATGCCGTCGCCCTGGGCCTTCACGTCGTTGGCCTTGTACTTGTCCAGCGCGGTCGGGCTCTGCATCGACCAGGCCGGCAGGCCCAGCAGCGACGGGAACTTGGAGGTCGCACGCGACAGCTTCAGCTCGACCGAGTCGGTGCCCTTGGGGGTGCAGCCCTGGTAGAGGTCGTCCTTGGACTTGTTGAAGCCGCCCATGTTGTCCGACCAGTACACGGCCGCCGTCTGGCCGGCCTCGTTCTGCTTGTCCATCCGCTCGAAGTTCTTGCAGACGGCCTCGGCGTTGAACGGCGTCCCGTCGGTGAACTTAACTCCGGTGCGCAGCTTGAAGGTCCAGGTCTTGCCGTCCTTGCTGGGAATCCAGCTGGTGGCCAGGCCCGGCGCGAGGTCGGCGGTGCCAGGCTTGAAGTTGACCAGGCCGTCGAAGATCTGACGGGCGACGCGGAAGGTCTCGCCGTCGGTCGCGTAGAAGGGGTCGAAGGTCTTGGGCGCACCCGCGGCGGCGAAGGTCATCGTGGCGTTCGACTGGCCGCCGCTCTCGGACCCCTTTCCACCCTCTTCGCGCTTGGACTCGGCACAGCCGCTGAGCACCAGCGCGGCTGCGCTGACAACCGCGAGCGCGGAGGCCTTCCTGGAGGTCTGCATCTTTTCTCCTCATCGGGGTGGGCGGGCAGCATGACCCCGCTCCGTACGGATGTGGTGACCCTAGACCGCACGTGAGGACAAACACACCAGCCCCATCCAGGCCGTTACCGATCTGAGTCCTGGTGTCCGGTCAGGCCGTGCGCGGTCGGGGACCGACGGTCTGTGGTCGGAAGCAGTGTGCCCGGGATGAGACAATCGCGGTCATGCCCTTGAAGACCCGCGACGACGTTCGAAACGTCGCCATCGTTGCTCACGTCGACCACGGCAAGACCACTCTTGTCGACAAGATGCTCTGGCAGACGGGTGCGTTCTCCGAACGCCAAACCGTCGAGACGACCGGTGAGCGGGTGATGGACTCCGGTGACCTCGAGCGCGAGAAAGGCATCACGATCCTCGCCAAGAACACCGCGATCAGCTACGACGGCCCCGCCGCCGACGGCCAGAACATCACCATCAACATCATCGACACCCCCGGCCACGCCGACTTCGGCGGAGAGGTCGAGCGTGGTCTGTCGATGGTCGACGGCGTCGTGCTGCTCGTCGACGCGTCCGAGGGCCCGTTGCCGCAGACCCGCTTCGTGCTGCGCAAGGCCCTCGCCGCGCACATGCCGGTGATCCTGTGCATCAACAAGGTCGACCGTCCCGACTCGCGCATCGAGGAGGTCGAGGAAGAGGCCTACGAACTGTTCATGGACCTGCTCGACGATGCGCAGGGCAACATGGACCAACTCGACTTCCCGGTCGTGTACGCGTCCGCCAAGAACGGTGTCGCCTCGACGGTTCGTCCGGCGAACGGCGAACTGCCCGAAGGCGATTCGATGGAGCCGCTGTTCAAGACCATCCTGGAGACGATCCCGGCACCGTCGTACGACGACGACGCTCCGCTGCAGGCACACGTCACCAACCTCGACTCCAGCAACTTCCTCGGACGCCTGGCGCTGCTGCGTATCCACAACGGTGAGATGCACAAGGGCCAGCAGGTCACCTGGTGCCGTCATGACGGCACCCAGCAGAAGGTGAAGATCACCGAACTGTTGATGACCCAGGGCCTGGAGCGTCAGCCCGCCGACAGCGCCGGTCCGGGTGACATCATCGCCGTCGCCGGTATCCCCGAGATCACCATCGGTGAGACGCTCGCCGACCCGGAGAATCCGATCCCGTTGCCGCTCATCACGGTCGACGAGCCGGCGATCTCGATGACGATCGGCACCAACACCTCGCCGCTGGCCGGCAAGGTGCGTGGTGCGAAGGTCACCGCCCGCCTGGTCAAGGACCGCCTCGACCGCGAACTCATCGGCAACGTGTCGCTGCGCATCCTGCCGACCGAGCGTCCGGACGCCTGGGAGGTGCAGGGCCGTGGCGAGTTGGCGCTCGCGATCCTGGTCGAGCAGATGCGACGTGAGGGCTACGAACTGACCGTCGGCAAGCCGCAGGTGGTCACCAAGGAGATCGACGGCAAGACGCACGAGCCGGTCGAGGCCCTGACCATCGACACGCCGGAGGAGTACCTCGGCGCGATTACCCAGATCCTCGCGGCGCGCAAGGGTCGCATGGAGCAGATGACCAACCACGGCACCGGCTGGATCCGGATGGAGTTCAAGGTGCCCTCGCGCGGCCTCATCGGCTTCCGCACCGAGTTCCTCACCGAGACCCGCGGCACCGGCATCGCGCACCACGTCTTCGACGGCTACGAGCCGTGGTACGGCCAGATCGTCACC
Organism: Yimella lutea; assembly: GCF_006715095.1. Classification (NCBI taxonomy): domain Bacteria; kingdom Bacillati; phylum Actinomycetota; class Actinomycetes; order Micrococcales; family Dermacoccaceae; genus Yimella; species Yimella lutea. The sequence continues at coordinate 1,197,343 of NZ_VFMO01000001.1, forward strand.
CGCATGTCGGGTTCGATGGTCGCCGACCGTACCGGCCCGGTCACCGCGTACGCGATGGTCAACCTGCAGGAGCGCGGCGTGCTGTTCGTCGAGCCCGGCACCGAGGTGTACGAGGGCATGATCGTCGGCGAGAACTCCCGCGCCGACGACATGGACATCAACATCACCAAGGAGAAGAAGCTCACCAACGTGCGTGCCTCCTCGGCCGACAACTTCGAGAAGGTCATCCCGCCGCGCAAGCTGTCGCTGGAGCAGAGCCTGGAGTTCTGCCGCGAGGACGAGTGCGTGGAGGTCACGCCCGAGAGCGTCCGTATCCGCAAGGTGATTCTCGACGCCGGTGAGCGCAACCGCGCTGCATCGAAGGCGCGTAACGCCGAGAAGTCCTGAGCGCAACGTAATTAGATGGTGACCCCCATGAACCAGAGTATTGACGGCCTACCGGTGGATGTCGACCCCGACGCCTACCGGCAGGCGATCGGACGTCTGGTCACCGGGGTCACCGTCGTCACCACTGTGGCCGACGGGCACGACCACGCGATGACGGCGAATGCCGTCACGTCGGTGTCGCTCGATCCGGTGCGGTTGCTGATCTGCGTGGAGCGGGAGGCTCGTTTCCACGACGCCGTGATGTCCGCGGGTGTCTGGAGCGTCAACATCCTGGACGCTTCGCAGCGCGCCGCCGCGGTGTGGCTCTCGACGCGGGGGCGCCCCCTGCACAGTCAGCTCGATCGGGTGCCGCATCACCGTGACGAGACGGGTGTCGCGTTGCTCGACGGCGCGCTGGCAACGATCGTGTGTCGAACCGGTGACACGCTTGTGTCCGGCGACCACACGATCGTGGTCGGCGACGTACTGTCGTTGCACATCGCCGACCAGCCGGGGGAGGCGCTGGTCTATTTCAGGGGCCGCTTCGGCAGCTACAAGTAGATCCCGCCTGCGCGGTGTGGCCCGGCGACAACCGAGGGTCGGCACGGATCAAGGCATGGACAGATGGGTGAGAACGCAGTGAGTGATAAGCCTTCGCGTCGGGGCCGCTGGATCGCCGCGACCGCCGGTGGCACGGCGGTCGTCCTGGGTCTGGGTTACGTTGGCACTGCTGCCGCCGTCACCGACAAGATCCCCGACGGCACCACGATTGCAGGCGTCGACGTGGGCGGCATGACGAAGGCGAAGGCCGAGGACGCCGTCTCGACCCGAACGCGTTCGATGATGAATCGTCCGATCACCGTGAGCGCCGAAGGCAAGAAGTTCACTCTGGACGCCGCCCGTTCCGGTCTCTGGCTCGATCCGGGACGCGCGGCCGACGGACTCACCGGGTTCTCGCTGAATCCGTCCGTGGTGGGCAAGCACCTGTTCGGCGCGCGCGAGAACCGGTCGTTGACGGCGAAGGCCGACACTCAGAAGTTGGCTGCTGCGATCACCGCGGCCGCCGGCACCTTCAAAGGGTCCGCCGTCAACGGGTCGGTGAAGTTCAACAGCGGCAAGGTCGACGTCGTCCGTTCCAAGGACGGCACAGGCATCCGCGCCGACGCCGTCGCCCAGCAGATCGCGAAGGGTTGGCCGGCCAAGACCGGTTACACCGCCACCATCGGCCACGTCGAGCCGCCGCTGACCAATGCCGAGATCGACGCCTTCGTGAAGGACTTCGCCGGCCCGGCGATGAGCGGGCCGGTCACCGTCAAGGTCGGCGCCAAGACCTCCAAGATCACGCCCGTCGCGCTCAGCGCCGTGCTCAGCGCCAAGGTCCAGGACGGCACGTTGAAGCCGGTGATCGACGAGGCCAAGCTGCGCGAAGTGCTCGACACCCTGTCCGGTGAACTCACCACACCTGCGGAGAACGCGCACTACGGTCCGGGTGGCAGCATCGTGGGAGCCAAGAACGGCTCCGAGGTGGACCCTTCAGGCGCCGGCCCGCTGCTGATCAAGGCGCTGACCGACCCGACCCGCACCCTCACGCTGAAGTCCAAGCCGGTCAAGGCGGCGATGGTGGCCGCCGACCTGAAGAACCTCGGCACGGAGAAGATCTCCGAGTTCGTGTCGCGCTACCCCGGCGGTGCCCAGAACGAATCCCGCACCAAGAACATCCAGGTCGCGCTGGCCAAGATCAACGGCATGGTCATCGCACCCGGTGAGCAGTTCAGTCTTCTGCAGTCACTGACTCCGATCACCAAGGCGAACGGCTACGTCGAGGCCGGGGTGCTCGTCGACGGCATCCACGAGAAGGGCACCGGCGGTGGCATCTCGCAGGTCTCGACGACGATGTACAACGCCGCATTCTTTGCAGGAGTCCGTCTGGATGAGCACACACCACACGCCTATTGGATCCCGCGGTACCCTATGGGACGCGAGTCCACGCTCTGGGTGCCCACGATCGACCTGCGGTGGACGAACGACACCGGCCGCCCGATCCGCATCGAAGCCGGCACGCAGGACAGCGCCGCGGTGATCAGGTTGTACGGCACAAAGACCTTCAACGTCTCGACGAACACCGGACCCCAGTTCGCATTCACCGAGCCCAAGACTCGCTACATCACCAAGAAGGGGTGCGAGGTGCAGGCGCCGGCTCAGGGCTTCAAGGTCACCGTCACCCGTGTCGTCACCGACCTCTCGGGCAAGGTGGTCAAGAACGAGGCGAACACCACGAATTACATCCCGTCCGACAAGGTCGTCTGCGGCCCTGACCCGAACGCCCCGTCGACCTCGACGGCGCCACGGGCGTCGGCCACGGGCGCGGCTGCGTCGAGTCCACCGACCACACCGACCGCACCGGTGTCTGCCTCGGTGTCTCCCTCCTCGACCGCACCGGCGGCGACGTCGACCAAGAAGTAGATTCTGAGGCGTGAGCACCACCCCTTCGATCGCTGCCGACGCCCTGCGCCGGGCCGGAGTCCGTGATGTCCTGGCCGATGGCACGAACCGCGCCGCGTACTCGACCGACGCCTCGCTGTACCGCTTGATGCCGACGGCGGTCGTGCGTCCGCACGATCGGGACGAGGTGCTCGCGACCTTGTCAGTCTGTCGTGAGCTCGGGCTCCCGGTCGTGGCAAGGGGAGCGGGCACGTCCTGTGCCGGCAACGCGATCAGCAGCGGGGTCGTGCTTGATTTCTCGCGGCATATGAACACGTTGCTGTCCCTGGACGCGGAGGCAGGTATTGCCGTCGTCCAGCCGGGTATCGTCCATGCAGCCCTGCAACGACAGGCGCTCGCTGCCGGGTGGCGGTACGGTCCTGATCCCTCGTCGCACACCCGCTGCACGATCGGCGGCATGATCGGCAACAACGCGTGCGGATCGAGGGCATTGGGCTACGGCAAGACCTCGAACAACCTGCTCGCGCTCGAGTCGGCGCTCGCCGACGGCACCGTGCTGCGAACGTCCGTGGGTGCTCTTCGCAGCGCTGTGTCGGCGTCCGCGCCGGTGCTCGGCGAACTGGACGCGCTGGTCGGCTCCTCGCTGGCGCTGATCCGACAGGAGTTCGGCCGATTCGGACGTCAGGTGTCCGGGTACGCGATGCAGGAACTGTTGCCGGAGAACGGTTTCGACGTCACACGGTTCCTTTCCGGGTCGGAGGCGACGCTGGCCATCGCGACCGAGGCAACCGTCCGACTGGTGAAGGAACCCGGACGGCGCGTGTTGATCGTGCTCGGCTACGCCGACATCTACGACGCCGGCGATGCCGCGGCCGGGCTGTTGCCGTTCGCGCCGATCGCCGTCGAGGGGATGGACCGCCGGATCGTCGACGTCCTCGCCGCCCGACGCGGACCGGCCGCGGTACCGCCGCTGCCGCGCGGAGACGGCTGGCTGTTCGTCGAGTTGGCCGGTGAGGACGACGGGGAACTGCAGCGTCAGGCCGAACTCGTTGTGGCACAAGGGTCCTGCCTCGATTCGATGATCGTCACTGATCCCGTCGTTTCTGCCTCGCTCTGGCGGGTGCGTGAGGACGGCGCCGGACTGTCCGGACGCTCACCGCGGGATCTGCCGGCCCATGCCGGCTGGGAGGATGCAGCCGTTCCGCCGGCGGAACTCGGTCCGTACCTGCGCGAGTTCGACGACCTGCTGGTCGAGCACGATCTTTCCGGGCTTCCGTACGGTCACTTCGGTGACGGGTGCCTGCACATTCGGATCGACTTCCCGTTGGCCGCGCCGGGAGGGACATCCCGGTTCGGTGACTTCCTGGACGCGTCGGCCGAGCTCGTCGCGAAGTACGGCGGTTCGCTGTCCGGGGAGCACGGGGACGGCCGTGCACGCAGCGGACTACTGCCGCACATGTACTCACCGCAGGCCATCGAACTGTTCGCTCGGGTCAAGCAGATCTTCGACCCCGACGGTCTGCTCAACCCCGGAGTGCTCGTCGACCCAGATGCTCCGACCGAACACCTGCGCATCCCTGCGGCGAGGAAGCCCGCGGTGCCGCTCGCGCTGCGCTACCCGCATGACGGCGGCGACTTCGCGCAAGCGGTCCACCGCTGTACCGGCGTCGGTAAGTGCCGCGCCGACAACAGCGGCACGCACGGAGTCATGTGCCCCTCCTACCTCGCCACCGGCGAGGAGAAGGACTCCACGCGAGGCCGCGCCCGTGTCCTGCAGGAGATGCTCAACGGAGAACTCGTCAGCGGCTGGGACGCGCCCGAGGTGCACGACGCTCTCGACTTGTGCCTGTCGTGCAAGGGCTGCCTGTCCGACTGCCCGACCGGCATCGACATGGCCTCCTACAAGTCCGAGGTGCTGCACCAGACGTACAAGGGCAAGCGACGTCCGGCGTCGCACTACTCGTTGGGCCGTCTGCCGCAGTGGGTTCGCCTGAGCCGCAAGACTTCTCGTCTTGCTTCGACGCTGAGTGGCGTGGGTGACAGGTTCGCGTTCGCCAAGAAGCTGGCCGGCGTCGACCCCCGTCGCTCCATCCCGCGATTGGCACCGCGCACCTTCCGTGCCTGGTGTCGCGACAACGGTGTGCCGCTGTTCGATGCGGCGAACGTCGAACCCGGCCAGGTCGTTCTTCTGGTCGATACCTTCACCGACTACTTCGCGCCCGACACCGGAGCGGCTGCGGTCCGGGTTCTGCGTGCCGCTGGTGCGCAACCGGTCATCATCGAGCGGGACGGATGCTGTGGGCTGACACTGATCAGCACCGGCCAGCTGGATGAGGCGAAGGAGACCCTCGGCAGTTCCATTGATGAGCTGGATCTCGCTGCAGCACAAGGGCTTTCGATCGTGGGTCTCGAGCCGTCATGCACGGCGGTGTACCGGAGCGATGCCCACGAACTCATCGGCGGCGAGGCGTCCGACCGGGTGGCGGGCGCGGTTCTCACGTTGGCGGAGTTCCTGTCGTCGTTGCCCGACTGGCGTGCACCGGACCTGTCCGGTCGCGCGATCATCGCCCAGCCGCACTGCCACCATCACGCGGTCATGACCTGGTCACCCGATGCGCAGTTGCTCAAGGCTGCCGGAGCCGACGTCCGGCGACTGTCGGGTTGCTGCGGTCTTGCCGGCAATTTCGGTGTGGAGCAAGGGCATTACGAGGTATCGGTCAAGATCGCGGAGCAACAGCTGCTCCCTGCGCTCGAAGCTTCACCTGACGCCGTCCTGCTCGCTGACGGTTTCTCCTGCCGGACCCAGGCCGATGACCTCGCCGATCGCAAGGGTCTTCACCTGGCACAGATCCTCGACCAAGCGCTCTGAGGGCCGGGCACCTCGGCGATCGAGCAGCAGCGGGTCAGCGGCTCGCTTCGTGCACCATGATCGCCGCCTGGACGCGGTTGCCGGCGTCGAGTTTGGCCAGGATGCGCGAGACGTGGGCCTTCACGGTGGGGACGCTCATGTAGAGATCGGCCGCGATGTCGGCATTGGACAACCCGCGGCTGATCAGGACCGCAACTTCGTGCTCGCGATCGGTGAGTCGCTCCAGGCGGGCGGCGTTCGCGGGGTTGTCGGGCGTGGATGCAGTGACCCGGTCGACCAGTTGCCGGGTGACGCTGGGGGAGAGCACCGGCTCGCCCTCGCAGACCGCCTTGACCGCGCCGACGAGACGCTCGGGTCGCGAGTCCTTCAGCAGGAAGCCGCCGGCACCGGCGCGCAATGCCTGCACCACGAGGTCGTCGGCGTCGAACGTGGTCAGGACGATGACGTGTGGCGCGTCGTCCGCCGCACGCAGCGTCGCGGTGGCGTTGATGCCGTCCATCACCGGCATCCGGATGTCCATGAGTACGACGTCCGGCTTACAGTCGCGGGCGATATCGAGCCCGGCAGCACCGTCGGTCGCCTCACCCACCACCTCGATGTCGGGCGCGCCGCCGAGGATCATCCGCAGCCCGGCGCGCACCAGAGCGTCGTCGTCGACCAGCAGTACCCGGATCACACGCCGACCTTCTCACTGTCGCGCAGCATGGGCAGCACCGCCTTCACGACGAACCGCTCCGATCGGTCGATGCCGTAGTGCAGCGAGCCGCCCGCAAGTTCCACCCTCTCGGTGAGTCCCAACAGACCCAGTCCTGATTCCGGCAGACCGGTCTCCTGTCGGGTGACGGGGTTGCTCGTGCGGATGCGTAGGCTTACCTCGTCGCGATCGATGTCGATCGTGATCGGGACCCCACGCGCGTGCTTGCGTCGGTTGGTCAACACCTCCTGCACGACCCGGAAACCACTGCGAGACAACGATTCCGGGATGTCGTCAAGGTCCCCATGGATGACGAGATCAATCGGTCCGTCGCCGGTCGGGGTGTCCTGCACGAGAGCCTGGACGGCGGACAGATTGGGCTGTGGCGGTTCGATGCCCACGTTCTCGGCGTCGCGCAGGACGCCCAACACCTCGCGCAGCTCGGTCAGCGCAATCTGCGAGTTGTCGCGGATGATCTCTGCGGCCTCGCGCACCTGCTGTTCGGACAATCCGGTGCGATAAGCGAGCGCGCCGGAATGCATGGCCACCAGCGAGATCCGGTGAGCCAGGACGTCGTGCATCTCGCGGGCGATGCGGCTGCGTTCACCTAGTCGGGCTTGCTGGACGCGTGATTTCTCCTGTTCGCCCGCGGCCTGGACTTGGCGACGTAGGTTGGCGACCAACTCCCGGCGGGCGCCGATCGCGACGCCGACAGCCACACAGAAGGCCGTGCTCAGGAGCGACATGATGACGGAACTCATGATGTCGGCGGTGGAGCGCTGCGGCATGGGGTGCAGCAGTTCGTAGACGACCTGGCCGCCCAGCCACCCGATGGATGCGACCACGATCTCCGCCCACCGGCGGCGGGTGCTCAACGAGATGAAGGCGATCGCCGCAGGAGGCACCGCTGCGACCGCCACCGACGACAGCACGATCGTCGAGGCACAGATCGCGATCGGCCGGCGACGCCGGAAGAACAGCAGGCCCAGGGAGGCGAGGCCAGCCCCGATCTCGACGATCCACCAACGCGACTCGGCTTCGTAGCCGGGGTAGTTGCTGGTGGCGAGCACCAGCACGAGCACGACGCTCAGGATCGTCGCCGAGCCGAAGCGCCATGCCTCGCCCCAGGCGTGCCTCAAGCGTCCCGACGAATGCGCCGGTGCCTGCGGTGCGGAGGGACGAAGAGCTGCGGTCATCGCTCCAGCGTAGGCAGTGGCGGGGCAGGCCAATATCCGTCCCTGGTCGCAGCCGACCCCCTACGAAAGTCGCACCAGGTGCATCCCCGAGGCCGATGCGCCGGCGTCCTCGGACGCGAAGGATGGTCACCATGATCGAAGTCAACGGATTGACCAGAACCTACGGAGCGCATCGCGCCGTGGACGACGTGACCTTCCGGGCCGAGCCCGGCCGGGTCACCGGCTTCCTCGGTCCGAACGGTGCCGGCAAGTCCACCTGCATGCGGATGATGGTCGGGCTGACACCACCCACCGCCGGTACTGCGACCATTCTCGAGCGGCAGTACACCGCGCTGCCGAACCCGGGCCGCCACGTGGGGGTGTTGCTCGATGCGTCGGCCCAGCACCCGGGGCGCACCGGACGTGAGGTACTTACTCTCGGCGCTCGCACGATGGGTCTGCCGAAGGGGCGGGTCGACGAACTGCTCGAAGTCGTTGGCCTCACCCCCGTCGAGGCGAAGCGTCAGGTGCGCAACTACTCGCTCGGCATGCGCCAGCGGCTGGGGATCGCCCATGCGCTGCTCGGTGACCCCAAGGTGCTGATCCTGGACGAGCCGGCCAACGGACTCGACCCGGCGGGCATTCGCTGGATGCGCAGTCTGCTGCGTGGCTTCGCGGACGAGGGCGGCACCGTGCTGCTGTCCTCACACCTGTTGCACGAGATCGAGGTGATCGCGGACGACCTCGTGGTCATCGGCCGCGGTCGCATCGTGGCACAGGGGGCCAAGCAGGAACTGCTCGCTACAGCAGGCACTTCGGTCACCAGCACCGACAACCAGCGCCTGGGTGAAGCTCTTGCCGGACAAGGCGTTTCGGTGACCGCTGTGGGGCAGAAGCTGCGCGTCGACGCGGAACCGATCGTTGTGGGCAAGGTTGCGCTGCAGCACCAGATCGTCCTGACCGAACTCACCAGTGCCGGCGCCGCCGGGCTCGAGGACATGTTCCTCCAACTCACCGCGGGCGACGCCCGAGAAGGGGTCGCAGCATGAGCAACGCCACCACCGACCAGCACCTCGACAAGGCACTGTCGGGTGTCCGGCTGCCGTCTCGCCTCGATCCGGGCGAGGTATCCCGAGTGCCGTTCATGCGCCTGGTCTCCGTCGAACTGCGCAAGCTCATCGACACCCGCAGCGGGCGCTGGCTGCTCATCGGCATCGCGTTGGTGACGGCCGTCGTTGTCGCGATCCTCGCGTTCACCGGTAAGGCGGACACGAACAAGGACTTCGGCAACTTCCTCGGTGCGACGATCATTCCGCAGAGCTTCCTCCTGCCGATCCTCGGCATCATGGCCGTCACCACCGAATGGTCGCAGCGCACCGGGCTGGTGACTTTCACCCTCGAACCCAAGCGGGCACGGGTCGCCGTCTCGAAGCTGCTGGCAGTCCTCATCGCCGGCTTCGCCATCGTCGCACTCGGTGCGCTCATGGCTGCGGGCTTCACGCTGCTCACCGACGTGGTGCGAGGCTCCGACCCGTCGTGGTCGGTCTCGTGGCAGGTGGTCGTCGGCATCCTGGTCGCGCAGTTGATCAATGTCGGTATGGGTTTCGCGTTCGGTGCGCTCATCCAGAACACCCCCGGCGCGATCGTCACCTACCTGTTCCTGCCGATCGTCTGGTCGATGGTCGCCTCCGTCTCCTGGATGCGCACGGTCGGTGAGTGGGCCGACACCGGCCAGACTCTGCAGCCGCTGTTCGATGCGCAGATGCAAGGTGACGACTGGGCCAAGCTTGCCGTCTCCGTGCTCATCTGGCTGGTACTGCCGCTGACCCTCGGCATCTGGCGGATGGTGCGCAGCGAGGTCAAGAGCTCCTGAGCTCGCGAGTGCCACGGGTCCTGTCGCTCTTCAGGGGGAGCGACAGGGCCCCGTTCGCATGAAGTTAGGCTCACCTTATGTCTGATCGTCCGCGCCGCGTCCCGAAGTCCGTCACCGTCGTCCGCACCGAGCAAGTGGCACCGCAACTCGTCCGGGTGGTCGTTACCGGGGACGATCTGGCGCAGATCGGGGAACTGGAGTTCACCGACCACTACGTGAAGTTGCTCTTCCCGCCGGCGGGCGCCGACTACGCGTGGCCGTTCGATCCCGAACTCATTCGCGAGGAACGTCCGCGCGAGCAGTGGCCGGTGACCCGCACCTACACGATCCGCTGGTTCGACCCGAGCACCCGTCATCTGGCGCTCGACTTCGTCGTTCACGGGGACGCCGGCATCGCCGGGCCGTGGGCCGCGCGCGTGCAGCCGGGGGATCAGATCGGATTCATGGGTCCGGGCGGTGCGTGGGCGCCGGGCCCGGGCGCCGACGTCCACCTGTTGATCGGTGACGAGTCAGCGCAGCCGGCCATCGCCGCCGCCATCGAACGACTTCCCGCCGGAGCTTCGGCGAAGGTCTTCGTCGAGGTTCGCGACGTCGATTCGCACATCCCGATGCCGGCCGGGGAGGGTGTCGAGATCGCCTGGGTGCACCGGGAGGAGGAGCGTCTCGGCCACGGGCACAGTCTCGCTGCTGCGGTGCGTCGTGCCGACTGGCCGGATGGTGAGGTGCACGCGTTCGTCCACGGCAACGCCGACATGATCAAGGACCTGCGCAAGTATCTGTTCATCGAACGGGGCCTGCCGCGTGACCAGGTTTCGATCTCCGGTTACTGGCGTACCGGGGAGGACGAGAACGCCTGGCAGGCGGGCAAGCGTGAATTCGTCGAGCAACTCGAGGCCGAGGAGTCCGCGCTCGAAGAGGCACACTGACCCGGCGACGGATCAGAGGCCTTCGGTGTCCCGGTAGGTCTGTAGGAGTCCGGGTTCGGTGGTGTAGGTGCGGCCGGTGGGTGTGGTCCAGGTGCACACGCCGGCGGTGTTCATGACCACCTGCCAGCCGCTTTGTTTCATTTTGTGGTGGTGTCGGCACAGGCATTGCAGGTTGGTGTCGGTGGTGGGTCCGCCGCGTTGGTAGGCGGTGACGTGGTCGGTGTCGGTGAACACTGCGTGCCGGGCACACCCGGGTGCTCGGCAGTGTTGATCGCGGGCTTGGATCCTGCGGCGCATCGTCTCGGGTGGTCGGTACGCCTGTGAGGTGTCCTGGTGGATGAGTTCGCCGGTGAGTGGGTTGAATTCGACCCCGGTGGTGGTGGTCGTGGTGGCGTTCTGGATGAGTGCTTCGATCCCGTACCCGGACAGTGCGCCGACGCGGTGATGGATTCCTAACGCAGTGCTGTTCGTGACGCTGTTCGCCCCGCAGTTCTTGGCGTTGCGTTTGCTGGTGAACAGTCCGAGTGCTTCGCCGCGGGTCACGGTCTTCTTGGATGACCTCCCCTTGCTGGGACCGGGTGTGTCACCGCCGGTGCCGCCGGGACCGTTCCCGCCACCGCCGGGGTTGCCGCCTGGGTTGCCGCCTAAGCGGCCGTCGTCGCCGTCATCGCCACTGTCCTCCTTGCCGCGGTCACGACCGGAATCGCCGTTCCTGTTCGCGTCCGCAGAGTTGTTGCTGCAGCCCTGGCATGCGGTGGGGGTAAGGATCTGAATATCAAGGATGTAGTTCAGGTTGCGGGTGACGATCTCGTACAACGCGTCGGCCCGGTACTCACCCAGGAGTTTCTCGGCAGCGTCTTCACTGGTGTCGGACCGTTTGAGATCGTAGGCGCGTTTCTCGACCAGGTCACAGATCTCCGCGACCTGCGCATCGGGCAGGACCGCGGTGAAGGACGCCAACCCGGGGGTGGGGTGGGGATCGAACCACACCCCGGTCTGCTGCGCCTTCGTCCGCTTGTGGGTCTTGCGGGCGGCAGCCGCCTCGAACCTGGTGACGAGGGTGCGGGTGGAACGGCGTGCGGACGCCGCACCCCGGCAGTGGATCTCGCGTTGAAGGATCGTGTCTTCGATGAGTTCGCAGGTGTCGGGGCGGGCGTCCTGCAGTTCGGTCGCGACCGCGGTCACGGTGTCCAGGTTCGCCACACCAGCAGCCACCTCCGTGAGCAGGACCGGTGTTTTGGTGGCTGCCCACACCGATTTGCGCACCAGCTGCGACGCGGCGATGCAGGACAGGCGCAGTTCGGCCGCGACACCATCAGCAGCGAACTCACCCACATGCCCCGGCTCGTGTTGCACGAAGTCAGTGCAAGTCACGTCGTGAGCGTCCCAGCGTGCGTACTGACTGATCGAGATCGCCCGGACGGCACCGGCGGTGTTCATCACCGAGTGCGCCACCCGGATCGATTCCTCGAACTGCCGGGTCTGTGTCACCCAGTGATCCTCGTCGTCACCCTGGCCGCCATCACCTTGCTCACCGGCCGTCTGTTGGTCGATCCCGCTCAGACCGGTGAGGTCGTCCTGCGTGAAGAACTTGTCGCCGGCTGCGTCCACGGTGAACGGGTCGTCGCTGTTGAGGCGTTCGAACACGTTGTGTGCCAGCAATTGGGCGATGAGCAGTTGGATGGTGGCGGGGTTCGCGCCTGGTACCAGTTCGGGGTGCGATGCCAGTTCGATGGCTGCGTCGACACCGTCTTCGAGCATCACTGCTTCGAGCAGATCGCGCGGGGTGATCGCGTCCTGTCCGAGGGGTTTCGTCGTGGTGTTCGACATGCCTACATCGTACACCTGTTCGAATAGAGTTGGAATGGTGTGACCGGATGAATGTCGTTTGTGGACAACCGAATTGGTTACTCGCGGGTTGTGGAGAACGGGTGGTCGGGTGGCCGTGGATTGTTGCCTTGGTTTCGGCGCGTACGCCCTCGTCCCTCGGGCGTTCGGCTCAACCAGCGGCGCTGCGTACGCCCTCGTTCCTCGGGTGCTCGGCTCAACCGGCGGCGCTGCGTACGCCCTCGTCCCTCGGGTGCTCGGCTCAACCAGCGGCGCTGCGTGCGCCCTCTCCCTAGGACGCGGGCTCAGCGCGCGTGACGGGTGTTCGGTTCAACCGGCGGGGCGAAAACGCCAGTGACTCAGAGACGGGCGTAGATGTACTCGTGGTGCGTGCTGAACCCGAGCGATTCGTAGAGCCCGATGGCCGGTGCGTTGTCGCTGCTCACCTGCAGATACATCGAGCGGACGCCGCGTCGGTCGGCTTCGCGGGCAGCAGCTCCGACGAGGGCCCTCCCGAAGCCCTTGCCGCGAAACGCTTCTGCCACGTGCAGGTCGAAGAGTCCGACCCAGCCGGGGGAGTATGCGAGGCGGGTGTTCGCGCGCGGCGCGGTGTCGGAGAGCGTCAGGTATCGGCCGTCCTCGACCCCGGCGAGAACGCGTGCGGCGACGGTTCGTCGATCGATCGTGCGCGGACTCGCCGCACTCCACCACTGGTCCGTCGGTCGAGTTGTGGCATCGACGGTGACGCCTATTGCGGATCGCGCCAGCGCGATCTCGCGTACCGCCGCGGTCATGACAGCGACCCGCGGCGAGCAACGTCCGCCGCGCCGGTCGATCTCGGCCACCACCGGGTGATCCGATGGATCGAAACCGATTGGGCCGGCGATCTGGAACAACGCAGGCAGTCCGAGGCGGGCGTACCAGTCCACGCAGCGGTCCATCGCGTCCGAAGGCGAGAAGCCTGAATCGCCAACGGCAAGAACGGAATTGGCTCGTCCGGTGAATCCTTCGGCGCTGCGCAGCAGCCAATCGCCGAGATGCTCGCTGGTCAGCGGCGGCAGGCCGTCGACCATCAGTCGTTGCAGGTCGTCGATGGGGACGGTGCGGTGCGGATGACCACGACGTGATGCCTTCGGCGGAATCTCCTTGGCCGCGACGACGTCGGCCCACTCGACACGAACGCGTCCGTGCCGGGAATCGACCTCGATCCCGCTGCCGTCCGCGCAGAGCAGCTCGCCGGTCACGTCGGTGAACACGGCGCCGGTCGGGTCGCTCGGAAGAAGTCGGCGACGGACCGCAACCCTGCGTCCGACACGAACCGGCCAGGGAAGGTGAGACTTAGTACGCTCGTCGCCCATACGGCTTGCATACTAGGTCAGCAGAAAGTGACCAGCCGGTCCATCATCATCAGGAGGACTCCTCATGACGTACGTCATCGCCCAGCCTTGTGTCGACCTCAAGGACAAGGCGTGCATCGAGGAATGCCCCGTCGACTGCATCTACGAAGGTGAACGCAGTCTCTACATCCACCCGGACGAGTGCGTCGACTGTGGTGCCTGCGAGCCCGTCTGCCCGGTCGAGGCCATCTACTACGAGGACGACACCCCCGAGGAGTGGGCCGACTACTACAAGGCCAACGTCGAGTTCTTCGACGACCTCGGCAGCCCCGGCGGCGCGGCGAAGATGGGTCTCATCCCCAAGGACCACCCGCTGATCGCGGCGCTGCCGCCGCAGTCGCACGACGAGTGATCCGGCCGGCGCGTGCCCGTCGATCGTCATCTTCCTGATTTTCCCTGGGACACCCTGGCGCAGGCCAAGGCTGTCGCGAACTCGCATCCGGACGGCATTGTCGACCTCTCGGTCGGCACGCCCGTCGACCCGACCCCCCAGGTCGTCCGTGACGCGTTGATCGCGGCCGCGGATGCGCCCGGCTACCCGCAGGTCTGGGGCACCCCCGATCTGCGCGAGGCGATTTCGGCCTGGTTCGCGCGCCGGCGCAATGCGCCCGGTGTCGACCCCGACGGCGTCATACCGACCATCGGTAGCAAGGAACTCGTCGCTTGGCTGCCGACGATCCTGGGCCTCGGGCCGGGAGATGCTGTCAGTTTTCCCGAGATCGCCTACCCGACGTACGACGTCGGGGCGCGCATCGCCGGAGCGACCCCGGTGCCTGCTCAGTCGACCGTTCAGTTCGGTCCGCGTGCTCCGAAACTGTTGTGGCTCAACACTCCTGGCAACCCGCACGGTCAGGTGTTGCCCATCGATCACCTGGCCAAGGTGGTCCGGTGGGCCCGTGAGCGCGGCGTGATCGTCGCGTCCGACGAGTGCTACGCCGAGTTGGACTGGCGTGACGATGTCGACGACCTCACTACGCCGAGCATCCTGGACGAGCGGGTGTGCGGCGGCGACCACACCGGCCTGTTGTCGGTCTACTCGATGTCCAAGCAGTCGAACATGGCCGGCTACCGGGCGGCGTTCGTCGCCGGTGATCCGGCTCTGGTCAAGAGGCTGGTCGACTTCCGCAAGCACGCCGGGATGATGGCGCCCTGGCCGGTGCAGCGTGCCCTGCTCGCCGCGGTCCAGGACGACGAGCACGTCGCCATCCAGAAGGAGCGCTACCGCTCGCGTCGAAACACCCTTCTCGGCGCACTGCGAGAATCCGGTTGGCGCACAGACCATTCCGAGGCCGGTCTGTACTTGTGGGCGACCAAAGGGCAACCGTGCCGGACGACTGTCGACGAACTCGCCGGCAAGGGAATCCTGGTGGCACCCGGAGACTTCTACGGCGCAGCTGCGTCAGCCCACGTCCGCGTCGCGCTGACCGCCCCCGACGAGCGGATCGAGCAGGCGGCGGCGCGTCTGACCGCCGATTGATCACGGTTGGCCGGTGGGCGGCGGACGCGTTTCACTACGTCTGCAGAACTGTAATTCTTGACACCCGGGGTGCCCCATCTGCCGGTGCAGTGCTGGGGTACCGTCGTCGTCAGGCTCAGCAACCGGCGTCTGCGCCGGATTTTCGCGAGGACGGAAGGCATTTCCCTTATGACTGACACCGCTCCGGCCACCTTCGCTGCGGGTGACAAGAAGCTCGAGTTCGCCGTGATCCCGGCGACCGAGGGCAACGACGGCTACGACATCTCGGCTCTGTTGAAAGAGACCGGCAATGTCACGCTCGACGTCGGATTCGTCAACACCGCATCCTGCAAGTCGGCCATCACCTACATCGACGGCGACGCGGGCATCCTGCGCTACCGCGGCTACCCGATCGATCAGCTGGCCGAGAAGTCGACCTTCCTGGAGACCTCCTACCTGCTGATCTACGGCGAGCTTCCCACCAAGGAAGAGCTCGAGGAGTTCACTGGCAAGATCCAGCGGCACACGATGCTGCACGAGGATCTCAAGGACCTCCTGGCCGCCTTCCCGCGTGACGCGCACCCGATGTCGGTCCTGTCGGCCGCGGTGTCCGCGCTCGGCACCTTCTACCAGGACTCCCTCTCGATCACCGACAAGGAGCAAATCGAGCTGTCGACGATCCGGCTGCTGGCCAAGCTGCCGACCATCGCCGCCTACGCGTTCAAGAAGAGCGCCGGTCAGCCGACGCTCTACCCGGACAACAACCTCGACCTCGTCGAGAACTTCCTGCGTCTGACCTTCGGTTACCCGACCGAGGACTGGACCCCGAACCCGACCGTCACCAAGGCGCTCGACCAGTTGTTCATCCTGCACGCCGACCACGAGCAGAACTGCTCGACCTCCACCGTCCGTCTGGTCGGTTCGGGTCACGCGCACCTGTTCGCCTCGATCTCGGCCGGCATCCACGCGCTGTCCGGCCCGCTGCACGGTGGCGCGAACTCGGCCGTGCTGGAGATGCTCGACACCATCGAGAACGACTTCGGCGGCGACGTCGACAAGTTCGTCGAGAAGGTCAAGAACAAGGAAGACGGCGTGAAGCTCATGGGCTTCGGGCACCGTGTCTACAAGAACTACGACCCGCGTGCGGCCATCGTGAAGAAGGCCGCCGACGAGGTGCTCGAGGCGCTCGGCGTCGAGGACCCGAAGCTGGAGATGGCTCGCCGGCTGGAGGAGATCGCGCTCTCCGACGACTACTTCGTGTCGCGCAAGCTGTACCCGAACGTCGACTTCTACACCGGCATCATCTACAAGGCGATGGGCTTCCCGGCCGAGATGTTCACGGTGCTGTTCGCGATCGGCCGCCTGCCGGGTTGGATCGCCCAGTGGCGCGAGATGGTCGAGGACCCGGCCACCAAGATCGGCCGTCCGCGCCAGATCTACATCGGTGAGACCGAGCGCGACTACCCGTCCGCCTGACCCACACCGAGCGGTTTCAATAACGACCGGATCCCTCTACTACAGCGGTAGTAAAGGGATCCGGTCGTTATTGCGTGCGGGCCCGTCAGAGTTCGAGGGGCATCGGCGACATCGCCACGAAGTTCTGACCGAGGTTGGAGAACGTGCCGTGCAACAGGACGACCGGATTGGGGTGTGCTGGGGTCGGCTTGCAGTTCCACAACCCCGCTCAGTGCAGTTCGATACGCACCGTCGTCGCGGAGGCCGTCGGATTGGTCGCCTTGTCCCACGTCCAGCCGGAGCGGTCGGACGTGCGGTTCCAGGCCCGCCCGCCGACGACGACCGAGCTGATCTGCTCGGACTGCGCATGCGCGACGGCCCAATGGCCGATACCCCACGCCTGTTTCGTGGACTGTGCACGCACCGTGACGTACTTGCCGCTCGGTGTGGCGGTCACCCCGGTCTGCTCGCGAAGCTTCGCGACGACGTCGGTAGGAGAGCCCGGCTCGGTCGGGTCGTCCAGTCGGCAGCCCAACGACTCGGGGAACTTCCCCTCGAAGGAGGTGGCCAGCACTCGACCCTGGGTCTCGTGATCGGCATACGCCTCCGGGTAACCGGAGCGCTGCACATCCTGGGCCACTTCGGTCAACGGCCGGGTCTGCCATTGGTCGACCTTCACCAGAGCGGCGTAGAACCGGCGACTGGCGTACACCGGGTCGAGGATCTGCTCGGCGGTGCCCCAGCCCATGCTCGGACGCTGCTGGAACAGTCCTAGCGAGTCCCGGTCACCGCTGCGCAGATTGCGCAGTTTCGACTCCTGTATCGCGGTGGCGTTCGCGATCTGGCTCGCCCTGGTGGGCAGCCGCAGGACGTCGGTACCGACCATGCTGATCGTGGCCGAGTTGGCCACCTGCTCCGGACTCCACTGGTAGTCGAAGCGGTCGTCACGCACTTTGCAGGAGTTGGATCCGACGGCGTCCTGCACCCGCTGATATCCGTAGAAGCCACCACCGGCGATGAGAGCCAGCAAGCCCAGCGGTAGCAAGCAGCCGAGCGTGCTGGTCAGGCGAGTGCGCCGGTGATCGGACTCGAAGCGCGCGTCGCCGAGGTGAAGGGCGTCCTCATCGTCCCAGTCGCTGTCGGCATCGCCGTAGGGGTCGCCGTAGGGGTCGCCGTAGGAGTCGGCGGAGCCGTTGTGATGCCGGTCGTACAGCTCCGTGGTTTCGTCGCGGCGCCGTTTGCGTCCGAAGATCACGCTCGGGCGCCGGTGGTGTGGTCGCCGCTGTGGGTGTTGGCGTGCAGGGCCTCGTTGAGCTCGATGCCCTTCCCCTCGCGGGCACGGCACTCGACGGTGCCGGTCTCGGAGTTGCGGATGAACAGCATGTTGGATCCGCCGGACAGTTCGCGTGCTTTCACGACCGAACCGTCGGGCATGGTGACCTTGGTGCCGGCGGTGATGTAGAGCCCTGCTTCGACCACGCAGTCGTCGCCGAGCGCGATCCCGATGCCGCTCTCCGCGCCGAGCAGGCAACGCTCGCCGATGCTGACCCGCTCGGTGCCACCGCCGGACAAGGTGCCCATGATCGAGGCGCCGCCGCCGATGTCGGAGCCGTCACCGACCACGACGCCCTGCACGATGCGGCCTTCGACCATGGAGGTGCCCAGGGTGCCGGCATTGAAGTTGCAGAAGCCCTCGTGCATGACCGTGGTGCCCTCGGCCAGGTGCGCACCCAGACGGACGCGGTCCGCGTCGGCGATCCGGACTCCGCTCGGCACCACATAGTCGGTCATCCGCGGGAACTTGTCGACACCGAAGACCTGCACCGGTCCGTCGACCCGCAGGCGCATCCGGACGGTCTCGAAGTTCTCCGGGGCGCAGGGGCCCAGGTTGGTCCATACGACGTTCTGCAGCACGCCGAACAGTCCGTCCAGGTTCATGGAGTTGGGCTGCACGATCCGGTGGGAGAGCAGGTGCAGGCGCAGGTAGGCGTCCGAGGCGTCCTTGGGTGCCTCGTCCAGGTCGATGCTGGTCAGCACCACCTTCGTGCGCACCTGGCGGCGCGGGTCCTCCCGCACCTGGGAGGCCAGCTCGGAAGGTGCACCATACGGATCGTCCGCCGGGGCCTGCCCCAGTCGCGGGGCGGGAAACCAGGTGTCGAGCACCCGGTCGTCGGTGGTGATCGTGGCCAGGCCGTAGCCCCAGGCGTTGCGCTGCTCGGTCATGCCTCAAGGCTAGGTGAGACTCCCCGCGGAGCCCGGTAGCGACCGTCCGACAAGATGTGTTCCATGGCTTCTCTCGACCTGAACACGGATGTCGTGACCTTGACCGCCGCCCTGTGTGACATTCCATCGGTGAGCAAGGACGAGCAGGCGATCGCGGACGCGATCGAGGCGGCGTTGCGCGAACTGCCGCATCTGAGCGTGCAGCGGGACGGCAACGCGATCGTCGCCCGCACCGACCTCGGCCGCGAAGAGCGCGTCGTGCTCGCCGGGCACATCGACACCGTCCCGATCACCGACCCGCCGAACGTTCCCGTGCGCCGGGTCGACGGGATGCTCCTCGGGCGTGGGACGACCGACATGAAGGGCGGGGTGGCGGTGCAGCTGGCGCTCGCGGCGGGAGTGCCCGAACCGACCCGCGACGTCACCTACGTCTTCTACGACTGCGAAGAGATCGAAGCCGAGTTCAACGGCCTGGCCCGGCTCGTGCGCAATCACCCCGACTGGCTCCAGGCCGACTTCGCGGTGCTGCTCGAACCGACGGACGGCGGGATCGAGGGCGGCTGCAAGGGCACGATGAAGGTCGACGTGTCGGCCAAGGGCATCGCCGCTCATTCGGCACGACCGTGGAACGGACACAACGCGATTCACGAGGCGGGGGAGATCCTCGCCCGGCTGTCCGCGTACGAGCCACGTACGGTCGACGTCGAGGGCCTCGCCTACCACGAGGCGCTGAACGCGGTCGGTATCGCCGGCGGCATCGCGGGCAATGTCATCCCTGACCGATGCGTCGTCTCGGTCAACTACCGGTACGCACCCGACCGCGACACCGAGCAGGCGCTGGCCCATCTGCGCGAGGTCTTCGCCGGGTACGAGATGGAGGTCAAGGACGCCGCCGACGGGGCGAAGCCCGGCCTCGACAAGCCCGCCGCCAAGGGGTTCGTCGACGCGCTCGCACTCCCGGTCGTCGGCAAGGAGGGCTGGACGGACGTCGCACAGTTCTCGGCGCTCGGCGTCCCGGCGGTGAACTTCGGGCCCGGCGACCCGAACCTGGCACACACCGACGACGAACGCTGCCCCGAGGATCAGATCACCGCCGCCTTGGAGGCCATGCGGCGATGGCTGTCGCCCGACTTCGCGGATGGGAGCCAGGCACGATGAACGCAGCCAAGGGGGAGGAGCCGATCGGCATGACTCGCGCCGAGATCGAGATGGTCGAGATCGAACGCCGCGGCTACCGCCGCGGGGCCACGACGCTGCGTGGTTCGCAGGTGCCCCACACCACCACCGACCAGCGTCTGCTGGATCGCCAACCCGACTCCGACTGGTTGCACACCGACCCCTGGCGGGTGATGCGCATCCAGGCGGAGTTCGTCGAGGGATTCGGCGCGCTCGCCGAACTCGGACCGGCGATCAGCGTGTTCGGCTCGGCCCGCCTCCAGCCCGGCAGCGAGCACTACGCCAAGGCTGTGCAGGTCGGACGGTTGCTCGCCGAAGCCGGCTACGCGGTCATCACCGGCGGTGGACCGGGCGCGATGGAGGCAGCCAACAAGGGGGCCTGCGAGGCCGGGGGAGTCAGCGTCGGACTCGGCATCGAACTACCCTTCGAGACCGGCCTGAACGAGTACGTCGATCTCGGTGTGAACTTCCGCTACTTCTTCGTCCGCAAGACGATGTTCGTGAAGTACTCGCAGGGATACGTTGTGCTCCCAGGCGGATTCGGCACGCTCGACGAACTCTTCGAGGCGATTACGCTCGCGCAGACGCAGAAGATCACCAGCTTCCCGGTGGTGTTGCTGGGCGCAGACTTCTGGACCCCGATGCTCGACTTCGTCACCGGAACGCTGCTGGCCGAGGGGATGATCTCGCCGGACGACGTGAAGCGACTGCAGATCGTCGACGACCCGGCCGAGGCGGTCGAGATCATCATCCGTGAGGACCGCCTGCTGCACCCTCCGGCGTGAGTCGGATCGCGAGGCCTCCGGGCATTACCCTGTCCGGGTGATCGTCGTTCTCATCGTCCTGCTCGTGGTCGTGGCCGGCCTGGCGGTTGCCGCTGTCATGGGACGCTTCGGCGGGTTCATGGACGACGCGGTCACCACGACACCCTTCGAGACCCTGCCCGACGGCCACCTGACCTCGGACGACGTCGCGTCCCTGCGCTTCGACCAGACCGTGCGCGGCTACCGCATGGGGCAGGTCGACGACGTGCTCGACCGCCTCCGTGAGGCGCTCGACGACCGCGACGCCGAGATCGCCCGTCTGCGTGCCGAGCGGGACCAGCGCATCGAGTATTAGAGAATTTCCTTGGGGGACAACGCAATCGTCATCGGATCGGACGGCATCGCACGTTGTGCGTGGGCCGGGTCCGATCAGCTCTATCTCGCGTATCACGACGACGAGTGGGGCCGGGCCGTACACGGTGAGCAGGCGCTGTACGAGCGGATCTGCCTGGAGGCATTCCAGTCCGGCCTCGCGTGGATCACGATCCTGCGCAAACGACCCGCGTTCCGCGTGGCCTTCGCCGAGTTCGACCCCGATGCAGTCGCCTGCTTCGACCAGGGCGACGTCGACCGACTGCTGAAGGATGCCGGCATCGTGCGCAACCGGCGCAAGATCGACGCGGCGATCACGAACGCGCGGGCGACGCTCACCCTGCGTGAGCGAGGCGGACTCGACGAATTCGTCTGGTCGTTCGCCCCGCGGCACCACCGTCCGCCGACAGACCTCAGCCACGTGCCGGCTCAGACACCAGAGTCTGTGGCACTGTCGAAAGCGTTGAAACAGAACGGTTTCGCGCACGTTGGGCCGACCACCATGTATGCAGCAATGCAGGCATGCGGTCTCGTCGACGATCATCTCGCCGGCTGTCACCGGCACGCAGAGCCGCGATGAGCCTGGCAGCCTGTTCCGCGCTGATGCGCGTCCAGCAGCGTCTGGGTCGGTCCGTCGACGCCCACCTGGGCTGGTGGGTCCTCGGTGTGTTCCTGCTCGCGCGGTTGTTCTCGGCGGTGCTGATGGCCCGCATTGCGCCGCACACGGGCGAGATGGTGGTCGCCTACCGGGAGGAGCGCGGACCGCTCGGCTACTGGGACATCGTCCATTCGTGGGACGGCAAGTGGTACGAGCAGATTATCCGTGAGGGCTACCCGAAGGTGCTGCCGCTCGACCAGGAAGGCGAGGTCGCGCAGAACACCTGGGCGTTCCTGCCGCTCTACCCGGCCATGACAGCGGGACTGATGCTGGTCAGCGGGTTGTCGTTCGGCGCCGCGGGATCACTGATCTCGATCGCCTGTGCCGGTGCCGCTGTCGTGTTGATGAGCGTGCTGTTGCGTGAACGGATCGGTGCGCGCGGCGCGTTCGCCGCCACGCTGTTGTTCTCGGTAGCGCCCTCGTCGCCGGTGCTGCAGATGACCTACACCGAGTCACTCGGGATTCTGCTGCTGACCATCTTCCTGTGGGCGATCACCAGGGAACGCTGGTTGACGGCGAGCGCCACCGCGCTGCTGCTCGGCTTTGAACGACCGATCGCTCTGTCGCTCGTCGGGGTCGTGCTGGCGGTGCTGCTGCGAATGGTGCTGCAGCGGCACGATCTGCGGCTGCGCCCTCGTGACGTCCTGGGCGCGTCAGGGACGTTGATCGCGACCGGCATCTGCGGCCTTGCCTGGCCGGCCGTGGCTGCTTGGCGCACAGGGGAGTTGGACGCCTACACGCGCACCCAGGCCGGGTGGCGTGCCGGAGACGTCGTGCCGTTCAAGCCCTGGTACACCAACTTCCAGATCCTGTTCGGTGAGGGCAAGGGCGTCATCGTGCTCTTCGTCCTGGTCACCGTCGTGTTCATGATGATGACGGGGCCCTGGTCGCGCGGACTGGGTTTCGTGCTGCGCGCGTGGATGGTGTCGTACTCGCTGTACCTGCTGGCCATCGTGGACGTCTGGAGCAGCACCTTCCGTTTCCTGCTGTTCCTCTGGCCGATCACCGCGATCCTGGTCGGGGCCGCGCAACAGCGGTCGGGGGACCGGTTGCTGGTCGGCTGGCGTACCGCCGCCTGGGCTGTCGTCTTCCTCGGCTGGCAGATCTGGTGGGTGGACGAACTGTTGCACTTCACCCCGCCCGCCGACAGCGCGATCTGACACCAAGGCAGATTAGGACGAGACTCACCCACACGCTGGTCGAGTGGGCGCGGAGCGTTACGAGACTCACCCACACGCTGGTCGAGTAGGTGCGGAGCGTTAGCGGAGTGCCGCGATCGAGACCAGATGAGGAACGTCCGAGACGAACAGCCCCGCCGGCGACCGGCGGGGCTGTTCGGTGAAGCGGATGGGTCAGTCGTGCTGCCCCGGGTGCTTGGGCAACTGGACGCCTTGACCGAAGCCGTCGGGAGTCTGCTGCGGCGGCAGCGTCGGGTGAGCCTGGGTCGAGCCACCGTCACCGCCGGTGATCGCCCGTGGATTCTGCGCGGCGGGCTGCTGGTTCTCCGCGGCCGCCTGGTCCTTGGCTGCCTGACGGTCGGCACGGCGCTCTGAGCGACGCTTGGCGTCCTCCTCCATGATGTCGCCGGCGACGGACTGACGGGCGACGGCTTCGGCCTCGGCGACGGCCTTGGCGACAGCCGGGTCGCGGCTGAGGTCAAACCATTCCTCGACCTCGTCCTCGTCCACCTTGGGGACGTCCTCGTAGGACGGCATCTCGTAGCGGAAGGTGCCGTCGTCGCTCTGCTGTCCGAAGGACTTCGCGAAGCCCTGCAACGCCGAACCGAAGTCGCTCGGCACGACCCACACCTTGCTCGCCTCGCCCTTGGCCATCTCCGGGATCTGTCGCAGGTACTCGTACGCCAGCAGTTCGGGCGTCGGCTTGGCCGCACGGATCGCGGCGAACGTCTTCTCGATGGACTTGGCCTCACCCTGGGCCCGCAGGTACAGCGCGGCACGGTCACCCTGGGCGCGCAGGATGCGCGACTGACGGTCACCCTCGGCGGCGAGGATGGAGGCCTGCTTGGCACCTTCTGCGGCGAGGATCTGGCTCTGCTTGTCACCCTCGGCCGACTTGATCGCCGACTCGCGGTGACCCTCGGCGGCCAGGATGGTTGCACGCTTCTCGCGATCCGCCTTCATCTGCTTCTCCATCGATTCCTGGATGGAGGGCGGCGGGAAGATGGACTTCAACTCGACACGGGCGACGCGCAGACCCCAGCGGGACGTGGCCTCGTCCAGGACGCCACGCAGCTGGGTGTTGATGACCTCACGGGAGGTGAGCGTCTCCTCCAGCGTCATGCCACCGACGACATTACGCAAAGTGGTGGTGGCCAACTGCTCCACGCCGACGATGTAGTTGTTGATCTCGTAGACCGCAGAGCGGGGGTCGGTCACCTGGAAGTAGACGACCGTGTCGATGTTGACCGTCAGGTTGTCCTCGGTGATCACCGGCTGCGGGGGGAAGCTCACCACCCGTTCGCGCAGGTCGACCTTAGCGCGGATCCGGTCGACGAACGGCATGAGGAACAGCAGCTGCCCCGACACCGTCTTGGTGTATCGGCCGAGTCGCTCGACGACGGCTGCTTCCGCCTGCGGCACCACGGCCACCGACTTGACCACGATGATGACCGCCAGGATGGCGATGATCGCCGCGATGATGAGTAATGGTTCCATTCAGTTCTCCCCGAAATTGTCGCTGTCAACGACGGCAACAGCACCGTCGATCCGATCCACGACGAGCTTCTCGCCGGGTTCGAAGGTCATGTCCGGTCGAGCCGGACGAGCTGTCCAGATGTCGCCGCCGATCCGCACCAGGCCGCCGTCCTCGGTGACCTGTTCGACCACTTCTGCGCGTGCGCCGAGCAGGGCGTCGGTGTTCATCGCGTGCATCGGTCCGGACAGGAAGTGTCGCTTGAGGGGCGGACGGACCAGCAGCAGCAGGGAGATCGAGACGACTGCGAACACCACGGCACTGACCCAGGTGTCGGCGCCGGCCGCGGAGGTGCCGGCTGCTGCGAGAGCGCCACCGCCGAGCATGAGCAGGACGAACTCGCCGCCGAGGACCTCGAGCCCGATCAGGGCGAGTCCGGCGACGATCCAGAAGAGTGTCGTCCAGTCCATGTGCCCTACTTCCTCGACTTCGTGCTCAGCGTCCCTCGAACACCGGTGGCTTCTTCGCGATGAACGCGTCCACGGCCGATCGGTGATCGGCCGTGCCCCCGGTGAGTTTCATCAACTCGGCTTCCTTGGCCAACGATTCGGACAGCTCATGAGTTGCCGCGAATCCGACCGCGCGCCGGACGGATCCGTACGCGATCGTTGGTCCGGATGCTAACCGCTGAGCCAATTCGGCGACGGCGGAATCGAATTCATCGTCGGGGACGACCGTGGTCGCCAACCCGAGTTCGAGAGCCTCGTCGGCCTTGACGGTGCGCGGGAAGAACAGCAGCTCCTTCGCTTTGGCGATACCGACCAGACGCTGCAGCGTCCACGAGGACCCGGAGTCGCAGGATAGAGCGATACCGGTGAACGCCAGATTGAAACCAGCGCTCGCGCGCAGCACGCGTAGGTCGGCGGCGAAGGCGAAGGCAGCGCCTGCGCCGGCAGCAACACCGTTGACCGCGGCGATCACCGGTTTGTTCATGGTTGACAGCAACTCGACGATCGGGTTGTAGTGCTCCTCCACGGTGGTGTCGAGTGCGTCCGAACCGAGCTTGAGCAGCCCCAGGTGTTCTTTGAGGTCCTGGCCGACACAGAAGGCGCGGCCGGTGCCGGTGAGCACGACGACTCGCACGCTCTGGTCCTCAGCAGCCGCCTGCAACGACGACAGCAGCAAATCCTTGGTCGGGATGTCCAGCGCGCACATCTCGTTCGGGCGGTTGATCCGAACGGTCGCGACACCGCCGTCCCGCTCCACGACGACAGGGGCCTCGGTCATGGACGTTCTCCTTGGTTGGTCAGGCCACGGACGGGCTTTCAGGCCCGGCCGAGTGCGGTGCGGATACAGGACTCAACGTACGCCGACGCTCCCGGCCGCAGCCGGGCGGCCACGTCGCGGAAGCGCTCGGACGCAACGGTGCCCGGCCATGCGTCGGGTAGAACCTCGGGTGGCAGACCGGGGTCACGGAACAGGAACTTGCGCCACTCGTGAACTGCGAGCGTCCTTGTCAGATAACGCTCTTCGTCGCTCGCATCGTCGGGGAAACCCTGCACCAGTTCGGTCAGCCAGC
The DNA here is from genome assembly GCF_006715095.1 of Yimella lutea. Classification (NCBI taxonomy): domain Bacteria; kingdom Bacillati; phylum Actinomycetota; class Actinomycetes; order Micrococcales; family Dermacoccaceae; genus Yimella; species Yimella lutea. The sequence goes on from NZ_VFMO01000001.1 coordinate 1,223,247, forward strand.
GGTCGTACTGTCGGTGCGCGTCGGCGATCTGCTCCAGGTCCCACATCGACGACGCGAACTGCCGCGGGTCACCGGACAACTCTGAGTGGAACTCGCGATAGCCGGGCCCGAGGGTGCCTGCGAGGTCGTCGCTCGCACGGGGAGCGATCCAGGTGTCGACGGCCAGCCTGGCGTAGCCCAGGTACTCCATCGAGGCCCGGACGCGGGCTCGAGCCGACCTGTCGCCGCTGTGTTCGACGACGACGATGTGCCACCGACCGTCCCACTCGGGCGTGTGGTCGGCGTAGATCCGTTGTCCGGCGGTGGCCAGGCGCTGCGCGGCCCGTGGGGTCATCGCGTAGCCGCGCGCGCCGTCCCGGGTCTGGGCGGTGAGCCAGCCTTCGCGGGCCATGCGCGAGATCGCGGTGCGGGTCGCCGCCGGGGCGATGTCGATGACGCCGGTGAGCTGCACGAGTGCCGCGACGGGGGCCCACTTCGTGCTCGACAGCAGGTGGTCGCCGTAGATGTCGAAGACGGCGGACCTGGCGAGCATGGCCACATGCTGCCACGGTCTGTCGAGGCGTGGGATGGGCGCCGTTGCGACAGACCGGGGCCGGTCGGGGGATCGTTGCAATTCGTTGACCACCGAATTTCCTCCCTGCGCCCGCACTGGGGGATAATGGTCGGCGTAAAGGGTGCGTCACCGAGTCATCGGCAAGACAAAAACGAACTGTGTGGATGCCGACGCGCCCGTCACGAAAGCCACACGGCGGAAGGGGAAGCACCCATGGCGGCGATGAAGCCGAGGACTGGCGACGGCCCGCTCGAAGTCACCAAGGAAGGCCGGAGCATCCTGCTGCGCATGCCGCTGGAAGGCGGTGGCCGACTCGTGGTCGAGATGAACGCCGAAGAGGCGCAGGCGCTGGGCGACGCGATCAAGGGTTGCATCGGCTGATCACCCGGTACAGATGACGGAAAGTCCCGTGGATCAACTGATCCACGGGACTTTCGTGCTGTTCCGGACGGTCAGCGCTTGATCGCGACCAGCAGTCCGTCGCCGACGGGCAGCATCGTGGTCGCGAGATCTGAGTCGTCGCGCAACTGCTTGCCGAGGTCGCGCAGCGTACGGGTGACCTCGTCGCGAGCGGTCGGGTCGGCGACCTGGTCGTGCCAGAGCATGTTGTCGATCGCGAGCACCCCGCCTGGATGCAACAGGCGCAGCGCTTGCTCGACGTACTGGGGGTACTCGGTCTTCTCGCCGTCGACGAGCACCAGGTCGTAGCCACCGTCGGTGAGCCGGGGCAGGACCGACAGCGCACTGCCGACGATCGTGCGGGTGCGTTGTGGTGGGTAGCCCGCCTCGGCGAACGCCTGCTTGGCGGCGTGCTGATGCTCGCTGGAGATGTCGATGGTGGTCAGGATGCCGTCGGACGGCATGCCGGTCAGCAGCCACAGGCCGCTCACGCCGGCACCGGTGCCGATCTCGACGACAGACCGGGCCTGGCAGGACGCGGCAAGCATGCGCAGGGCCGCTCCCGTGCCGGTGCCGACGGGGACGCATCCGAGCTCGTCGCCACGGGATCGCGCGCGCTCGATGTGCTCCGGTTCGACCGTGAACTCCTCGGCGTAGGTCCAGGTACCGGGTCGCATGGATGTCATGGCTGACAAATCTACTTGGCGCGCCCGACAGTGCGAAAATGGATGCGGAATCGACCAGGGGAAACAAACAGGCGAGACCGATCGTTGAACCGAATGACGCTCACGGGCGTCCAGTCGGTGGGATCGACAGCAGCTGTACCGCGGTCACACAGCTGACACACAGCCGGGTGGGTGAGGCTGGAGCCGCGCAACGACTGGATGAACTGGGGGACAACGACATGACCGCGACGCCCGATAGGACGACGTTGAAGCGAACCAAGACAGTGGTGCCCGACCAGGCCCCGGCAGGCTGGCAGCCGCCGACCTGGGAGGAGATCGTCGCCGAGCACTCCACGCGGGTCTACCGGTTGGCCTACCGCCTGACGGGCAATGTCCACGACGCCGAAGACCTCACGCACGATGTCTTCGTCCGGGTGTTCCGCTCCCTGGGCTCATACCGTCCCGGCACCTTCGAGGGCTGGCTGCACCGCATCACCACCAACGTCTTCCTGGACAAGATGCGCCGCAAGCAGCGCATCCGGTTCGACGCCTTGTCCGACGACGCCGCCGCCCGGCTGGTCAGCCGCACCGGCAGCCCGGAGCAGTTGTACGCCGACGCACACTTCGACGACGACATCCAGCGTGCGCTCGATGCACTGTCGCCCGACTTCCGCGCCGCGGTCGTGCTCTGCGACATCGAGGGTCTGTCCTACGAAGAAGTCGCCGCGACGCTGGACGTCAAGCTGGGCACCGTCCGATCCCGCATTCACCGCGGCCGCGCCCAACTGCGTGCCGCCCTGGCGCACCGCGACCCCGCGGTTCGCCCGGTCGAACCGGTCGTTCCGGCTCGTACCTGTCTCGGTCTGGGGCGGCCCGTGGAGGTCGGCGGATGATCTGTCCCGAGCACGACGTGCTCGTCGATTACGTCGACGCAGTCCTCGACGCCAAGACGGCAACCGTCCTTGAGCGGCACCTGGTCGCGTGCCAGTGCTGTCGGTCGAAGGTGGCTGCCGAGCGGGATCTCATCGGTCGGATGCGCGGGGTTCCGGCCAACGCGCCTCGCGGCGACTCCGACTTCATGGCCGGACTGCTCAGTCTGGGTGATCTGCCGACCCAGCCGATGCCGGCCCGACGATCCTCGTCGAAGTCGCCGGCGACGATTCCCTGCCACGCGCCCGCTCAGTACGTCTCCGCGCGCAAGCCGATCGGTATCGCGGCGCTGGCCGTCGTCGGTTGCATCAGCGCGGCCGTCGTCGCCATTCATGCTCCGGTGCAGAGCGGCACGCCCGCTCGCATGCCGGTGATGCGCAGTCAGCCAGCCACGGGGCAGGCGCCGATGGCGCGGGTGATCGGTTTCGAGCAGAACGCTCCCGGCTCGCCGCGTCCGTAGTCCCCGCGGCGAGCGGGTCCCGACCGGCCTCTCCCCCCGCGTCGGTGCACGACCGGGTCACGATCGAGAATGGACACCATGTCGCAGGACCCGCGATCCAGACCCCTTCCCGTCCCGCGCCCGGGCGATGCCCCGCACCCGCACGGGCCGGCCACGCCCACCTCCGGCGCAGGGAACCCGACAGGCAGCGCCCCCGGCCCTTTTCCGGCGCCGCCGGTGCTCGGTCCTGCTATTGGTCCAGGTGATGGTCCGCAGGCACCCGCGCCACGTCGTCCCAGGCGGGCCGGTCTGTTGATCGCGAGCGCCGCGCTGCTTGCTCTGTTGTGCGGCGGCGTCGGCGGGTATGTCGGCAGTGAACTTGCCGGTCGACAGGATTCATCATCCGCAGACGTAGCCGCCGGCAATGTCGAAGCCATCGCGAACAAGGCTCTGCCGAGCGTCGTCACAATCAGGATCAGCAGTTCGTCGGGGGTGCCGCGGGGCAGCGGATCCGGCTTCGTGCTGCGCTCGGACGGTTACATCGTCACCAACAACCACGTCGCGTCCGCGGGTGGTGACGGTGCCGGCCTCAAGGTCCTGTTCTCCGACCAGTCGGAAGCGGACGCGCGGATCGTCGGGGTCTCCCCGACGTACGACCTCGCGGTCCTGAAAGTGGAGCGCAAGGATCTTCCGGCGCTGGAACTCGGCGAGTCCGACGACCTGAAGGTCGGTCAGTCGGTGATCGCGGTGGGTGCTCCGCTCGGCCTCACCGGGTCGGTCACCACCGGCATCGTGAGTGCGCTGAATCGGCCCGTGGTCACCGGCGACGACGATTCGTCCGGAGGTGCCAGCAGTGAGTCCAACTCCCGTTCCTACATGAACGCGATCCAGACCGACGCGGCGATCAATCAGGGAAACTCCGGTGGCCCGCTGTTGGATCTGCGGGGAAAGGTCATCGGCGTGAACTCCGCGATCTACTCCTCGCGCAGCGGAGGAAGCATCGGTCTGGGTTTCGCGATCCCGGCGGACCAGGTGCGGCGCACGTCCGACCAACTCATTCGTACGGGCAAGGCCGAGTACCCGGTCATCGGTCTCGACTTCGACCCCGGCTATTCCGGCGACGGTGTGAAGGTCTCGAAGATCAACCCCGACGGGCCGGCTGCGAAGGCCGGTGTCAAGGAGGGCGATGTGATCACCTCGATCGACGGTGTGGCCACCAAGGACCCAAAGACCTTCCTGGTGACGTTGCGTTCCAAGGAGATCGGCGACACCATCACGGTGGGATTCAAGACCGGCGAGGAGCAGAAGTCGGTGACGATGCGCACGGGAGCCGGCAGCTGAATCGCCACCCGGCGCCTGCGGTGCGCCGGACGTCGTAGGCTGTGCTTCGGCCTGTGCACGAGGGAAGGAGAGAACACCAGTGTTCGGTATCGACACCTGGGAGTTCGTCCTTCTCGTCTGCCTGGCCGCTTTTCTGATCGGCCCCGAGCGACTACCCGAATACGTGGCGAAGTTGCGCGGCTGGGTTAAGCAGGCACGCGAGTATGCCGAAGGCGCGAAGTCGCAGCTCAAGGACGAGATCGGCCCCGAGTACGCCGACATCAACTGGCGGCAGTACGACCCGCGTCAGTACGACCCTCGCAAGATCGTCCGGCAGGCGCTGTTCGACGAGGACGACGATGCTGGCGAGGTTCCCGGTGAGCACGACCCGGTGATGGACGACATGGGGTCCACCTGGGAACCCACGCGCTATGACCCCGACCGACCCACGCCGTACGACGTCGACGCGACCTGAGTGCCGAGCGTCAGCGGACGCTCGGGGTGAGGCCCAACGAACGTCCGGCCAGCCCGCGCGCACGCGTCCCGAGGCCCTTGGCGATCGCGCGCAGCGCGACTGCGGCGGGGGAGCCAGGACGGGAGAGGACGACCGGGGCGCCGGTGTCGGCACCCTCACGCAACGCGGTGTCGAGCGGGATCTGACCGAGCAGTTCGACGGACGCGCCGACCGAGCGCGACAGTGAGTCTGCGACGGCCCGGCCACCGCCGGATCCGAAGATCTCCTGGCGGGTGCCGTCGGGCAGTTCGAGCCAGGACATGTTCTCGATGACACCGGCGATGCGCTGCTTGGTCTGCAGCGCGATGGAACCGGCGCGCTCGGCGACCTCGGCGGCTGCCTGCTGCGGGGTGGTCACAACCAGGATCTCCGCGGTCGGGATCAGCTGCGCGACGGAGATGGCGATGTCACCGGTGCCGGGCGGAAGGTCCAGCAGCAGCACGTCCAGGTCGCCCCAGAACACGTCGCCGAGGAACTGCTGCAACGCCCGGTGCAACATGGGGCCGCGCCAGACGACCGGCTGGTTGCCGGGGACGAACATCCCGATCGAGATGACCTTCACGTCGTTGGCGATCGGCGGCAGGATCATGTCGTCGACCTGCGTCGGCTTCTGGTCGACGCCCAGCATGCGCGGCACCGAGAAGCCGTAGATGTCGGCGTCGACCACGCCGACCCGAAGGCCGTTCTGGGCCATCGCAGCAGCGAGGTTGGTGGTGACCGACGACTTGCCGACACCACCCTTTCCGGACGCGACCGCATACACCCGGGTGAGTGAACCGGGCTTGGCGAACAGGATCTCCTTCTCCGCAACTCCGCCGCGCAGCGACGCCTTGAGGTTTGCGCGCTGCTCGTCGTTCATCACGCCGAGACGCACCTCGACGCCGGTGACGCCCTCGACCCGCTGCACGGCAGCGGTGGTGTCGGAGGTGAGCTTGCTCTTCAGCGGGCAGCCGGAGATCGTCAGCAGGATCGTGACGCTGACGTGGCCGGAGTCGGAGATGTCGACGCTCTCCACCATGCCGAGGTCGGTGATGGGCTTTCGGATCTCGGGGTCCTCGACGGTCGCGAGTGCAGCGCGGACGGCATCGAGTGTGGGGGCGACAGACATGCTCTCCATGGTAGGCGCCTGAGCGCGATCACCCCAATGCGGCCGTGCCTGACTCACTCCGCTGCGGTTTGTCCTTCTTCTTGCGCGGCTTCTGCTCGGACTCCGTGGGCTGGCCGAGAATCCCGCGCTCCTCCATCTCCTCCAGCAGGTTGCGCAGCTCGCTTCGGACGAAGTCGCGAGTTGCGGTGTCGCGCAACGCAAGTCGCAGCGATGCGACTTCGCGGGTGAGGAACTCCGTGTCGGCTAGGTTGCGCTCATCGCGTCCACGGTCCTGTTCCAGAGCGACGCGGTCACGGTCGTCCTGTCGGTTCTGCGCGAGCAGGATCAGCGGAGCGGCGTACGACGCCTGCAACGACAGGATCAGCGTCAGCAGGGTGTAGTTCAATGCACGCGGGTCGAACTGCGCCGCCTCCGGCATGAAGGTGTTCCAGGCCAGCCAGAGGGCGACGAACACCGTCATGTAGAGCAGGAACGCCGGCGTTCCCATGAACCGCGCAAACCGCTCGGACAGCACCCCGAACCGTTCGGCATCGACGCCGGGCCGTGGCAAGAACCGTCGCCGCAGTTCGCGCGGCTGGTCCAGGCGTGAACTCGACGTCTCGCGCCGCACGGTCTGCTTGCGGTCGATCTTCTTGTCCGGGCGCTCGGCACGTTCGCTCATCGCAGACCACCTCCCGAACGGTTGACGGAGGAAGCGCTGCGGACGTCGTGCCGACCTTCGCGCCAGTCGTCCGGGAGGATGTGGTCGAGCACGTCGTCGACGCTGACCGCGCCCAACAGGTACCCGTTCTCATCGACCACGGGCAACACGACAAGGTCGTAGGTGGCCAGCGTGCGCGTCACTTCCTCGAGGTTGGCATCCACCGGGATCGCCTCGACCGTCTGGTCGACCGCCATCCCGACGGACGTGTTCGGCGGTTCCCGCAACAGTCGCTGGGCGTGCACCAGGCCGATAAAGCGTCCGGTCGGTGTCTCAAGCGGTGGGCGGCAGACGAAGACTGCTGAGGCGAGCGTCGGCGCCAGTTCCTCGCGGCGGATCATCGCCAACGCCTCGGCGATCGTGGCGTCCGGGCCCAGGATCACCGGCTCGGACGTCATCATGCCGCCGGCGGTGTTCTCCTCGTAGGTCATCAACCGGCGCAGCGGGGCGGCGTCGTCCGGGGCCATCAACTGCAGCAGGTGTTCGGCCTGCTCCGGCGGTAGGTCGGCGAGCAGGTCGGCCGCGTCGTCCGGTTCCATGGCCTCCAGGACGTCGGCGGCCCGTCCTCGTTCGAGGCCGCCGATGATCTCGATCTGATCCTCCTCGGGCAGCTCTTCAAGGATGTCGGCCAGTCGGCTGTCGTCGAGCGCAGCAGCGACCTCGGCCCGGCGCTTGGGGTTGAGGTCGTGGATGACCTCGGCGAGATCGGCCACGCGCAGGTCCTCGTAGGTCTCCAGCAGGCGCTCGGCACTCTGCGCCCCGGACTGACGGCGCAGGCCCTGCACCTGATCGAGGTCGACCAGCGAGGTCGTGCCGGGACGCCGGCGGATCAACCGGGACACGGCCCGGCTGGTGGACGACTGCGCCTGGCCGCTCTGCCGGACGAACACCTTGGTCAGGATCCAGTCGCGGCGCGCATTGCGCGCGATCGCGATGTCCTCGACGACCGCCTCGAAGCTGCCGTCCGGGTCATTCACGGTGACCCGGCGCTCGAACATCTCCGCGAGCACGAGCGTCTCGGTGGCGCGCTGCTCGAACCGGCGCATGTTGACCAGACCCGTGCTGATCAGGGCTGCGGGGTCGATGCTGGTCACGCGGGTCATCGGCAGGAAGACGCGCTTCTTGCCCGGCACCTCGATGACCAGGCCGATGGCGCGGGGATTGCGACCGGTGAAACTCACCACGACGTCGCGGACCAGGCCGACGCGGTCGCCCAGGGGGTCGAGCACGGTCAGCCCGGCGATTCTCGACACGAAGATCCGGGTGCTCACAACAGGTCAGCCTATGTCCCCGAAGGGGATTCAGTGTCTGCGGCGTAGCCGTCCGAAGTGTCGTGGCCGCCAACGGTCGGTCGTGGCGGGCGTCTGCTCCGGCGGACGGGCACCGGAAGGCTCGGTCGCGCCGGGTTGCGGGACCGGGGCGTCGACATCGACGTCGATCGCCCAGACCGCACAGGAGGCCTTCCACCGGTCCAGCACCTGTTGACCCGGAGCGCCTTGGCGCGCGCCCATCAGAGCGGTGATCGCGGGCTCCCAGGCCGGCACGCCCGGACGCAGCCGGAACGCGCTCGCAGGCACCGGGCCGACCCGGGCGCGGGTGTCCTTGGTACGCAGGATGACCTCGATCTGCGCAGGCAGCACGGGCAGTTGCTGCTCGTCGGGGCCGCTCACGACGTACAACCGACTGCCGTCGACGGCGTGCCACACCGGCCACGGTCGACCCTCTACGACCAGCCAGCTGATTGCCGACCGGGGGAGCACCGCACCAACCTCGCTCATGGGCGCAGACTACTGACTCGCAGCCGAACCCGTCTTCGCGTCGTCGCGTAATTGCCGGCGCAGGATCTTGCCCGTGGTGGTCTTGGGCAGTTCGTCCATCAGATCGACGTGTCGCGGGTACTTGTAGGCGGCCATGCGTTCCTTGCAGAACTGCACCAGTTCCTCGGGGGTGGTCGACGAGCCGTCATTGAGCGACACGTACGCCTTCACCGACTCACCGCGGTACTCGTCGGGCACGCCGACGACCGCGACCTCCCGGACGTCCGGGTGGGTGTAGAGGACGTCCTCGACCTCGCGCGGCCAGACCTTGTAGCCGGACGCGTTGATCATGTCCTTCTTGCGATCGACGATGTAGAACCAGCCGTCCGTGTCCATGAATCCGACGTCACCGGTGCGCAGTTCGCCGCCCGGCAGGGACTCCGCGGTCGCCTCCGGCTTGTTCCAGTAGCCCGGGATGACCTGTGGACCACTGCTGCAGATCTCGCCGACCTCACCCGGCGCAAGCTCCTCGCCGTTCTCGCCGACAATGCGAACAACGGTGTCGTACACCGGGACTCCCACTGACAGTGCACCTGAATCCTCATCGACCGGAGCCCTTGATCCAGCCGGCACGCAGTGCGTCGGCGAGTTCGTCTCGGTCAGACCGTAGGCGTTGTGGATGTAGTGACCGGACAGCTTCTCGAACCGGTCGGTCACCGCCGGCGCGATCGGTGCGCCACCGGAGTAGATCAGCCGGAATGAGGAGAAGTCGTCCTTGCTGACGCCGGGTGTCGAGGACAGCGCGATGAAGACCGTGATGGATCCGATGGTGAACGTCGGGCGGTGTTCACGCAAGGCGTCGAGCACGACGTTCGGCTCGAAGCGGTAGGCCAGCACCAGTGGACAACGAGCCGCGATCGCCGCCCCCACGTGCCCGACGAGCCCGGTGATGTGGAACAGCGGTGCGATGCCGAGCACGCGATCCTCGCTGGTGAGCTTCATCCACCGCAGATAGGTGGAGGAGTTGAACGCCATGTTGGCGTGGGTGTTCATCGCACCCTTCGGTACACCGGTGGTGCCGGAGGTGTACGTCAGCACCGCGATGTCGTCCGGGGAAGGAGTGCGCGTCCTCGGCTCGCGCCCGGCGTACTCCTCGATGATTCGCGACAGCGCGGTCGTGCCCTCGGGGGCGTCGCCCCGGCGGACGTCGGCGAACAGGCGCTCGTCGTCGCGGCTCTGTTCATCGAGCGGGTTGACGCTGACCACGGTGCGGACGGACGTCTGCCCACTTTCGACCACGCCCGCGACGACCTGGTCGTACAGCTCGTCGTGGCACAGCACCGCCACGGCACCGGAGTCACCCAGCAGGTAGGTGAGTTCGCGAGCCTTGCTCATCGGGTTGATCGCGACGCCGCAGCCACCGGCCTTCCACGCGGCGACCAACCCGATGAGGAAAGCGGGATGATTCTGCAGGTAGAGAGCAAGCCGGTCACCCTCGGCAAAACCGCTCTCCTGCAGGAAGACTGCGAGCGTGTCGGATCGCTCGTCGATCTCCTTCCAGGACAATGCGCGGTCGAACCACAGGACGGCGGTGTCGTCCGGTGCGGCTTTCACGGCTTCACGCCACAGCGACAACATGTCAGGTCGGTCGGCGGTGATGCTGTGCGGCTGACCGTCCTCGTATCGCGACAGCCAGGGGTGCTCGGCGTTGCTCATTCTGCGTCAGGTCCTCTCGTGCTCGCTGCTACTTGATCGCGAGCGGGTTGACCGGCGAACCGGTGGCGCGGTGCACCTTCAGGGGAGCGGCGGCGTACAGGAAGGTGTACTGCTTGTCCTGCGCGCTGGACTCCGCGAGCGTCTCCAGGTCGCAGATCTCGGTGAGCGTGACGCCGAGGTTGCGCATGAGCGCGTTGTGCAGCACGAGGGCGACGCCGTTGTTCGGGTCGTAGGTGACCTCGTTGGCGATCGTGTCGGTGACCAGGTTTGGAATCTCCATGTCCTGGAACCACTCGACGAGTTCGGGGCTGTAGACCAGGCCGGGCTCGTTGAAGCCCTCGTAGAACTTCTCACCCTCGTCGAAGAAGCGCTGGATGAAGTTGGTGCGGATCACGATGATGTCGTGCTTCTCGATCGTCGTGCCCTGGGCCTCGGCGCACTTGACGAGGTCTTCGTGGGTGAAGGTCTCACCCTTGTCCATCGCGTCCTTGCCGACGAACCGCGCCATGTCGAGCAGGATGCCGCGTCCGACGACACCGCGCTGCGCGATCGGCTCGACGCTGGCCTTGTCCATGCCGCCGACGGTGGTGCGGGCGTCGTAGCCGTTCCACAGCTTGCCGCCGTACCAGACGTGGCCGAGGGCGTCGTACTGCGTGGAGCCCTGCAGGAAGGCGTTGATCTTGTCGTCGGCGTAGTGCAGGCCGCCGGGGTACTGGGGTGCGTCGTCGCTGTCCCAGGTGGCCTCGTCCAGCAGCATTGTGCGCTCCGCAGGGGCGCGGCCTGGCCACACCGGGTCGCCCTTCGGGTCGTTGATCAAGCGCTGGAGGGTGTGCACCTCGCCCTTGGTGACCGACTTGATGCCACGCAACACCTCCTGATCGGTGAGGTAGTTCAGCGAACCGACCTCGTCGTCCGGGCCCCATTTGCCCCAGTTCGAGGGGGAGTCCTTGAGCAGTTCGTCGAGGCTGATGGCGTCTGACATGTGGACCTCCGCAGTGAGAAGCGGGCCGAACGCCCGCTCGGTCGTATTTGACGTGTGTGGTCAGCGTCACAAGCCGACGACGGGATGTCAACAGGGATCCAGCCAGATTCTCACCAGGTAGACGCTCGTCCAACAACTCTTTCGCAGATCATCATGTTCATCTAGCCTGAACACATGTCGACGATCACCACGGGCGTGCGCGTGGGGCGATCGGTGCGCGCGCACCGGCAGCGACAGGGAATCTCGTTGCGCGACCTCGCCGCTCGGCTCGAGGTCAGCCCGGCGACACTCAGCGGTATCGAGAACGGCAACACCGCGCTCTCGGTGGACCGGCTGTTCCACATCGCCGACGAGCTCGACGTGTCCGCGCCGCGGCTGCTCGAGCCCGGCGATGTGGGCGACCTCCCGCATCCGCCGGCGACAGCCAAGGGTCTTGCTTCATGGCCCGACCTGCCGGACAGCGGCGCCGGTGACTGGCGCACATTCCACGATCTCCCGCTCGACCCAGCACTGAGCGGTGCGCTGATCGCGTTCTGCGAGAAGGGTTTTCACGGAGCGTCGATCCGCGACATCGCCGACTGTGCGGGGCTCAGCGTGGCCGGCCTCTATCACTATCACCGGTCCAAGCAGTCCATGTTGCCTGCATTGCTCGACCTCACGATGGCCGACCTCTTCTGGCGCCTGGAAGCCGCCCGCGACGGGGAACCGGATGCCGACGAGCGACTGCATCGCACGGTCGAATGCCTCGCGCTCTACCACGCCCGGCGTCCCCGCTTGGCTTTCCTCGGTGCCAGCGAGATGCGCAGTCTCGCGCCGTCGGACCGCAGCCGGATCACCCGGTACCGCAAGGACGTGCAGAGGATGCTGGATGACGACATCCGCGCCGCTCTGCGCGAGGACCCCGATGCCGACCGCCTCGTGGTGACACTCGGCAACTCGATCTCCACCATGTGCACCTCGATCGCACAGTGGATCCACCACGACGGTTCGATCAGCCCCGAACTGATCGCCGTCGACTATGCCGACGCCGCAGTCGCCATGGTCACCCAGAGACGTCAACCCGCAACCCGATCCCGAAAGGCCACACGATGAGCACCCTTCCCACGCCACAGTCCCCGGAGAGCGTCTTCACCTACGGTGCGCCGCAGCTGAAGTTCGGTCCCGGCGCGGCCGACGAGATCGGCTACGACCTCAGCCTGACCGGTGCCAAGCGCGTCCTGGTCGTGACCGACCCGGGCGTCGCCGAAGCCGGGGTCGCGCAGCGCGTCGCCGACCAGATGGGTCAGTTCGCCATCGAGGCCATCGTCTGGGACGGCACACATGTCGAGCCCACCGACGACTCGTTGCGTGAGGCCGTCGACTACGGCCGGTCGAACGGCCCATGGGACGCGTTCGTCGCCGTCGGGGGCGGCAGCAGCATCGACACCGCCAAGGCAATCAACCTGATGACGTCCAACGAGGGCGAACTGATGGACTACATCAACGCGCCCGTCGGTGGTGGCAAGGCGCCCCAGAACCCGCTCAAGCCGCTGGTCGCCGTCCCCACCACGACCGGTACGGGTTCGGAGAGCACGACCATCTGTGTGCTCGATGTGCTCTCGCTCAAGGTGAAGACCGGGATCAGTCACGCCCGGCTGCGTCCGACGATGGCCGTCATCGATCCGATGGTCACGCTCACCCAGCCGGCCGGGGTGACCGCCGCCGCCGGGATGGACATCCTGTGCCACGCCCTCGAGTCGTACACCGCGCGTCCGTACACCTCCTACGAGCACAAGCAACCGCACGAGCGGGTGCCCTACTGCGGGTCGAACCCAATCGCCGACATGTGGTCGGAGAAGGCACTGGCGCTGCTGGCCGGGTCCTTCCGCACGGCGGTCCATGACGGAGACAACCTGGACGCACGTGCGGACATGGCGCTCGCCGCCACTTTCGCCGGCATGGGCTTCGGGAATGCCGGCGTGCACATCCCGCACGCGAACGCCTATCCGATCGCCGGCCGGGTCAAGGACTTCCACCCGAAGGACTACCCTTCTCACGAGCCGATGGTGCCGCACGGAATGTCGGTGTCGCTCACGGCTCCTGAGGCCTTCCGGTTCACGTTCGATGCCGACCCCGAGCGGCACCTGAAAGCAGCCCGGCTGCTCGCGGCCGGTGCTGACAAGAACTACGACTGCGTCCCTGACGCCGAACTGCTACCGACCGTCCTCATCGACCTCATGCGTGACATCGACATCCCGAACGGGTGTGGCGCGGTCGGCTACGACAGTAGCGACATTTCCGACCTGGTGGAGGGGACGATGAAGCAGCAGCGTCTGCTCACCACCTCTCCCAAGCCGGTGACCGAGGAAGACATCGCAGGCATTTTCGAGCGGAGTCTGAACCTCTGGTGAGCTGGTGACGACCCGACCGCAGCCGCCCGCCGAATTCTCGGCGGGCGGCTGTCGTCCGGGGAAGGAATGTGTCGAAGGTCTCGTTGTTTCAAATTGGAAGTTTTCGATATCGAAATGTACGATAGGGAACATCAAGGCCACCGACGAGACCCAGGAGAGGAGGCCGGTGATGCTCGGTCAGATGCCGTTCACGCGCCACCAGCTGGCGATCGTCAAGGCTGCAGATGCATACCGCACGGAGAAGTCGCGTTCCAGCGCCCTGCGCGGATTGTTCAGCCGCTGATTCTTCGGGAAGCCGCTGCCAGCACAGCAGCCTCCTCGCACATGACTAAGGTCCTCAACCGAATTCGGTTGAGGACCTTCGTCGTGGGGCCGATCAGCCGCGCTGCACCCGGGCGATCCACTCCTCGACGTCGGAGCTGCTGCGTGGCATGTGATCGGACAGGTTGCGGTGCCCGTCCTGCGTCACCAGGACGTCGTCCTCGATTCGGACGCCGATGCCACGGAACTCCTGCGGCACGAGTTGGTCGTCCGCCTTGAAGTACAACCCCGGCTCGACGGTCAGGATCATGCCCGGCTTGAGCTCGGCGTCCATGTAATCCTCCTTGCGGGCCAGCGCGCAGTCATGGACGTCGATACCTAGGTGGTGGCTCGTGCCATGCACCATCCACCGACGGTGGTACTGGCCCTCTTCGGTGTCGAGCGTCTTCTCGACATCGACTCCCTCGGGCAACAGGCCCCACTCGAACAGGTGCTCGGCAATGACCCGGATCGCGGCCGCGTGCACATCGCTGAACTTGTTGCCCGGCTTCACCGCGGCGATGCCGGCCTCCTGGGCGGCGTGCACCGCGTCGTAGATCTTGCGCTGCACCTCGGAGAACGTGCCGTTGATCGGCAACGTGCGTGTGATGTCGGCGGTGTAGAGCGAGTCGACCTCGACGCCGGCGTCGAGCAACAGCAGGTCGCCGTCCTTCACCTCGCCGGTGTTCTTGATCCAGTGCAGCGTGTTCGCGTGGTCACCGGAGGCGCAGATGGAGTCATATCCGACGCCGTTGCCCTCGTGGCGGGCGACCAGTCCGAAGACGCCCTCCACCCAGCGCTCGCCGCGTCCGCTCTCCAACGCCTTCGGCAGGTCGGCGATGACCGCCTCGAAACCACGCTCGGTGGCGTCCACCGCGTCCTGCATCTGCTCGATCTCCCAGTCGTCCTTGATCAGACGCATGGTGGAAAGAACGCGGGCCAGCTCGTCGTCGAGCGTCGTCTCCTGCTGCTCGACACCCGCTTCGCTGCGCACTTTGTCGACCAACGCGGTGACGTCGCGGTCGGCGTCACGCACCACGGCGAGTTGGACGGCGCCGGCATCCTTGGCCAGCGCGTCGGGCAGCTCGTCGATGTGCCGAGCTGTCACACCCAGCTCGGCCTCGATGTCTTCCAACGTCGGGCGGGCGCCGACCCAGAACTCGCCGTAGCGCGAGTCGCCGAAGAACTCCTCGGTGTCGCGCCCGGCCAGCGGACGGAAGTACAGCACGGCCTCGTGGCCGGATTCGGTCGGCTCCAGCACCAGCACCGCATCGGGTTCGCGATCACTGCCCAGGCCGGTCAGGTGGGCGAACGCCGAGTGCGGCCGGAACTGATAATCGCAGTCGTTGCTGCGGACCTTCAGGCCGCCGGCAGGCACGACCAGTCGTCGACCGGCGAAATCGGCGCTGGCCGACGCGCGCCGGTCGGCCGCGAAATCGGCCACCCGTGCGCGGTCGGGCACGCTGATGTCCCGTTCGGCCCAACCGGACGCGACGAACTCGCGGAATGCCTTGGTGTACGGACGGCTTCGGTGCTCGGGCTTCTTCTGCTCTTCACTCACCCGACCATCGTCGCACGGCCATGGATCAGCTCGTCCAGGTCCAGGAGCCGAGGATCGCGTTCATCGCGCTGTCACCCGCAGCCTTCTCGCTCGTGGCGTTGGTCATCGTCGAGATGTAGACCGTGTTGCCCTTCTGGGTGAAGTACTGGGTCTGCGACATGTCCTTGCCGCTTACCGTGCGCTTGACGACGTAGCCCTTGGCATCGCCGCCGGCGATCTTTCGGTCGGCCACCGGGGTCACGGTGGCGTTCTGCTGACGCATCTGCGTGGCGCCGGCGTTGACGTAGGCATCGAGGTTCTGCCCCGGGGCTCCCGGGGTGCTGACGACGTTGAAGTTGCTGAAGACGCCACCGGTCGGCTTGTCGGCCTTGATCGCGAGGACGATCTGGGCGTTCGGCACGGTCGCCTTGGCCCAACCGGCCGGCTTGGTGACGTGGAACTCGTTCTTGCTGTCGGCCTCGGCGCCCGCCGGCAGCCCGCCGCCTGCGCTGCTCGATGCCGAGCTGGTCGGGCTCTCGCTCGGCGAGGAGGACTGCGGGCTGGAGCTCGAGGAGGTGCTGCTGGACGTCGAGGAGGAGGGCGACTCGGTCGTCGTCGAACTTGTGGCAGAGGACATGGTCGAGGAACTCGTCGAGGAGTTGGTCGAGGAGTTGGTCGAGGAGTTGACCGTGACCGGCGCATCGGAGGCACACGAAGTCAGCAGGACGGCAGTGGCAGCAGTGGCGAGGCAGGCAGTTAGGCGCATGCCGTAAGGCTAGACCGTGGTGCGGTCCTGCCGGGCGTTCAGGGTAGTGCGGGATACCTCTGAGCGCGCGAAATGTTCAGCATTCTCCGGATGCCACAGCAGTGCCGCTGCCGCCACCCCCACGAGAGCCACCGCCAGCGCGAGCACGGTCGCCACCGGCGACGGATAGCCGCGTGTCAGCAGACTCCAGGTGTGCAGCAGCGCGAACAGCGCGAGCACGGTCGCGGCGATGCGCGACCACCGACGTCCACGTCGGTTCAGCCAGGCCATGACCAGCCAGATGGCTGCTGCGACGCAGGCGGACACAGCCAGCACGGTGACCATCGTGCTCGTCGCTTCGTCCACCTCGATCGCCGTGAGCCGCTCCCGGGGGTGGGTGCGGCCACGTTCCTCGAGTCCGGCTCGAATATCGTCGCGCAGCGTCGATGCCACCAGGGCGCTGAGCGCGGAGAGGGTGGCACCGACCCACATGAGCAGCACGGCGCGCCGCAGCGGCCGGGGTGCGTCGTTCATCAGTTCCTCTTCGAGTCGAGCGTCATCCACGTGGGCAGCGAGCGGTCATCGCGCCACGACGTCTGACGTCGCACCGACAGTAGCCGTTCCTCCGCCCGGTGGCTCGGCCTCGTTGATTCCCTGCCCGGCCTGTGCGATTGGGCCTGCGGCGTAGCCTGCTGGGGTGCGCATCGACCTCCATACCCACTCCATCGAGTCCGACGGAACCCAGACTCCCGCCGACGTCATCCGGTCGGCGCAGGAAGCCGGTCTCGACGTCGTGGCGTTGACTGATCACGACACGACCTCCGGCTGGGAGTCAGCCCGGAGCGCCGCGCAGGACGTGGGGATCGGCTTCGTCCCCGGCATCGAGATCTCCTGCGAGATCGATCACCTGAGTCTGCATCTGCTCGGTTACCTCGTCGACCCGCAGCACAGCGGGCTGTTGGGCGAAATGGAGAAGGCGCGGATCTCCCGCGAGGGGCGCGCCATGGCGATGGTCGACCTGCTCGAACCCGACACCGGCCTCACCTGGCAACACGTGCAGGCGCAGGTCGCGCAGGGCGCCACGATCGGACGTCCGCACATCGCGGACGCGCTTGTGCAGATCGGTGCCGTGGCCGACCGGGCGGACGCCTTCGACCGGTTTCTGTTCTCCGGCAGCAAGTACCACGTCGGCCATTACGCGGTCGATCCGGTACGCGGGGTCGAACTGGTGCTGGCGGCGGGCGGGGTGCCGGTGCTCGCCCACCCGTTCGCCCACGTCACCGGACGGGTGGTCGCCGACGCCACGGCGGAGGCGATGATCGAAGCCGGGCTCGCAGGGATCGAGGTGGATCACCGTGACCAAGGGCCGGCGCAGCGGGCCCACGCGCTGGAGTACGCGACCCGTCATGGGTTGATCCGTACCGGCAGCAGTGACTATCACGGGGCCGGCAAGCCCAACCGTCTGGGTGAGAACACCACGGACCGCGCCGAGTTCGAGCGGTTGCTGGCTCTGGCGAGCGGACCGACCGAGGCGTTCGTGCCATGAGTCGGTGGGTCCGTTCGGCGCCATCGGTTCAGTACCCGGAGTAGGTCTAGGACCTGCCGGGGCGACCCCCGCAGCGTTGCAGCCGCCCGGGCCGACCGCCTGAGCGGCTCGGGAAACACCGGTAGCCAGCATCCCCCCTGCATGCTGGCTACCGCGTGGTGGTCCTTCGAGGCCGATGGAACATCGGACCCTTTCTCGAATCTCCGCCATGAACATCGTGCCGGGTATCCTCAAGCGTCGCCATGAGACTTCGACGTAGGTTCGCCGGCGAGGGTCCTAGGACCTTTTGCGCGGCTCCGCAGGAGACGTGGCCAGCAGGTCGGCCATCGCGAAGACGATCGCCGAGCGTTGGCCGACGCCCAGCTTGCCGAGCACGCTGCCGACATGTGTCTTGACTGTCTTCAGCGAGATGCCGAGTTCCTTTGCGATCTGCGCGTTCGTCAGCTGCTCGGTGGCGATCATCGTCGCGATCTGGTGCTCGCGCGGAGTCAGATCGACCCGCACCGGTTGCTGATCGTCGACCGCGCCGGCGGTCAACGGTTGGGTGAGCATCCATTCGGCCATGTCGACCTGGGTCTGCTCGAGCGTCATGCGTACGGCCGCGATGTCACGGAGCAACTTGTCGTCGCCGATTTCCTCGACGGCCCGAGCGATCTCCCCGGTCCGACGGTAGGCCGCCTCGAGTTGGTCGGTGATCTGGACGAAGCGTTCTCGTGGGTCGCCCGACATCGCGCTGTTGAGTTCGGGATGCAAGGAGTACAGCGCCTCGGGTGCGGCTCCGACGTGGCGGTCGCGAGCCTGCGCAAGCATCAGTGCCTCCCCGAGCCAGAGCGCCGCGTGAACGACCTCGTCGTCGTACACGTCCGGCGTCAGGCTCTGGATCGACATCAGTCCGGTGATGTCACCGGTGTCAGGGTCCTTCAGCGGCACGATCACCGCGTCGGCGGAGATCTCGTCCGGGTCGCCGAACGGGATCGTCCGACTCAGCAGCGCACCGTCATCGGAGCGGAAGAGGTACGGCCGCCCGCTGCTGCGGATCCAGTGGGACAGACCACCCTTGCCGAACTTGGTCACGTCCGGCTGCAGGTGCCGGTCGTGGTCGTAGATGTACGGGATCACGACCGTGTCTTCACCGTGGAAGAAGCCCAGGTAGAAACTGTCGATCGGCGCGATGTTGTGCAGCGTCATTCGGCAGATCGAGTAACGGCGCCGGTTCGAGCCCGGTTCGGAGGTGCGCAGCCGGTGATCGGCGAGCCGCAGATGGCTCACGACCCGATCGGAGAACGGCCGCTGCGTGCTCACGACGAAGTGCTGCCCGACGCGTCACCGTTTCCGCCGGCGTTCCCGCTGCGGGTCCGGCGACGGCGACGCGGCCGTGTAGCACCTTCGCCACTCGCAGACCCGCTGTCGTCCTTCGACCGCTTCGGTGCGCTCTCGGACGCACCGTCGCGTCCACCGTCGCGTCCACCGTCGCGTCCACCGTCGCGTCCACTGCCGCGTCCACCGGAGCGGCGCTCGCCGTCGCGGCCGCCACGTCCGTTGCCGCCGCTGCGGCCACGGCCTGCACTGGAGGCACGGCCGGACCCGCGAGCACGGTTGCCGGCCGATGCACCGACCTCGCCGAGGTCCTCGAGTTCCTCCGCATCGAGGCCGGCACGGTTACGCGCCGAGCGCGGCAGCTTCCCGGTGACCGAGGGGTCGATGTCGAGGTCGGTGAACAGGTTGTCGGAGGAGGAGTAGGTCTCCACCGGCTCCGGGATGCCGAGGTCGAGGGCCTTGTTGATCATCGTCCAGCGGTGCAGGTCGTCCCAGTCGACGAACGTGACTGCGGTGCCGGTCTGGCCCGCGCGTCCGGTGCGTCCGATGCGGTGCACGTAGGTCTTCTCGTCCTCGGGGCACTGGTAGTTGACGACATGGGTCACGTTGTCGACGTCGATTCCTCGGGCTGCGACATCGGTCGCGACCAGCGTGTCGATCTTGCCGGAGCGGAACGCACGCAGCGCCTGCTCGCGAGCGCCCTGGCCGAGGTCACCGTGGATCGCGGCTGCGGCGAACCCGCGCTCGGCGAGATCGTCCGACACCTTGGCGGCGGTGCGCTTGGTGCGGGTGAAGATGATGGTGAGGCCGCGGCCCTTGGCCTGCAGGATGCGGGCCAGCATCTCGACCTTGTCCATCGCGTGGGCGCGATAGACGAACTGGGTCGTCGCCTTGACCGTGTGGGCGTTGCCGCCGTCCTCGGTCATCGCGCGGATGTGGGTCGGCTGAGTCATGTATCGGCGCGCGAGTGCGACGACGGCGCCGGGCATGGTGGCCGAGAACAGCATCGTCTGGCGTGAGGCGGGAGTCATCGCGAGGATCTTCTCGACGTCCGGCAGGAAGCCCAGGTCGAGCATCTCGTCGGCCTCGTCGAGGACGGTCACCTTCACATTGCGCAGGTCGAGGTCACCGCGCTGGCTGAGGTCGATCAGACGGCCGGGCGTGCCGACGACGACCTCGGTGCCACGCTTCAGAGCGGCGATCTGCGGTTCGTACGCGCGTCCGCCGTAGACGGCCTCGACGCGCACCGAACGGCGCGTGGACGCGGTCTTGAGGTCGTTCGTGACCTGGACGGCCAACTCGCGGGTCGGCACCACGACCAGCGCCTGCGGTGCACCCGGCACGGTGAGGGTGTCGAATCCGTCCTCGTCCGGGCCGGTGACCCGGTGCAGCAGCGGCACGCCGAAGCCGAGCGTCTTGCCGGTGCCGGTCTTGGCCTGGCCGATGATGTCGTGCCCGCCCAATGCGACCGGCAGGGTCATCGACTGGATCGGGAACGGAGCCAGGATGCCGGCGTCGGCGAGCGAGGCGACGATGCCGGGACGGACGTCGAAGTCGGCGAACGTCTGCTCGACGACAGGTGCCGGCGCAGCGTCGGAGGCATCGAGGGTGACGATGTCGGCCTCGGCGATCGTGGGCTCGGCGTCGGGCTTGGCGTCGGGCTTGGCGTCGGGCTCAGTGGTGGTTTCAGCGGTGGGTTCGGTGTTGATGTCGGTCATGGGTGTGGTCGATTCCTTCGATCGGGCGTCTACGCCGTGCGGACGCGGGTGCGGCACAGGCGTGACTTGAGGGGAGCCGATCGGGAGTCTTCGCGGGCGGCCTCGGGGCCGCCGATGGTTCGATGCGTGTCATGTGTGCCGACCGGGCACCGTTGTTGACAAGGCAATCGTAGCCGCAGGTGGATAGCATCACGGCCATGGCCGATGACCTGAACCCTTCCGAAACCGTCGAACGCCCCGCGAGGAGCGCCCAGGACCTCGATGACCCGACCTTCCGCGCCGGCGTCGTTTCGCTGCTGGGCATGCTGGCGTACGGCGAACTCGTCAGCTTCTTCACCGTGGTCGCCGACGCCGATCGCGCACCCTCGACCGTGAAGAAGGTGCGGCTGACCGAGGTCGCCATCCGCGAGTTCGAGCACCACAAGCTGCTCGCCGCCCGCCTGGAGGAGTTGGGTGCCAAGCCGCATGAGGCGATGGCGCGGTTCCGCCCGGCGCTGGACGAATGGCACCGCCGCTGCCAGCCCACCGACTGGTATGAGGGCCTGATGAAGGTTTACGCCGGTTCGTCGATCGCGTCGGACTTCTACGCCGAGTGCGGGCGTTTCGTCGATCCGCAGACCCGCGCCCTCGTCGAGCAGGTGCTGGACGACGCCGATCACTACGCTTACGCCAAGCAGGAACTCGAAGCAGCGATCGTCCGCGACCCGAAGCTGGCCGCACGGATGGCCTTGTGGGGCAGGCGAATCGTGGGGGAGGCACTGTCGCAGGCGCAGCGCGCGGCCGCCGACAATGACGAACTCACCGCACTGCTCGTCGACGACGGTTCAGGGCGCGGTCTCGACCTCGCCGAGGTGATGCACCTGTTCACCCGGATCACCGAAGCACACACCAAGCGGATGGAAGCGTTGGGCCTGTCGGCCTGAGTACCGCCGAACGACGACGAAGCCCGCCGCCCAGTGAGGGGCGACGGGCTTCGTCGTCGTGCTGTGCGTGTCAGACGCGAGAGTTGCGGTCGATTCCCCGACCGCCGGCGATCTTCGTGTAGCCGATGACCAGGGCAGCGCCGACCAGGACGCTGATGATCAGCGGAATCCACTGGATGCCGCCGTTGTCGTCGATGTCGAGCAACGAGTAAGAGATGAATCCGCCGATGAGGGCACCGAGGATACCGAGCAGGATCGTGACGACCATGCTGATGTTCTGCTTGCCGGGAACGGCCAGGCGGGCGAGAGCGCCGACGATGAGACCGATCACGATCCAGGTGATGATGTTCATGATCATGGTGGTGACTCCTTGTGGAATCTGGCCCGTCTGGGGCCACCTTCCCGAAACCCGGAGGTGTGGTTCGGGTCTTGCTGTGTTGCAAGCGAATTGGCGCACTGATAGCCGCCTCTTCACTTGCCTGATGATGAAACTACTCGTCCGAATGACTGACGTGTGGTTTGCGGTCAACCCCACCTTGGTAACGATACGGTCACGGCCCCACTCGTTCGAGTGAGGCCGTGACCGATTGACGCGTGTTTGCGGGGCTCAGCTGCCGAAGCCGACGCGCCGCTCCTGCTCCGAGCCGATGTCGACGTAACCGAGCGCCTCGGCCGGCACCACGACGGTGTGGCCCTTCTCGTCGGTGAGCGTGATCGCGGTGCCCGCGCTCAGCGCGTTGGTGATCAGCTCGCGTACCTGGTCGGCGGAGTCGGTGGACTCGATGACGATCTCGCGCGCGATGTTGCGCACTCCGATGCGGATTTCCATGGCTCTCCTGAAGTCTGTTCGGGCCGGTTCTGCTCCGAGCCTATGTCGGCTCTCGGCGAGAGGTCAGTCCTGGTCGGCGGTCTTGGGGAACCCGGCGATGCCGCGCCAGCCGAGAACCGTGACGAGACGCTCGGCCTCCTGTCGCGGCATGCGGGGTTCCTGCGACACCCAGAACCGCGCGACGACCTGCGCCATTCCCACCAGGGCCACGCCCAGCACCATCGCCTGCTCGGGCGGCAGGCCGGTGTCCTCGGCGATGACCTCGGACACTGCGGTCGCACTGAGCGTGCCCATCCGCTCGACCCGGGCGGCGACGACCGGCTCGTTGATCAGGTCGGACTCGAACACCATCCGGAAGGCGGCGTCCTTGCGCTCGACGAACTGGAAGAACGCGCTGATCGCCGCAGCCACCCGGTCGCTGTTGTCCTCGGTGGAGGTGAGGGCGGCATTCACCAGCTCGGGCACCTCACGCGTGTGGTGCTCCAGGAGGGCGAGGTAGAGGTCGAGCTTGCCCGGAAAGTGCTGGTAGAGCACCGGTTTGCTGACATTGGCGCGCTCGGCGATCTCGTCCATCGCCGCGCCGTGGTAGCCCGCCTCGACGAAGACCGACTGGGCGGCCTCCATGAGCTGGGCCCGCCGAGCCGAACGAGGCAGCCGACCACCGCGCGCAGTCGTGTCAGACGAGTCGCCCACGATCATTACCTCCAAGTTCTACTCGCCGGTCAGTTCGTCATCTTATGCACAGATCTAGGCTGGACGGCATGGATGGTGAAGCATCGGAACAGGGCAGATCACAGGTGGTGAATCCGGTCGGCGTTCTCGATGACGACCAGGTGCGCCGATACGCGCGCCATCTGTCCCTGCCGTCCGTCGGCCCGGCCGGTCAGCGCCGTCTGCTGGACGCCCGGGTGCTCGTCATCGGAGCAGGTGGTCTGGGCGCGCCGGTGCTGCAGTACCTCGCGGCTGCCGGCGTCGGCACGATCACCGTGGTCGACGACGACGAGGTCGATCTCAGCAACCTGCAGCGTCAGGTGATCCACCGCACCGGCGATGTGGGGACGGCGAAGGTCGACTCGGCCGCACGAGCCGTCGGCGAGTTGAACCCGGACGTCCGGATCGTCGCCGTCCGTGAGCGACTTGACGCCGCCAATGTCGTCGATCTGTGCAGCGATCACGACGTGGTCGTCGACGCGACCGACAACTTCGGCACCCGCTTCCTGCTCAACGATGCCTGTGTGCTGCTCGGTCTGCCGCTGGTGTGGGCGGCGATCAACCAGTTCGACGGCCAGCTCACGGTGTGGTCTGCGGGGGAGGGGCCGTGTCTGCGGTGCCTGTTTCCGGTGATGCCCGACCCGGCGGCTGCCCCTTCGTGTGCTGCGGCCGGTGTGCTCGGAGTTCTGCCGGGTCTGCTCGGAGCAGCCCAGGCGTCCGAGGCACTCAAGCTCGTGCTCGGTCTGGGCGACCCGCTGGTGGGTCGGATCGCGGTGTTCGACGCGCTCGCGTTCGAGTGGTCGCAGATCCCTGTCGCCGCCGACCCGTCATGCCTGGTCTGCGGCCCGGACGCGGTGCCGATCGACATCCGTGACGAGGATCCCGCGTCGTCGACCGACCGGGTCGAGGTCGTGCCCATGGTCGATGCGGTCGAAGCCGGGCGGCTGCTCGCCTCGGGCGCGGTGCGGCTGGTCGACGTGCGTTCGGCGCAGGAGTGGGAGCAGGCGTCCGTTGCCGGTTCGCAGTGGTTGCCACTGGACGACATCCGGCAGGGCGCCGCCCCCGAGGCCGATGGGCTGCCGCTGGTCATGATGTGCCGCTCCGGCGTCCGGTCCGCCGAAGCAACACGTCTGCTGCTGGAGCGCGGCATCGACGCGCGCTCCCTCGACGGCGGGATCCTGGCCTGGGCCGCCGCCGTCGATCCGGCCCTCGACCCCGCCTGAGCGCGTCCTGGGGCGGGCCTCGTCCGGCCCACGCCCGAGGTTGTCGGTGGCGGCTGGTGTGATGGCTGGCATGGTCGAACTGGTCCGTTGCGCACCCGACGCAGTGCAGGCTCCCGTTCTCGACGCCGCCCAGGGTGCTGCGGTGTCGAGTCCCGCGGCGACCCGTCTGGTGCTGGGCGCGCCGGGCACCGGCAAGAGCCTGCTCGCGGTCGAAGCAGTCGTCGACGCCGTCGATGCAGGAGTGCCTTCTGACTCCTGCGTGATCCTGTCGCCGACCCGCGTTCGTGCCGGCGCGCTGCGGGAGCGAGCATCAGCACGTCTGGCGAACACCTCCAGCGCACCGATGGCGCGCACTCCCCAGGCGCTGGGTTTCGGCATCCTGCGCCGGATTGCTGCAGTGGAGGGGCGGGAGGCGCCCCGTCTGTTGACCGGCCCCGAGCAGGACGTGATTCTGCGTGACCTGCTCGCCGGGCACGCGTCCGGTGAGGTGCCCGGCCCGCGTTGGCCCGACTTCGTGCACGAGGCGCTGGCGACCCGAGGGTTCCGGCACGAGCTACGAGACCTGCTCATGCGTGCGGTCGAGTGGGGTGTCGATGCCGACCACCTGCGTCTGCTCGGTGAGGAGCACGAACGGCAGGAGTGGATCGCTGCCGCACACGTGCTCGACGAGTACGACCAGGTCACGGCTCTGTCCCGGCCGGGAGCCTACGACCCTGCCTGGATCATGGGCGGTGCGGCCGACCTGCTGGAGGCCATGCCCGACCAACTCGAGCAACTGCACCGGGAGTTCGCGTTGATCGTCGTCGACGACGCACAGGAACTCACTCGAGCCGCAGCACGACTGGTGTCGCTGCTCGCCGGACCGACGACCCGGTTGATGCTGATCGGCGATCCCGATGTCGCGGTGCAGACCTTCCGCGGCGCCGACCCGCGGCTGTTCCTCGATCTCGCCGAGCGCGCCGGCTCACCGGCCCGGTTCGAACTCGGCACCGCTCATCGTTCGCCGCGCACCATCCGCGAAGCAGCCGCGCGGGTGACCGCACGCATCGGCTCGGTGGCCGGCGGCGAGCACCGGAGCCCGTCCGCTGCCGCACGTGAAGGGTCGGTCGAGGTGGCGATGCTGCGTGCGGTGAGTCAGGAATCGGCTCATATCGCAGCCGAACTGCGCCGTGCGCACCTCGAGAGCTCCGTGCCGTGGTCGCAGATGGCCGTGATCACGCGGGGGCAGGCCCGCATCTCCGCGCTGCGTCGGGTGCTGCAGAGTGCAGGTGTGCCGGTGGCGATGCCGCCGACGGTCATCGCGCTGCGTGACGAACCGGCAGTCCGACCGCTTCTCACCTTGTTCGAAGTCGTGGCCGACCTCGCCGCGGGTCGGGTGCCCGACTGGACCCCCGACGACATCATCGATGTGCTGAGTTCTCCTCTGGCACATATGGATTCGTTGTCCATCCGGCGTCTTCGTCGTGCCCTCCGCTCGGCAGAGTTGGCCGACGGAGGCAGTCGCTCCAGCGACGAACTGTTGGTCGAGACGGTGCACCGACCCGAGTTTCTCGGCGATGTCGGCCCGGACGCGGTCGGCCTCTTGCGCATCTCCGCCGTCCTTGCGGCGGGCACGGCCGCGTGGCAGGCGCCGGATGCGTCCGCGGAGACCGTCCTGTGGGAGATGTGGATCGCCGCCGGTGTCGCCGGTCCGTGGTCACGCGCGGCGCTCGCCGGTGGCACCTCGGGCGCCCGTGCCGACCACGACCTCGACGCCATCGTCGGCCTGTTCGGGGCGGCGGCGTCCTACGTCGACCGGCTGCCCGGTGCGTCACCGGCCGGTTTCCTCGACCACATCCGTGACCAGGAGGTCGCCGGTGACCGGCTGACCTCCTCGGCCCCGGCGCAGGACGCGGTGGATCTGCTGACCACTCAGGCGGCCGCCGGCCAGGAGTGGCAGTTCGTGGTGCTCGCCGGAGTGCAGGAAGGGGTGTGGCCCGACCTGCGGCTGCGCGGTTCGCTGCTCGGATCCGAAGCGTTGGTCGATGCGCTCACCGGACGCCCTGCCGATCTGCGCTCGCAGGCCGCGGCGGTGCGTTACGACGAGACCCGGCAGTTCCTCGTCGCGTTGACGCGCGCCTCAGAGCGGGTCCTGATCACCGCGGTTCGATCGGATGAGGAGCAGCCGAGCGTCTATCTTGACATCGTCGACCCGATCGACGATCCGGACGGCAGGAAGCACACCGATGTCGGACGCGGGTTGAACCTGCGGTCGATGGTCGCCGAGCTTCGCCGTGAACTCGTCGTTCCCGAGTCCGGTCCGCAGGGGGAACTCACCCCGGTCGAGGCGGCTCGGCTGCTCGCCGAACTCGCGCACCGCGACGTCGCTGGCGCCGACCTCGATCAGTGGTGGGCCTTTCACGAACTCACGTCGACCGATCCGGTGCGGCGGGTGGATCAGCCGGTGCGGGTCTCACCCTCGAAGGTGGCCGACTTCGGCACCTGTGGGCTGCGCTGGTTTCTCACCTCCCGTGGTGGCGACGGTCCTGACCAGGGTGCGGCGAACATCGGGATCCTGGTGCACGAGATCGCGGCCGAGTACGCCGACACCGATCCCGATCGCATGCAGCAGGCGTTACGGAACCGCTGGGGCCGTTTGGGTCTCGGCGAGTCGTGGATCAGTCGGCAGCAGTTCCGGCTGGCCTCGCTGATGCTCGCGCGGATGCACCGTTACGTCGACCAGGCGGCCGCCGGCGGGTGGACCCCGATCGGCGTCGAACAGGACTTCCAGGTCGGCGCCGGACGCGTCCGCCTGGCCGGACAGGTCGATCGAATCGAGCGGCACGAGACGGAGGGCATCCGGGTCATCGACCTCAAGACCGGAGGGTCCGCACCGTCCGGTAAGGAAGTCGCCGAACACCCGCAACTCGGCGCGTACCAGTGGGCCGTCGAGCACGGTGCCTTCGGAGCCGACGAGACCTCCGCCGGGGCGGCATTGCTGCAGGTGGGCAAGGGCTCGGGCAAGGGCGTCAAGGAGGACTACAACCTGCAGCAGCAGGTGCCGCTGTCGTCCACCGAAGATCCGGAATGGGCCGACCGGCTGCTGCACGCCACCGCCGAGGGAATGGGTGCCGCCGAGTTCACCGCGACTCCTGGCAAGCAATGCAGCACCTGCTCGGTGCGGGCGGCCTGCCCGGTACTTCAGGAAGGGGAGTCGAGCTGATGAGCAGCACGGCTGTCATGCACAGCAGCCTCGAGATTGCGCGCCGGCTCGGCATGTTCCCGCCGACCGACGAGCAGCGAGCCATCATCGAGGCCGACCCGGACGCCCCGATGCTGGTGGTCGCAGGTGCGGGTTCGGGCAAGACCGAGACGATGTCGAACCGGGTGGTGTGGCTGGTCGCCAACGGCTTCGTCCAGCCCGATCAGGTGCTCGGGCTCACCTTCACCCGCAAGGCAGCAGGCCAATTGGCCGAACGCGTCGCTCGTCAATTGCGCGCGCTGCGTGCCGCAGGCCTCTGGGTGCCGCAGCAGGACGCCGACGGAACGCTCGGGCTGTCCGACAGCCCGACCGTGCTCACCTACCACTCCTACGCCGGCCGACTCGTGCGTGAGCAAGGCCTGCGCCTCGGCGTCGAGCCCGACTCCCGAATGCTCACCGAGGCAGCGGCCTGGCAGTACGCCGCCGAGGTCGTGCATGGCTACGACGGGCCGATGGACGATGTCGACAAGGTCGAATCCACTGTCACCGCAGCCGTGGTCGCGTTGTCGGGTGAGATGTCCGAGCACCTGCTGACGCCGCAGGACCTGCGGCTGGAGATCGAGGCGATCCTGTACGGGTTGGAGGATCTGCAGGAGGCCGGGCGGCTGAAGAAGGCGTCCAACCCCGACTACCGCGACCTCGTGGCTGCGATGCGAGCGCGACTGGCGGTTCTGCCGCTCGTGGAGCGGTACCAGCAGCTCAAGCAGGCGAGGTCAGCACTCGACTTCGCCGACCAGATGGGTCTCGCGGCCAACCTGGCGTCGCGATTCGGCGGGGTCGGTCAGTTGGAGCGGCGCCGGTTCAAGGCGGTGTTGCTGGATGAGTTCCAGGACACCAGCGAGGCACAGTTGCAGCTGTTGAAGAATCTCTTCGTGGCCGAGGACGAGCCGGTGCGGGTCACCGCCGTCGGCGACCCGCACCAGTCGATCTACGGCTGGCGCGGGGCCAGTGCCACGACGCTCGGATCATTCCCCGCACACTTCGCCGACGCCTGCGGTGACGCCGCCGTCCGACCGCTGTCGCGCAGCTGGCGCAACGACCGGGCGATCCTGGCCGCGGCCAACGTGGTGGCCGCCCCGCTGCGGCAGGGGAGCCCGGTGGCCGTGCCCGCCCTGCAGGCAGCCGAGACCGCGGGTGAAGGGGCAGTGTTCGCTGCCCGTCTGGAGACGATCGAGCAGGAAGCCGATCACGTCGCTGCGTGGCTCGCGCAGCGGTGGCAACCCGACCAGAACGGCGATCACCCGACGGCCGCTGTCCTGTGCCGCAAACGCTCGCTGTTCCCGTTGATGATCGACGCGCTCGATCGCGCTGACCTGCCGGTCGAGGTCGTCGGCGTCGGCGGTCTGCTGATGACGCCCGAGGTCGCCGATCTGGTGAGCCTGCTCTGGGTGGTTCAGGACCCGACCCGGGGCGACCGGTTGATCCGGTTGCTCACCGGCCCGCTGGTGCGGCTCGGTGCGGCCGACCTCGATGTCCTCGCCGCTTGGTCGCGGCGCATCGAACAGGACGGCAGACCACAGGTTCCGCGCACCGAACAGGACCGTGAGCCCGACACCCGCGATCGGCCGTCCCTGGTCGAAGCCTTGGATCATCTGCCGCCGGTCGACTGGGCCGGGCCGGCCGGAAATCCGATGAGTTCTGTTGCTCGAGAGCGACTTTCCGGTTTGTCGCTGGCGATCCGCAGCCTGCGCCGTCTGACCGGTCTCCCGCTGGCCGAACTCACCGGCGAGGCCGAACGCGCACTCGGTATCGACATCGAGGTCATGTCGCGGCCCGGAGTGACCCCGCAGACGGCGCGGGTGCACCTCGACGCGTTCGCCGACGTCGCGATGAACTTCACCGCCAGTGCCGACCGCCCGACGCTCGGCGGCTTCCTGTCCTGGCTGGATGCAGCCGAGGACGAAGAACGCGGCCTCGACAAGGCCGAGATCGAGTCCAACAATGCGGCGATTCAGGTGCTCACCATCCACGCCGCCAAGGGGTTGGAGTGGGATCACGTCGCGATTCCGGGGATGACCGAGACCGTCTTCCCCAACCACCGCCGGTCGGCCACCTACAACACCGACCTGCAGGGATGGAGTGTCGGCGCCAAGACCGACCCGAACGACCGCAGCACCTGGGTGCTGGAGGAGAAGGGCTGGACGGTCGGCCTCGATGGTGTGCCCTATGACCTGCGGGGCGACAGCGACGGGCTGCCGTCGCTGCCCATCGGTGAACTCGCCGACCTCGTCGAACTGCGCGATGAGTACAAGAAGTTCCGCGAGGCGAACGGCGAGCACGGCCTCGCGGAGGAGCGGCGGCTGGCGTACGTCGCGCTCACCAGGGCGAAGCACTCGATGCTGATGACCTCGTCCGTGTGGTTCTCGGGGAGCAAATGCCGCCTGCCCTCCCGCTTCCTGCGCGACGTCATCGACGCCGGACACGTTGTTTTCGAACCGAATTCACCCGATCCAGACCCGGACGCGACGAATCCCCGGCTGGTCGACGGGCTGTCCATGGTGTGGCCCGACGACCCGCTGGCCCGGCGTCGCAGCGCGCTGCTCGAAGGCCGCGAACACGTGCTGAACGCATTGCAGGAGATCACACCAGCGGCCGGCCCCGATCCCCTCGGCGCTCTGGAGGTCGACGGTCCGTTCTCCGATGCCGAACGTCGTCGGCGACGCGAACTACGCACCCTGCTGCACGAACGCGCGGTCGGCACCGGGGTGCGGGTGCCGACCGTCCAGTTGCCCGGTCATTTGTCCGCCTCGTCGGTGGTGGCGTTGGCGAGCGACCCGGAGAAGTTCGCGCTCGACCTGCGCCGGCCGATGCCTTCCCCGCCCGCGTACGCAGCGCGCCGAGGTACCCGCTTCCACGCCTGGGTGGAGGAGCACTACTCGAAGGCGGCCCTCGTCGACATCGACGAACTGCCCGGGTTCGCCGATCTGGACGCCGACGTCGACGCCGACCTGGAGACGATGAAGGCCAACTTCCTCGCCTCCGAATGGGCCGGACGTGCCCCGATCGCCATCGAGGTGCCGATCGAGACCTGGGTCGCCGGGGTGTCGGTGCGCGGTCGGATCGACGCGGTCTTCGAGGACGCCGATGGCTATCTGATCATCGACTGGAAGACCGGTCGTCCGCCGTCGGGCCTCAGCGGTTCGGCACGTGTCCTGCAGTTGGCGGCCTACCGGCTGGCGTATGCACGACTACGCGGCATCGAGCCGGAGCGGGTGAAGGCCGCGTTCTACTACGCCGCGACGGGTGAGACGGTACGCCCGGAACTGCCCGGCGACGACGCGATCGACCGGCTGATCACCGCTATCCCGCTGCAGGAGTAGCGGATTCAGTTCTTCGGGTCGCGCTTGATCTGCATTTCGACGGTGTCGTCGTCGCGCAGGTGCTGTTCGTCCTCGGCCGAAGTGTCCGTTGTACGGGCGTCCGTGGTGACGGCGTCGGTGGCCGCGAAGTCGTCGTCACGAACATCCGGCTCGGGCGACGCACTGTCGACGTCGACGCTGTCCTCGCCGGCGAGTTCGTCCAACTGGTCGGCGGTGACCGCTCTGGACCTGCGCGGGGGTGCCGGCATCAGGCTTTCGTCACCGGAGGTCTGTTCGTTGAGCCGGCGAAGAGCGGCAGCCCGGCGGTCGATGAGCGCGTCGTCGTCGGCGGCGACGGCGTCCAGCAGCACCGTGATGCGTTGCAGTTCGGCGCTGAGCCGGATGCGTCGCTCCAGGTGCTTGTCCGGTGCCTCCGTGCGCACCGCGGAGTAGGACTCGAGCACGGTGTCGAAGGCCTCCGACGGCGCCAGCACCCACAGGGCCGCGAAATCGTCGGCCGGGTCGCAGACCGCGGCGTTCTCCCAGGACGCGATCGCGCAGACCTTGTCCGACCCCCAGAAGACGTCATGACCTTCGAGCGGTCCGTGCGTGACACAGGTCGGGAAGCGCCAGAGCGAGACTTCCTCCAGGGCCCGTTCCCAGCGGGCCAGCAGGGCCGAGGGCACGAGTCCGGTACCGGCGGCGCGGTCGAGGATCGCCAACCTGCGCGAGCGGTAGCCGTCGCAGTCGTAGCTGGGCACCCCGACTTCATCTGCAACTCGAGGGTCGACGTCGTGCAGGGCGGCCAGGGCGCGTCCGACCTCGATCGCCTCCCGGCTGCCGCCGGTCAGGCCGCGCCACACCATCGGGTCGCCAGGAAGCTGCGGGGCCACCGTGACCAGATTGCGATCGGCCAGCGTCATCCGTCCCTCGGCCACGGGCACCGCGAAGGGCACCCGCTTGGCGAGCAGGCGGGTGAAACTGCCGGCCTGCTCGGCGGCAGCCGCAGCCGCCGCGTTGCGCGAGACGCGAACGGTCCAGGGCTGCCCGTCGGACGACTCGACCCGGGCCTGCTGGTACTTGTCGGTCACGCGGGTCGGCAGCGCGACCACGGAGCGGGGCTGCACGCGGGGGAGGGCTGCATCGGCGAGGGCGGCCAGAACGTAGGGACTGCGAAGCACGGCCTCACGGTACGCGGATACGGTCGCCTAGCCTGGGAGCCGTGGCCGATTCGTCCCCAACTCATCGCGATTCAGATCTCGTTCCGACCCCCGGCGGGGATGACCGGCACGCGCATCTGATGCTGTCGCGCAGCATCCTCGACCGTGACTCCTTGCGCCGGGAGGATCCATCGCTGCTGCAGAGCCTGTTGTCGTCGCCCCGGACCCGGGTACTGCACCTGCGTGGTGAGCGAATGCCGGTCACCACCCAGGGCGATGTGGTGCGGTTGCTGCTGCGGGCTCCGCAGCCGGCCGACAGCGACCTTCCGGCTGCGTACCTCGGCCGACAGGAGGGAGCCGACTTCGTCGCCGTGTTCGACGTCCCGGAGCAGAAGGTGCCCGGCGATGCCGGTACCACTGATCCGGACGACCTCGCCCGTCAGAGCGAGCGCACGCACCGCAGCCTGCGATCGCTGGCACCGGGGTTGCCCGTCGCCGATCTCGGCTTGGCAACAACGTCGGTCGCCATGGCGAACTGGGTTGCCACACAACGGTTCTGCGCCCGTTGTGGACGCCCCGTCGCACTGACCAAAGCGGGCTGGGTCATGACCTGCGATGAGGGGCACCATCATTTCCCGCGCACGGATGCCGCGGTCATCATGTCGGTGGTCGATCCGGACGACCGGCTGTTGCTGGCCCAGGGCACCCGGTTCGTGCTTCCCACGGGCATGTCGGTGCTCGCTGGTTTCCTGGAGCCAGGTGAGTCGATGGAGGCCGCCGTGGCTCGGGAGGTGATGGAGGAAGTGGGTTTGCCGATCGTGGAGGCCGAGTACGTCGGCAACCAGCCGTGGCCCATGCCGGCCTCGTTGATGATCGGTTACGCCGCACGCACGGACGAGACGCGGTTGCGCCTTGATCCGGTGGAGATCCGCACTGCCCGCTGGTTCACGCGGGCCCAGTTGGTGGACGCGTTGGCCGGCGGCGAACTTACGGTCCCGCCGCGCCTGTCGATCGCTCGCCACCTCATCGAGCGCTGGTACGGCGCGGCGCTGCCGGCGCAGCCCGGAGACGTCTCGTGACGCCCGACGAGGTACTGCACGGCCTCGATCCCGAGCAACGGATCGTCGCCTCGAACCCGCTCGGTCCGATGTGCGTTCTCGCCGGCGCCGGCACCGGTAAAACCCGCGCCATCACCCACCGGATCGCCTACGGCGTCCACTGCGGTGCCTACCAACCGCAACGCGTTCTGGCCGTGACCTTCACCGCCAGAGCGGCGGGAGAGATGCGCACGCGTTTGCGCGGACTGGGGCTCGACAAGGTGCAGGCGCGCACCTTCCATGCAGCATCCCTGCGGCAGCTGGGTTACTTCTGGCCGAAGGTCATCGGCGGGGCTCCGCCGCAGATCATGGGGCAGAAGGCGCCGGTGATCGGCGAAGCCGGGGCTCGGCTACGGCTGCAGCTGGATCGGGTGGCGATCCGCGACATCGCCTCCGAGATCGAGTGGGCCAAGGTCGGCATGCTCACTCCCGAGACGTACGCGCGGCACGCGGCCATGGCGGGGCGCAATGTCGCCGACCTCGACCACATCGCGATGGCGCGTCTGTGGGAGATGTACGAGGACGTGAAGTCGGGGCGCCACGTGATCGACTTCGAGGACGTCCTGCTGCTCATGGCCGGCTTCCTGGTCGAGCGGGATGACGTGGCGCGCGCCGTCCGCGAGCAATACCGCCACTTCGTGGTCGACGAGTACCAGGACGTCAACCGCGTCCAGCAGACCTTGCTCGATCTGTGGGTCGGCGACCGAAGCGACGTGTGTGTGGTCGGTGACCCGGCGCAGACGATCTACTCCTTCACCGGTGCCTCGCCACGACACCTGCGCGAGTTCGCCACCAAGCACGCCGGCGCACAGACCGTTCGCCTGGTGCGCAACTACCGCTCGACCCCGCAGGTGCTGCAGTTGGCCAACGCCGTGCTCGGCGCCGCCAAGGACGGGGGATACGCCCAACTGCAGGCGCAGTCCGACGACGGTCCGGCCGTCGAGTTGCACCAGTTCGCCGACGACGTCGCCGAAGCGTCCGGCATCGCCCAGCGCATCAAAACGCTGCTCGCGCAGGGCGTTCCGCCCAGCGAGATCGCCGTCCTCTACCGCATCAACGCACAGTCGGAGCCGCTCGAACAGGCGCTCGCCGAAGCCGGCATCAACTACCTCGTGCGCGGCGGGGAACGCTTCTTCCGTCGTGACGAGGTCAAGCGGGCCGTGGTCCTACTGCGAGGTGCGGCTCGTTCGGACGACGGTTCGGCGCCCTTGGGTGCGCTGGTGCGTGACGTCATCACCGCGGCCGGATGGTCGCCGCAGCGGCCCACCGGCGGGGCCCTGCTCGAACGCTGGCAATCGCTCGAAGCCCTCGCGACCGTCGCCGACGATCTGGTGACCGCGAACCCGCAGGCACGCCTGCCAGACCTCATCGTCGAACTCGACCGACGGATGGCCGAGCAGCACGCGCCGTCCGTCGAGGGGGTCACGCTCGCTTCCCTGCACGCGGCCAAGGGCCTGGAATGGGACGCCGTCGTATTGGCGGGATGCTCCGACGGCCTGCTGCCGCTGTCGCATGCCGAAGGCCCCGAAGCGATCGAGGAGGAGCGCCGACTGACCTACGTCGGCCTGACCCGTGCCCGCAAGCACCTGGTGCTGACCTGGGCGCAGGCACGTCAACCGGGCGGCAAGCCGACCCGTTCGGTCTCGCGCTTCCTGCACGCCGCCGACGGAATCCTCGACGGTGTGGCGCCGCGGCAGCGCAGCGAGAAGCGCTCGACGGGTCGGGGTAAGAAGGTCGAGCGCGCCAAGCTGGTGCGCTGCCGCACCTGCGCGAAGGATCTCTATACGGCGGCCGAGCGAAAGATCGGCCGTTGCAGTGACTGTCCGCCCACCTACGACGAACAGACCTTCGAGGCTCTGCGCACCTGGCGTAAGGGCGTCGCCGACCGCCAGCGGGTGCCGGCGTTCGTCGTCTTCACCGACGCGACCCTCATCGCGATCGCCGAGCGCGGTCCGGTCGACGAGAGTGGATTGGTCGGGGTCTCCGGGGTGGGCGCCCGCAAGCTCAAGGTTTACGGACCGTCGGTGCTGGGCGTCCTGCGCGGCGAGCCTGCCGATGACATGATCGAAAAGTCTTGTGCTGCAATGGAATCCGACTGAGCTTTACTGCATCGAGAAATTGGTCGTTAAATAAGTTGCCCCGTGTGAGAAGGCGCACGTAGCCTGAGACACGTTCAGCCCGGCCCCTTCGTGGGTGTGCTGGGGTCGTTGATGAGTCGAGAGGAGGGTTGGCCTGATGGAGACCAAGACCATGTGCACTAAGACGGGCCTGTTGTCCGATCTGCGTTTTGCGCACTCGTCCTCGCCGACCCTCGCAGGCATCTCTGCCTCGACCCAGGGGAGCAGTGTGTCCGTCGTCTCGATGGTCGCCGCCGAGTACTCGCGTGAGCGCAGTGGCAATGCCCCCTTCTTCGGCACCGATGTCGAAAAACCTCCGCGGCAGGAGGTCACCGTCTCGATCTGATCGCAGATTGACGGTCCTCTTTCAAAGGCCGCGGAACCCTGACAGGGTCCGCGGCCTTCGTGTATTCCGCGGACGAAGCACACGACTACGAAAGATCAACAGACATGTTCGAAGCGATAGACACGGGGCTCCGTGACTTCATCGACCAGGCCATCGACTCTCAGGAGGACGGGATCGAACTGCCGTGCCAGGTCAACGACCCGGAGATGTGGTTCGCCGAGCGGCCGGACGACATCGAGTTCGCCAAGGCGCTGTGTGGCACGTGCCCGCTGCAGCGTGAATGCCTCACCGGAGCCGTCGACCGGCGTGAGCCGTGGGGCGTCTGGGGCGGCGAGCTGTTCCAGGCCGGCGTCGTGATCGCGCGCAAGCGTCCTCGTGGACGTCCGCGCAAGAACGCGATCGCGGCATGACCACCGTCTCGTCCGGCGGAAGTCGGGTGAACGGTCGACAGCAGGTCGGCAAGGGCGCAGGGGTGATGAGTGTGGTGCGATTTCGGGGGACGCACCACGCCCACCACCCCTGCGCTCTCGTCGCGGGCTGACTCAGAAGTCGGCGCCGGGGACGTTCTCGGCGAAGATCCGGCGGGCCGGCACGGTGCCGTCGATCTGGCAGAGCACCGCCACCCCGCCCAACCAGGTGCGGTAGATCAGCACGAACTCCGGCGGAAGATTGAGGCGAAGGCCCACACTGAACTGGGAGCTGCGCGGGTCGTTGATGTAGTTGAACACGCTGCGCAGCCAGGTGCGGGTGAACTCGAACTCGTCGTGCCGTAGTGGCTCGATGAGGACAGCGAAATACTCCAGCAGCTGGTCGGCGTCGATGTCGATCGACGACTTCACGAACCCGGCTTCCCGCAGCAGGTCCAGCAGGCCCTCGGCATCCTCCTCCAACGCGAGCGTGACCAGTTCGCCGAGCACCGGCGGCAATCCGTCCGGAAGACGGTTGACCGCGCCGAAGTCAAGCACGCCCAGGCGCCCGTCCGGCAGCAGTCGGAAGTTGCCGGGATGCGGGTCGGCGTGCAGCAACCCCGCTTGTCCCGGCCCGCCGAGCAGGAACTCCAGGTAACGACGCGAGACCAGGTCGCGCTCTTCCTGGCTGCCCTCGGCGATGATCCGTGACAGCGGGGTGCCCTCGACCCATTCGCTGACCAGGACGAGGTCGGTGGCGTGGACGACGTGGGGAAGGGCGAAGTGTTCGGAGCCCGCATAAGCCTCGACGAACTGTTCCTGCATCACCGACTCCAGGCGGTAGTCGGTCTCCTCGCTCATCCGGGCGCGTAGTTCGTCCAGGATCGGCACGACATCCAGCCCGGGAACCCACGAGGTCGAGACGCGCATGACGCGTGCCAACTGGTTGAGATCGGAGAGCATCGCTTCGGCTGCTCCCGGGTACTGCACCTTGACCGCCACCTCACGGCCGTCCTTCCAGACCGCTCGGTGCACCTGACCGATCGAGGCCGAGGCCACCGGCGTGTTCTCGAACGACTCGAACTTGCCGCGCCAGCGGGTGCCCAGTTGTTCACGCAGCACCTTGTTGACCGACTCCTGTGACATGGCCGGCGCGGAGTCCTGCAGTTTGGTCAGCATCGAGCGGTACGGCGCGGCGAGTTCCTCGGGCAGCGCGGCCTCGAAGACCGACAACGCCTGCCCGAACTTCATCGCTCCGCCCTTGAGCTCCCCGAGCACCTTGAACAGCTGTGCGGCTGTCTGCTCCTGCATCTTGGCGGTGACGGCTTCGGCGGGCGCACCTCCCACCCGGCGGCCGAACCCGACCGCGGCCCGCGCCCCTATCCCCAGAGGTAGCGATGCCAGCCGTGCGGTTCGCACGACGGCCTTGCGAGGAAGATCCGTCATGGGGACATTGTGACTGACGGTGGGCTGAGTCCGGCTGACCGGCGTCCCGCTCACGTCCGGACATCTGGAACACCTCCGGTCGTCCGGGTCGGATCTGGCAGCGCCGACGGCACCAGATGCGACGTGGACGACAAGATGCGACCGGGAAGGCAGGATCACCCCGCCTGCTGCGCCTGGCACACGCACAGCGGGTGGATCGGCCAGACGTGATGCATGACTCGGCCGAGCGAACTGGAGACCGACATCGCCGAGCCGATGGGAAGCGGGTTGTCGCTCATCAGGCCGCGTGCGACCAGCCCGGCGAATCCGACTGCTACATGGGCGAGTTCGGGAGATGTGGTGGGTTCGTCGTCGTACAGATCGTTGCCGAGCACCTGGGGACGAAGGCGTTCCCAGCGCCGGTCGAGATCGTGCCGTCGGGCGTTCAGGCACCCTTCGCACGGACCGGCATCCGCCTGCAGCAGGGGTCCGACGACGATCTGATCCGGGCCGATTTCGACGACCAATCGTGAGACTCCCGGGCCCAGGCGTGCGCCGGGTGCGCCGACCGTGATGCCCAGCATCGGCAGGTGCGGATTCGCGGTGGCGCCGAGCTGGTCGAGCAGGTGCGCGATCGCGACAGCCACCGGGCCACACCCGTGCACCGCGAAGTCGAGTCCGCGCAGATCCGGCGGCAGCGTGCAAGTGACCGCGTCGCGCAGTGCGTCGGCGGCGCGTGCGTCGAGTCCGCGGAAGGCGGTCGCCCACTGCGAACGGGTGAGGGCGCCGGCAGCGACGATGCGGTTGATCACCGCGGGTCGGAACGGCCCGACGACCTGGGGTGAGCGTGCTCCCAAGCCGATCAACAGATGTGACTCGTCGTAGCGCAGCGCGCGAGAACGGTTGGGCGACAGGGTGATCGGTTCGATCATGGTGGTTTCTCCGTGACGTGGAGGATGGCTGTGACCGGGGCGTCGGGTCAGAGTGCCACTGATCGACCGAGCCGGTTCCGGTTCTCCACAGCGCCCGGCTTATGGTGCCGGTTCTGAGCGAGGCGGTGGACGATTCGTGCCGTGTCGGTGCTCGGACGTAGGTTCACCGGCATGGAACCAACGCCTGAGGTAGAGATCGTCCGCTCCTCCCGCCGCCGCTCGACGCTCTCGGCGACGCTGATCGACGGACGCGTCGTGGTGCGGGTGCCGGGCGCCATCTCCTCGGCCGAGCTCGACCGTCTCGTCCCTGGGCTGGTGCGTCGGGTGATGGCAAAGCAACGCCGCCCGGCCGCGTCCGACCAAGCGTTGATGCAGCGGGCGCAGGTGTTGTCCGAGCGTTACCTCCACGGCAAAGCAGTGCCGGCATCGGTGCGTTGGGTGGGCAACCAGCAACGCCGGTGGGGTTCGTGCTCGGTGAGTTCGAAGCAGATCAGGCTGTCGGACCGGTTGCAGAACATGCCGCAGTACGTCATCGACCATGTGCTCGTGCACGAACTAGCGCATCTGTTGCACGCCGACCACGGGCCGGCCTTCAAGGCGCTCGTGGCGCGCTATCCGCAGCTCGAACGCGCAGAGGCGTTTCTCGCGGGGGTCAGCTTCGGCTCGGGGCTGCCGCCGGTGCCGATGGACGACCTGCCCGACGAGCCAGCAGATCCCTGATCCGCAGTACGGTCGCGGGTAGATCGGGATCGGTCGGCTGCGGGATCGCGTCCACCGGCCACCACGCGGCAGCGTCCGACTCCTCGGAGACGACGCACTCGGCCGGTTCGTCCAGCACGATCGCGACCCGCACGTCGCGGTGAGAGGTGCAGCGGCCGAACGCAGCCGAGAGCTGATGATGGTGCAGGTCGACGATCATCGCGTTCGCGACATCGACCGGTAGCCCGGTCTCCTCGCGCACCTCGCGCACCGCGGCATCGATGACGCCGGCGTCATCACTTTCGAAGTGACCGCCCGGCTGCAGCCACAGCCGGGCCTTGCGATGCATGATCAACGCGACATGCTCCAGCCTCGGGTCGAAGACGAAGCCACCGCAGGTCAGGTGGTCGGACACTCCGTCGCGGCTCACCGCGTCCGGATGAACCGCCAGGTGTGCGAGGTACTCCTCGCGCACGTCGTTCAGTTCGGCAGTGGGCGCGTCCCAATGCTCCAGCAGGCGGACGACGTCCGCCTGCAGGTGTTCGAAGCTCATGCCTTGGGATCGTCGCCGGACTCGTCGCCGTCACCGTTGCCGGGCTCGTCGGCCGGGGAGTCCGACTTCTCCGACTCCATCTCCTCGCGGCCCTGTGCCAGCAATGCGGCGAGCGCGTCGTCCATCTCGTCCGGCTGTGCAGGCTTCTCTCGGGCTTGCTCCTTTTCGCCGTTGACGTAACCCATCGGGTCGTCGAGGTCGTCGGCGCCGGGAGCGAGATCGGGGTGCTTCCAGGCCCCATCGCGGCCCGCCGTTTCCTTGGAATCCTCAAGTGCGGCAAAGAGATTGGCGGCGTCACGCATGCGACGTGGGCGCAGTTCGAGTCCGACCAGGCTGGCGAAAACTTTCTCCGCCGGACCACCGGTCGCGCGGCGACGGCGAACCGCCTCGGACAGGGCGTCGGCGTGCGGCAGGTGCGGGCGCACCGCACGGTCGCTCACGGTGTCGACCCAGCCTTCGACCAGGGCGAGCAATGTCTCCAGGTGAGCGAGGGTGCGCTTCTGGGCCTCGCTCGGCTCCGGGCGGAAGATCGATCCGGAGATCGACTCCTGCAGTGCAGCCGGGTCCTGCATGTCGGCGTTGCGCATGGCCTCGTCGATCGCCTCGGTGTCGATCGAGATGTCGGCGGCGTAGGACTGCACGGCCGCGATGAGGGCCGGGCCGAGCCAGGGCACGTTCTGGAACAGGCGCGTGCGAGCCGCTTCGCGTACCGCGAGGTACAGGTGGATCTCGCCGGCGTCCATACCGAGTCCGTCGGCGAACGCGGCGACGTTCGTCGGCATGATCACCACCGGGTTGCCCTCGACGAGGGGAAGCCCGACCTCGGTGCCCGTGACCAGTTCACCGGCGAGCGTGCCGACGGCCTGGCCGAGTTGCATCGAGAACACGGCACTGCTCATCCGACCGAGCATCGGCTCGAGCTGACCCATCATCTGCGGCGGCATGCCGAACTGCTCGGCGCCGAGATTGCCGATCTGGTCGCGCATCGCGCGCATGACGGCGGCGTTGACGGCGTCCGAGATGGGTTCGACCAGGCGGCGCCAGGTGGGCATCGTCGCCTCGACCCACTCCGAACGACTCCACGCCTTGCCGGCTCCGGTCGAGGCGAAGTCGGTGACCTGGTCGAGCCACAGGTTGGCGACCATCACCACCTGGTCGACGTCCTTGGCCGTTGCGGCCGACACGCTCGGGTCGCCCTCGGTCGAGACGGTGCGGCGGGCGACGTCACGGGCGGCTTCGATGTTGAAGCTGCCGTCGGACGGCGCCGCCATCATCGCGGCCATCTGCTGCTGCATCTGGGCGAACATGGCCGGATCGATGTGGCCGAGGCCGAGCTCGGACATGGCCTCGCGCATGTCGTCGCCGCCGCCCATCAGGTGCTTGAGCAACTCGTTGAGGTCGGGTACGTCGTCGGGGCGCTCTTCGGGGTTCATCTCGTTCCTTCGCGCAACGGATCGTGGGTCTGATCCTCGGTCCGGTCTGTTGGTCGTAGGTCACTTGCTCGGGTCAACCACACGGCGATGCGAATCGTTCCCGGTGCCAGGTTCGAGAAGTCGAGCCCACAGTGCCTACGCTACGTCGGTACGCCGCCCGAGAAGCACCTGGAGTCCTGATGAACCAAGCGCGGGTCACGCTGACCGACGTCCGCGACACCCCTTTGTCCGTGGACGAGGTGCTGACGGCCGTCCAGGACCCCGCTGCGGGAGGCATCGGACTCTTCGTCGGAGTCGTGCGTGACCACGACAACGCCAAGGATGTCGACGGGCTGGAGTACTCGGCGCATCCCAGTGCCGTTGACGGATTGCGGCGGGTGTGCGAGCAGGTGCTGAGCGACGAGGTGAGCAAGGTGGCAGCGGTCCATCGCGTCGGTTCGTTGCAGGTGGGTGACCTCGCTGTGGTCGTGGCGGTGAGCGCGCCGCACCGTGGCGCCGCGTTGGACGCGTGCCACCGCCTGATCGACGACCTCAAGCTGACGGTGCCGATCTGGAAGCACCAGAGTTTCGCGGACGGTTCGGACGAGTGGGTCGGCCTGTGAGCGCACCGACGCCCGACCGATCGCACGACCCATCGCCCGAACACGCCGAAGGGCAGCCGTCCGCGCAATCGACGGCCGGCCGGCGCGGCCTGTCGTTCCGCAACGTTCTGCTGATCGCCGTCACCGTGCTGGTCGTCATCGCGATCGCCTTGATGTCGATCATCAAGGTGCCGGTCGTGATCCTGCGGCCCGGCCCGGCGACCGACACTCTCGGGAAGGTCGACGGCAAGGACGTCATCGCGATCCAGGGCGCCAAGACCTACCCGACGTCCGGGTCGCTCGACTTCACCACCGTCTCGCTCGCCGGCGGACCCAACTATCCGGTCTCGGTGATCGAGTACCTCCAGGCGAAGTTCCTGGACAAGAACGCGCAGATCGAGCCCGAGGAGGCGTGGTTCCCCAAGGACGTCAGCGGCGACCAGATCAAGCAGAAGAACGCCGCCGACATGACCGACTCGCAGGAGACTGCCGAGGTCGTCGCCATGCGTTCGGCCGGCTTCACGGTGCCGCAGAAGGTGCTCGTCGGCATGATCGCCGAGGGCGCGCCCGTGGGGAAGGCGCTGGTGGTGAAGGACCAACTGCTGAGCATCGCCGGCAAGAAGGTCACCGACCTCGCGTCCGTGCACGCCGCGATGGACGGCGTGAAACCCGGTTCGTCGGTGCCCGTCCAGGTGCTGCGCGGTGGAAAGACAGTGTCGGTGTCGGCGAAGACGGCTGCCGCCCAGAACGGACGGGCGGTCTTCGGTATCGGACTCGACCCGGAGTACACGATGCCGTTCGAGGTGAAGGTCAACGCCGGCAATGTCGGCGGACCGTCGGCCGGAATGATGTTCACCCTGGCGATCTACGACAAGATCACGCCCGGCGCCATGACCGGCGGCAAGAAGATCGCCGGCACCGGCACGATCAACGAGATGGGCGAAGTCGGGCCGATCGGGGGAGTGCGCCACAAGATGGTCGGTGCGAAGGACGCCGGGGTCGGTTACTTCCTCGCGCCCGCGTCCGACTGCGACGAGGTCGTCGGCCACGAGCCGGACGGTGTGACGGTGATCAAGGTCGCGAGCCTCAAGGAGGCACTCGCCGTCATGCCGAAGATCGCCAAGGGCGAGACCACCGGATTCCCCGCCTGCACGAAATAAGGCGTCAGTCCTCGTCGTCGAGACTGGCCCGCAGTGCGGCGACCAAGCCTGGTGCGATGTCCGTGCCCACGGCGACCTTGTCGTCCTCGTCGTGTTCGCGTTGCCGCAGCAGGCAGATCGCCTCACCGTCGCGCAGCACACCGACCAGCAGCCGGACGTCGCGACGGTCGGGGTGCGCGGCCAGCACCTCGGCGGCCTGCTCGGCGTTGTCGGGCAGGTCGTTCTCGGCCTCCGGCGGCACCACGATGCGTTCGATCGCCAGCAGCACACCCTCCACCTCGGGCGGCCACGCCAGGCGTCCGAGCATCGACTCGATGGACGAGGTACGCGGCATGCCCTCCTGCTCGATGGCGCTGAGGGAGTCCGGGTCGGCGCCCTTCAACTGATCGGCGAGTGCCGGTTCGTTGGCCAGCAGCGCAGAGTTGGTCGCGAGAGCGAACAGGCGCGGCGCCTGGTCCCAGCCGGCCGCGGCGACGTGACGTTCGGTGTCGACGGCGCACTCACCCAACGGGCTGAGAAGCGGCTTGGCCGTGGGCTGTGACTCGGGCTGTGACTCGGGCTGGTCCAGGGGCTGCTCGGAGATCGGCTGATCGGGCGCTTGCTCGTCGGTCATGTGCGTCATCGTCTCGCACAGGTCTTGATCACGGCGAACCGGCGGTCCTTCGGCGGGGTCGCCGGGTTAAGGTCTCCAGGACGCCAGTTGGCGCGAAGCCCGACGGAGGTACACGTGAGTTCGGCCGACGACAACGCACGCAGCGGTTCGGGAGACGGGCCGGGCGGACGCGACGACGCGTGGACCGCGCTGGACGAAGCGCGGCGACGCGGGGCCGGACGCCGGCGCTGGCTGATGCTGGGTGTCGCGCTGTTCCTGGGTTACCTCGCGATCCGATTCGGGGCTCGCCTGTGGACCGAGAAGTTGTGGTTCGACGCCATCGGCTACTCGCAGGTGTTCCGTAACGAGATGTTGGCCAGGAGCGGGTTGTTCATCGCCGGCTTCCTGCTGACGGCGGGCCTGGTGTGGCTGAGCATGCGACTGGCCTACCGACACCGTCCTTTCCTTCCGCCGGGGTCTATCGAACCCGACGCGATGGAGCGCTACCGCGCGCTGGTGGAGCCGGCGCGGTCGACTGCGTTCAACGGCATCCCGATCCTGATCGGTCTGTTCGGCGCCGGAGTCGCCGGTAGTCAGTGGAAGACCTTTCTGCTGTGGTGGAACCGCAGCGACTTCGGGGTGAAGGATCCCAAGTTCGGCAGGGACATCGGTTTCTTCGTGTTCAGCCTGCCCTGGTGGCAGTTGGTCACCGCGCTGCTGACGATGGTGCTGATCTTTGCTCTGGTCGCAGCGGTGGTGGTGCATTACATCTACGGCGGCATCTCGCTCACCCGCGAACCCGGCTCCCGATTCACCTCGGCGGCCAGGCTGCATCTGTCGCTGGCGGCGGCCGGCCTCGTTCTCGTCCGGGCGGCGGCCTACTGGCTCGACCGGTATGCCCTCACCACGAAGGATGCGCGGCTGATCACCGGTATCGACTACACCGCCGACCACGCGCAGATCCCCACCAAGACCGTGCTCGCGGTCGCCGCCGTGCTGTGCGCCGGCATGTTCATCGCGACGATCTGGACGCGTACCTGGCGCCTACCGGTCATCGGCCTGTCCTCGATGGTCGTACTCACGTTGGTGCTGTCGGCGATTTACCCCACGATCATCGCCAACTTCAAGGTCAACCCGAACGCGCGTGCGCTGGAGTCGCCGTACATCGTGCACAACATCAAAGCCACGAAACAGGCGTACGGGATCACCAACCTGGTGGCGACCAATCAGCAGCCGGAGACGGCCGCCAAGCCGGCCGAACGTCGCAAGGACGCAGCAGCGATTCCCGGCATCCGGTTGGTCGACCCGTACATCATCTCGCCGACCTTCCGGCAGTACGAGGGCCAGAAGCAGTACTACCAGTTCGCCGACGTGCTCGATGTCGACCGGTACAAGGTCGACGGCAAGGAGACCGACGTCGTGGTCGGCGTCCGCGAATTGGATCAGTCGGGTATCCCTGCGGGACAGCGCAACTGGGTGAACGAGAAGACCGTCTACACGCACGGGTACGGCGTGGTCGCGGCGTACGGCAACCAGCGCGGTGACGAGGGCCAGCCCAACTGGCTCGCCTCGACGATGCCGCAGCAGAGCAAGG
The DNA here is from genome assembly GCF_006715095.1 of Yimella lutea. Classification (NCBI taxonomy): domain Bacteria; kingdom Bacillati; phylum Actinomycetota; class Actinomycetes; order Micrococcales; family Dermacoccaceae; genus Yimella; species Yimella lutea. Next base: position 1,268,208 of record NZ_VFMO01000001.1, read on the forward strand.
TCGGAAAGTTCGAGCCGCGGGTGTACTTCGGTGAGATGTCGCCGAACTACTCGATCGTCGGCGGACCGGAGGGTGCGGCTCCGGCCGAACTCGACTACCCCGACAGCAGCACCGGCGGCGAGCGTCGCACCACCTACGCCGGAAACGGCGGCGTTGCGCTCGGCGGGGTGTTCCGCAAGCTCGCGTACGCGGCCAAGTACCAGGAGTACAACTTCCTGTTCTCCGACAGCATCAACGAACAGTCGCGCATCCTCGACGTCCGAAACCCTTCGGACCGGGTGAAGAAGGTCGCTCCCTGGCTCACTGTCGACGGCGACCCGTACCCGATCATGGCCGGTGGACGCATCCAGTGGGTTATCGACGGTTACACCACGAGCGCGCGCTACCCGTATTCCCAGATGTCGTCGCTCGATTCCTCGACCGAGGACTCGATCACCAACAACGCCGACAACGTCCGCTCGATCCGCGAGGGGTCGATCAACTACATCCGCAACTCGGTGAAGGCGACGGTCGATGCGTACGACGGTTCGGTGAAGTTGTATGCCTGGGACGAGCAGGACCCGGTCCTGAAGGTCTGGCGCAAGTCGTTCGGTGGCACGGTGCTGCCGCTGTCGCAGATGCCGACGGCGGTGCGTGAGCACGTCCGGTACCCCGAGGACCTGTTCAAGGTGCAGCGCGAGATTCTCGGCAAGTACCACGTCAGCGACCCGGCGACCTTCTTCAGCGGCACGGACTTCTGGCAGGTGCCGGCCGACCCGACGCGGGCGGGCAGCGGTCAGCAGCCGCCGTACTACCTGTCGATCTCCATGCCGGGGGTGCAGCAACCCACCTATTCGCTCACCTCGTCCTACATCCCGGTCAGCAGCGGCGGTCAAAGCCGGCAGAACCTCGCTGCGTACCTCGCCGTCGACTCAGATGCGACGCCGAGACCCGGTCAGCCGAACGGCAGCTACGGCACGATGCGGCTGTGGACGATGCCTCGTAATGTCACGATCAAGGGGCCCGCGCAGTTCCAGAACGACGTCAACACCTCCAACGAGGCATCGACGACCTTTCCCCAGACGCTGTCGGTGTTCATGCAGGCCAACGGTGACCGAGTGCAGCGCGGCAACCTGCTGACGCTTCCCCTCGCGGGCGGGCTGCTGTACGTCCAGCCGATCTACGTGAAGGCCTCCGGCACAACGGGATTCCCGCTACAACGGGCGGTTGTCGTGCAGTTCGGCAACAAGCTTGCCTGGGGCGTGACTCTTGAGAACGCGCTCGACGATCTGTTCGGTGCCAGCGCCGCCGGCAGCGACGACGACGACAAGCAGCCCGATCAATCAGACACCGTCGACAAGGCTCTCTCGGACGCCAACAGCGCGTGGACGCGTGGGCAGGACGCCCTCAAGAAGGGTGACCTGGCCGGCTACCAGAAGGCGATGAACGAGATGAAGGCCGCGCTCGACCGAGCCGTGCGGTTGAACGGAGCTGCGGGCACGCCGACCCAACCGTCTCCGAGCCCGTCGCCCTCGCCCAGCCCGTCGCCGTCTGCGCCTGCCACGGCTCGCCCGTCCGCAGCACCGGCGTCCGCCACGCGTTAGTCAGAGTTCGCCCGTCAGATAGCGCTGCAGGTTGGGCGCGACGGCGTCGACCAGTTCGTCGATCTCGGCGTCCCGGACCGCAGGGAGCCCCAGGATCTGGCGGGTCACCAGCAACCCGGCGATCTGACTGGCGAAGAGGGTGAGTCGCAGTTCGACGGCCCGATGGTCGTCCAGGCGCTCGCGGATGGGGGCCAGGATGACGCCGGTCAGCAGGCCGCGGACGAGTTCGTCCTCGCCGTTGATGAGAGCCTGACGGAACCGGGCGACGATGCTCGGCCCGGCCGGTGAGGCCCACACGGTGAGGATCTGGCGCAACGCCGTCGCAGCGAGTTCGTCGATCGGGCAGGTGCGGACCGGCTCGAGCACCACGGCCGGGTCCGACGGGAACTCGACCGCCGCCACGAACAGTCCGCGCTTGTTGCCGAAGTAGTGGCTGATCAGTGCCACATCGACCTCTGCTTCGTCGGCCACCCGGCGCAGCGTCGTGCGGTCGAAACCGTTGGTGCTGAACAGTTCTCGTGCCGCGTCCAGGATGTCGTCCTTCGCGCTCGAGCCTGCGGAGCGGCGTCCGGTGCGGCGGCTCACTTGGTCTGCCTCGGCATCGACCATGCGGCCAGAGCCAACGCGCCGAGCGCGAAGAGGGCGAGAACACCGACGTTCGTCAGGACGTCCGCCGACGGGTCGGCCTGCGAACCGATCGCCTGCAGTCCCTTGACCGCGTAGGTCATCGGCAGGAGGTCCGAGAGCCACTCCAGGACGGTCGGCATTCCCTCGCGCGGTGCGAACAACCCGCACAGGAAGATCTGCGGGCCGATGACGAGCGGCATGAACTGCACGGCCTGGAACTCGGTGTGGGCGAACGCGCTGGCGAGCAGGCCGGTGGCGACACCGACGATCGAGGCGATGACCGCGACCAGGAGCACCCAGGCGATCGGCCCGGCCGGGTCGACGCCGAGCAGCCAGTGCGTCACAGCCACCAGGACCAGCCCTTGGACGAGCGCGGTCACCGCGAAGGCGACCGCGTAGCCGATCAGCAGATCGGCTCGGTGCAGGGGAGTGGTGAGCAGGCGTTCGAGTGTGCCGCTGGTGCGTTCGCGCAGCATGGCCACGCTGGTGACCAGGAACATCACGAGCATCGGCAGGATGCCGAGCATGGTGAGCGCGACCCGGTCGAAGGTGCGCTCGTCGTTGAACACGAAGTACAAGAGCGTCAGCAACAGGGTCGGCACCATCACGATCAACCCCATGGTGCGGTGATCGGCCTTCAACTGCTGCAGGATGCGTTTGATCGTGGCAGTTGCGATTCGCGGGTTCATCGGTTGCCTCCAGTGCGGATGAGGGCGAGGAACGCGTCCTCCATGGAGTGCTTGCCGGTGCGTTCGAGCAGGTCGTCCGGCGGTAGATGGGCCAGTAGGCGACCGTCGCGCATGAGCATGACGCTGTCGCAACGGGCGGCTTCGTCCATCACATGGCTGGACACCAGCAGCGTCGTGCCGGCTTCGGACAGCCCGCGCAGGTGGGCCCAGATGTCCTCACGGGTCAGCGGATCGAGTCCGACAGTGGGCTCGTCGAGCACGAGCAGCTCCGGTTCGCCGACGAGCGCGCAGGCCAGGGATGCGCGGCTCGCCTGGCCGCCGCTGAGGTTCTCCACGGGGCGGTCGGCGAACTCGCCCAGCCCGACGGTCTCGATCGCTCGATCGGCGTCGTGCTTCGAAAAGCCTTGCAGTGCAGCGAAATAGACAGCGTTGTCGCGCACGGTGAGGTCGCGGTAGACGCTGACCGCCTGGGTGACGTAGCCGACCTTGCGACGCAGCCCGGCGTCGGTCGGGGAGTGGTCGAGCACGGTCAGTTCTCCGCGTTCGATCTTCTGGACCCCGACGATCGTGCGCATCAGTGTCGTCTTGCCACAGCCGGAGGGTCCCATCAGCCCGACGACCGTCCCGCGCGGTACCTCGAAGGTGAGGCCGTGCAGAACCTCGTTGCCGGAGCGGCTGACGACGAGGTCACGCGCGGAGACTGCCGCCCGCGAGGAGAACTCATCAGGCGTTGAATTCATCATGTGTTGAAATGTCCTCGAATGTCGGCTCGAAGTCAAGGGCTGCGTGGTCGACGGTGTTCGCGCTGGTCGAACAGCGTTGAGGCGCACGGACTTTCAGCACTGGCCGCGCTCGCCTCCGGATGACGGTGAGTTGTCGATTTGGTGAACGGCGAACCGGTGATTTATGGTTATGGACATACCGACGCGGGGTGGAGCAGCTCGGTAGCTCGCCGGGCTCATAACCCGGAGGTCGCAGGTTCAAATCCTGCCCCCGCTACCAAAGCCGTTTTACTCCAACTGGCGACCTGAGGGTCATCGTGGAGTGAAGCGGCATCGAACAGATCCTCGGAGTTAGCTCCGAGGATCTTTTCGCTGTGCGGCGTGATGTCGCGATGATCGGGTCGCCCTGGGGTTTCCAAACAGGATCACCGCCGTCTTGGTGTTGCGGCGACGAGCGTCGTTGACGCAGTGCAGCACGTAGTTGTACGCATTGAGTTGCTCGTCGAGCAGCACGAACTGTTCGCGGTGCTGCACCTCCTCAGTTGCGAGAGCCATGAGGTGGTTGGACGGTGCGACCCGACTGCCGGTGAGTTGGTCGGCAGCTTCCGCGCCGCTTGCACCGGCGAACGTGGTGCGCAACGGCTCCCTGAACGCGCCCCGTCGCTGACCCGTGACGAGCCGCCTGAACTCGTCCTGCGGCTTCGCGAACAAATCGCGCACCCCGGCATCGGTTGCGTTGTGCAAGTAGGCGATTCCGCGCACGCGACCCTCGTTGCCACGGAGGCTCATGGCGAAGTCGGTGAGGTGTTCGCAGTAACCGCGCCCTTGGTCAACGGGGTGGCTTACAGGGCGCGAGTAGCCAGGCACGCTGACGACGCAGTCGCTGTCCTCGAACAGCCTCGCGTCCGTCCACTGCTTCAGCTCAACAACCAGATAGGTCGGTTCCCCGTCCGGGGCAACGCGGCCTCGGCGTACTTCGTCTTCGTCGCGGTCGAAGGGGCTGGCCACTCCCGGCTGGTCCCCACGCTGCCCACCGAGAGCGAGGAGGACCGGCGTCGGGAGCGCGAGGCCGAGATCCGGCGTGAGCACCGGCTCGCCCGGCGAGTCGCCATCGAGGCGGGCCGCACGGCCGGCGCCTGGCGCTCAGCCGCGCAGGAGCCCGGCCTGCTCGAGGAGGCGTCCGATCTGGTTGTCGTCGAGCCGGTCGACGAGCGTGGAGCGCACCCGCCCGGGGCCAGGGACCTTGATCGGGTAGCCGCCGCGGAGTCGGGCAGAGGCGTCGAGGAGCGCCCGCACGTCGTAGGTCGACCCCCACACCTCGCGGACGGCTCGCTCGATGCCGACTAGCGAATAGGCCGCCTCCATCCCGGTGCGGACGGAGTACTCGGTCGTGAAGATGCAGTCCCGGCTCGTCTCGGCGAACTGGCCGATGAAGGCGAAGTTCTGCGCCCCCTCGGGGACGACGTCGGGGCGGTCGCCGGCCTTGCGCGGCATGAAGAAGCTCGTGACGTAGGGCATCATGACGGGCACGCAGGTCGCGCCGTCGGCCGCCAGCTCGGGGATCTCCTCGACGGGGACACCCATGTGGTAGAGCCACTCCTGGACGATCTCCTCGCCCGTGCACTCCTGGATCGACTTCTTCACGTAGTCGCCGGGGACGTCGCTGAAGAGGGCGTAGACCCAGACGACGACCTGGCCGGGGTCTTGGGCCTTGAACTGCGGCTGACGGTTGACCGTCCACGACAGGAGCCACGAGGAGTCGCGCGCCGTGACGATCCCGCCGGTCACGGTGCGGCTGGAGAGGGGGTCACGGCCGCAGATTCGGCGGATCTGCTCGGGGATCCGCTCATCGAGGGTCGTGACCGTCGCCGACTCCCACTTCGTCTCGGGAATGCTGCTGCACAAGACCTCCGGGCGGCCGAATGCCGGGTCCTTGTGGGCGACCTTCTTCCACAGGTCCCACGACCTCGCGATCGCCGGGGCCACGGGCGGGTGACACGGGCCGCGTTGGGAGACTGGCGCCTGGGTAAGGAGTCCGGTATGGCTCCGTCGACGCAGTGGCGATCGTTCAGACGAAGTCAGGCATGCTCACCCGCGCCAGTCGGATGCCTCGCGGTCCGCTCACGCAACCAGGTAGTCGTTCCGGCGGCCATGCCCCGCGACTTGGGCATCTGGTGCACCGGGACCACGATGAGCGAAGCCTCACGTCGCAGGGACCACTTGATGGCGTGATAGACGGCTGACAGCGATTCAGTGCTGTTCACGGCGATAAGTCCCGGGGCAATAAGCATCGCTTCATGCCACGGCCCCTCCAGGTCGGCTAGGTCGGCCAGGTCTTCCGAGGTCCAAGCGAGGTAGACGGTCAATGTCGTCATCCTTTTCGACGTGCGCAGCGGCGATCGCAGCCAGCTCATGTCCGCTCGAGCCGCCGCGCGAGGTAGGGCGCGGTCACGCTCCCGTCGGCCTGCACGATGTCGGCCGGCGTCCCGGTCGCGACGACTCGACCGCCGGCGTCTCCTCCGCCCGGGCCGAGGTCGATGACCCAGTCGGCTGTGGCGATCACGTCGAGGTCGTGCTCGACGAGAACCACCGTGTTGCCGGCGTCGACGAGCTGGTGCAGCTGGCGCAGCAGCAGCGCGGTGTCGGCGGGGTGCAGTCCTGAGGTGGGTTCGTCGAGCAGGTAGAGAGTGTGGCCTCGGTGCGCCCGCTGGAGCTCGGTAGCGAGCTTGATGCGTTGCGCCTCACCACCGCTCAGTTCGGTCGCAGGCTGTCCCAGTCGCAGATATCCCAAGCCCACCTCGCGCAGCGTCCGAAGGCTGCGTGCAACGGTCGGCACGTCGGCGAGGAATCTCGCGGCATCGTCGACGGACAGGGCGAGGACCTCCGCGATGTTCTTGTCGCGATAGGTGATCTGGAGCGTCTCGGGGTTGTAGCGATCGCCGTGGCACGTCGGGCAGGGAGCGTAGGTGCCAGGCAGAAAGAGCAGCTCGACGGAGACGAACCCCTCGCCCTGACAGGTCTCGCACCGGCCCCCGGCGACGTTGAAGGAGAAGCGGCCGGCGCCGTAGCCACGAGCCCGGGCCGCGTCCGTGGCGGCGTACAGCTTCCGCACGGCGTCGAACATCCCCGTGTATGTCGCGAGGTTGGACCGCGGCGTCCGGCCGATCGGGCGCTGGTCGACCAATACCAGTCGGTCGAACGACTCACGAGCAGTCGGGTCCTCGGCCAGGACCTGGGTGACCAGGGTCGACTTGCCGGACCCGGACACCCCGGTGACGGCGGTCAGCACGCACAGCGGGATGTCGACAGACACGTCGCGCAGGTTGTGGCGATGTACGCCGGTCAGTCGCAGCCAGCCCTGCGGGGCCCGCGCATCGTGCACAAGCCGCTCAGAGCGACCGAACAGGTAGGCGCTGGTGACCGAATCCGTAACCTCTTCGAGGTCCGCGACAGGGCCGCTGTGAAGCACCCGACCTCCGGCCTCGCCCGCACCCGGGCCGATGTCGACGACCCAATCTGCTCGTCGTACGACGTCGAGGTCGTGCTCCACGACGAACAGCGTGTTGCCAGACGCCTTGAGGCGGTCCAGGACATCCAGCAGGGGCTCTGCGTCGGCCGGGTGCAGTCCGGCGAAGGGCTCGTCCAGGACGTAGACGACCCCGAACAGACCCGAACGCAGCTGCGTGGCGATCCGCAGGCGCTGCGCCTCTCCAGGCGACAGCGTCGTCGAGCTCCGTCCCAGGCTCAGGTAACCCAGGCCCAGATCTAGGAGCACCTCGACGCGCGCGACCAGGTCAGTGCAGATCCGCGACGCGACCTCGTCGGCACCCGCGGGCCGCTCGGCGACCGGACGCAGCAGAGTCACCAGCGCTGTGAAGGGCAGGTCGTTGACCTCGGCGATGGAACGCCCGAGGAAGGTCACCGCGAGGGCTTCGGGCCGTAGTCCACTGCCCTGGCAGTCCGGGCAGGGCGCTTCCTCCACGAACCGCATGGCCCGCTCGCGCATCCGCTCGCTCGTGGAGTCGGCCAGCACGTGCATGACGTGGCTGCGCGCGCTCCAGAACTTGCCGTAGTAGCCGTGGTCGACGCGACCTGGTTCAGGCTCGATGAGCACCGAGGGCTGCTCTTCGGTGAACAGCAGCCAGTCGCGGTCCCGCTTCCTGAGACTGTGCCACGGCTTGTCGACATCGATGCCGAGCCCCATCACGATGCTGCGCAGGTTGGCGCCCTGCCACGCGCCCGGCCAGGCGGCGATCGCCCCTTCACGGATGCTCAGTGACGGGTCCGGGACGAGCAACTCCTCGGTGACGTCGTGGACGACGCCCAGGCCGTGGCAGCGCGGGCACGCGCCCGCGCTGGTGTTGGGCGAAAACGCCTCGGCCGCGAGGTGATCGGCACCAGCCGGGTAATCGCCGGCCCGCGAGTAGAGGATCCGCAGCAGGTTGGACAGCGTGGTGATGGTGCCGACCGACGAGCGCGAGGTGGCCGCGCCCCGGCGCTGCTGAAGCGCGACCGCAGGCGGCAGGCCGGTGATCTCCTGCACGTGCGGGGCGCCGACCTGCTGCAGCAGCCGGCGCGCGTAGGGCGCTACCGACTCGAAGTAGCGGCGCTGCGCCTCGGCGTACAGCGTGCCGAAGGCCAGCGACGACTTCCCCGACCCAGAGATCCCGGTGAACGCCACCATCACGTTGCGAGGAATGTCCACATCGATATTGCGCAGGTTGTTCTCATTGGCACCGCGAACATGCACAAAGCCATCGGTCGCATCGGTGGTCACGTGCTGCCCCTGTCGGTCGCCCTCGGTGTCGTCGACGACAAGTTATCGCGCTGCCCGAACGCCATCGTCACTGAGACTCGTCCGCGGCGGACCTGGGTGCAGCAGATGCGTGTTTGCGTGACGGGCCGAGGCGGTGTGCACGGCTGTCAGCCGAGATGCTCCTGGTCTCGGAGCTGCCGCCGGACTCGGCGGCCGTCCGAATCGCGCCGGAATCCTTACGATGGTCGCCGGTTCGTCGCCGCGGGCGCGGGACGGATCGAGATGGTTTCGTAGGTCGCGTCCGGCGTCGCGGTGAGCGCGGTGCGGACAGCGGTCGCCACCGACTCCGGGCGCAGGAACTCCAGCGGGTCGTACGGCCGGTTCTCGGACGCGACAAGTTCGCGCTGCATGTCGGTGTCGACGCGTCCGGGGTGCACGGAGCAGACGCGGATGCCGTCGGGGCGCAACTCCTCGCGCAGCACGTCCGTCAGCGCGGTGAGGGCGAACTTGGTCGCCGGGTAATGGCCGCCCTTGCCGGACGCCTTCAGGCCCGAGCCGGAGTTGATCGTGACGATCGTGCCCTCAGTGGCCCGTAGGGCCGGCAACAGCAGGCGAGTGAGGTCGGAGACTGCAATCACGTTGAGCTCGAACATTCTTCGCCAGATCTCACGCGAGGAGTCCTCGGTGCGTTGACCGCCGGCGACGCCTGCCGAGTGCACGACGGCGTCGAGGCGGTCGAGTCCCAGCGCGGCGACGGCGCCCGCCGTCGACTGTTCGTCGGCTAGGTCGCAGATGAAGGGCTGGGCGGATTCGTAGGAGGCACAAGCGGATTCGACAGCATCTCGGTCACGTCCGCCGATGATCAGGTGATGGTCGGGCGCGAGAGCGGCACACACGGCGGCGCCGATCCCTCGGGTGCCTCCGGTGACAAGCACGCTCGGGCGGGTCATTCGGTGGCCTCCTTGCTGGTGACGGTCATCAGCTGCATCCAGGGCGCTCCGTAGGTGGTCACCATCGCGACGTCGGCGGCGTCACGGCCGATGCCGATCACAACTCGTCCCTTGCGTGGGCTGTCCCAGCGCGGGTCGAAGTCCCACCAACGATCACCGAGCCAGACCTGCGTCCAGGCGTGGAAGTCGTACGGACGGCCGGTCGGTTCGACGTCCATCTCGCTGATGTAGCCATGCACGTACCGGGCCGGAATGTTCATCGCCCGGCAGAAAGTGATCATCAGGTGCGCGAAGTCGCGGCAGACGCCCTGGCCACTGGCGAAGGTGTCGACCGATGTCGCGGTGCTCGTGGTCGAGCCGGTCGTGTAGCTCAGCCACTGGTTGACGAAGGTGTTGATCGCCGCAACCCGCTGGTAACCCGGCTTCATCGTGCCGAAGCGCTTCCACGCCTGGTTGCCGAGCAGATCGGGCAAGCAGTAGCGGCTGGTCAGGGTGTAGAGCAGCACGTCGTCCGGGAGGTCGGTGGGCGCCATCTCGGGGGCGTCCTCGTCCCAGGAGTCGAACGCGTCCGGAACTGTGGCCAGGGCCGAGTAGCTGAGTGTCGTGACCCCGATCGGCAGGGTGAGGCGGGTGCACGGGTTGTCATAGACGTCGCGGAAGTGGTGCAACGGGAGGTCGTCGGTGACCGTCCAGTTCTCGTCCTTGATCGACACGGTGTCGGACGGCTGCGCTGCCACCTGGAAGACGGCGGCGGTGGGTGCCAGCGAGGAGTAGCGGAAGGTGCATCCGAGTTGCAGGGTGCGAGTGGACACGACGCTCCTGTTCGTTGGATCGGGGGACCTGCTCACTCTAGGTGGGGACGACAGCGCTGCGGTGCCCCGCAGGGGTACAATGCAGGCATGAGCACGCCTGGCATGCGCCCGAACAACGCCCACCTTCCGAAGCTGACCCTCGACTACCCGATGTCGCTGGGTGTCTTCAGCGAGTACGAGGAGGCGCAGCGGGCGGTCGACTACCTGTCCGACCACGAGTTCCCGGTGCAGCAGTGCATGATCGTCGGCACCGACCTCAAGCAGGTCGAGCGGATCACCGGGCGTCTGACCTGGGGACGCGTGCTGCTGGGCGGCCTGGCGTCCGGTGCCTGGCTGGGTGCGTTCGTCGGACTGATCTTCAGCCTGTTCTCCAACGAGAACGGCCTGTCGATGATCCTGTCCACGGTGCTGCTCGGTGCGCTCTTCGGAGCGTTCTGGGCGGCCATCGGTTACGCCGCAACCCGGGGCCGTCGCGACTTCACCTCGGTGTCTCAGGTGGTCGCCACGAAGTACGAAGTGCTGGTCGAGCACAAGAGCGTCAATCAGGCGCGTGAACTGCTGTCTCAGATGGGCGGCGACGCGGGTCGCGCGGCGCTGGCTGCGCAGGAAACGACGTACGCTCCCCGTGATGACGGTCCGCAGCGCACCTACAGCGAGTCGTTGAACGACGGTCGTGGCGGGGCGACTGCGCAGCCGACGCCCGAGGGACAGCAGAGCCGGCCGGCGACCGAGCGGCGCTACGGACAGTACCAGCAGCAGCCGCCGCAGCAGCCGGAAACGCCGACCCAGGGATAACCTATGCAACTCGTTGCACAACAGCGAGTTGCATAGTAGTTTCGTCGCGTGGCACTGGAGCACGCGATCCTCGTCTCGCTCGCCGAACGCTCGGCGTCCGGATACGACCTCGCGCGCCGGTTCGATGCGTCCATCGGGCATTTCTGGAAGGCGAGCCACCAGCAGATCTACAAGGTGCTCGCCCGAATGGAAGCCGACGGCTGGGTGAGCACCGAACGCGTGTCCCAGGGGGCGCGTCCGGACAAAAAGGTGCACGCGATCACCGAGACCGGGCACGCCGAACTCCTCGCCTGGTCGGCCCGACCGACGCCCGCTGAGGCTGTGCGCAGCGAGTTCGCCGTCCGTATCCGCGCGCTGCACCTGATCGACCGAGCGACGGTGCTGGGCGCCGTCCGGGACCGGCGGCAGCAGCACGAGGACGCGCTCGCGGGCTACGAAGCCAGCCGCCGCAAGTACTTCGCCGATCCGGCTGAACTCGCCGACGACGAGATCGGCCCCTACCTCGCGCTACGAGGTGGAATCCGTTTGGAACGCAACGGTATCGACTGGTGCGACGAGATCATCGAGACATTGGGGCAGAGATGAAGAAGTTCCGCGAAGCCGCCGAGGCCCACGACTGCGACGCAATGGCCGCGCTGTTGGCCGACGACGTCCGCTTCATCAGCCCGGTGGCATTCAAGCCGTACGAGGGCAAGGCGGTCACGGCCGCAATCCTGCGTGGGGTGATGCGCGTCTTCACCGATCTGCGGTACGAGCGCGAGATCGTCGATGGCCGGCAGAGCGCACTGATCTTCCGGGCGATGGTCGGTGACACGGAGGTCAACGGCTGCGACTTCATCACGGTGGGACCGGACGGGTTGATCACCGAGTTCATGGTGATGGTCCGTCCGCTGCGCGGCGCGAATGCGCTCGCCGAGGCCATGGGCGCACAGTTCGACCAGATCCTGGCCGAGGCCGCGGCCGACATGACCGATTCACAGGAGTGAGTTCACCGATGACGAAACCGCAGCCGTACCCGCACCTGCTCAGCCCGCTCGACCTCGGATTCACCGAACTGCGCAATCGCGTCGTGATGGGTTCGATGCACACCGGCATGGAGGACAAGCTCAAGGACCTGCCCAAGCTCGCGGCGTACTTCGCCGAGCGTGCTCGCGGTGGTGTCGGACTGATCGTCACCGGCGGCTACGCGCCGACCAAGCGTGGGTGGCTGCTGCCCTTCGGTAGCGAGATGACCAACGCACGGCAGGCCGACAAGCATCAGGTCGTCACCGACGCGGTGCACGCCTACGACGGCAAGATCCTGCTGCAGGTCCTGCACGCCGGCCGCTACGGGTACACCCCGTTCAACCTTGCGCCGTCGCGCAAGAAATCGCCGATCACGCCGTTCCGGCCGTGGGCGATGTCGACCAAGCAGGTCGACCACACGGTGTCGGCGTTCGCGAAGGCGGCGAAGCTGGCCAAGGACGCCGGCTACGACGGTGTCGAGATCATGGGATCGGAGGGCTACCTGATCAACCAGATGCTCGCCGCCCGCACCAACGACCGCACGGACGCGTGGGGCGGCACGGCCGAGAAGCGGATGCGCTTCCCGGTCGAAATCGTCGCTCGCACAAGGGAACTCGTCGGCGACGACTTCATCCTGCAGTACCGCATCAGCCTGCTCGACCTGGTCGACAATGCGCAGACCTGGCAGGAGACCGCCGAACTCGCCAAGAAGCTCGAGGCAGCGGGTACGACGATCCTCAACACCGGCATCGGCTGGCACGAGGCACGCGTACCGACCATCGTGACCTCGGTACCCCGCGCCGCATTCGCCTGGACGACAGCGAAATTGAAGGACGAGGTCGGTATCCCTGTCGTCGCGTCCAACCGGATCAACAAGCCGGAGACCGCCGAGGAGATCATCGCGTCAGGCCAGGCCGACCTGGTGTCGATGGCACGTCCGTTGCTCGCCGACGCGGAGTTCGTGAAGAAGGCGCAGGAGGGCCGCTCCGAGGAGATCATCACCTGCATCGCCTGCAACCAGGCCTGCCTCGACCACACGTTCGCGAACAAGCGCGCCAGTTGCATGCTCAACCCCCGCTCGGGCCACGAGACCGAACTCGTGCTGCTGCCGACGCGGACCGTGAAGCACATCGCGGTCGTCGGTGCCGGCCCCGCCGGGCTTGCCGCCGCCGTGGAGCTAGCCGGGCGCGGGCACCGCGTCGAGTTGTTCGAGGAGTCTGGAGAGATCGGTGGCCAGTTCAAGTTGGCCGCGAAGATCCCCGGCAAAGAGGAGTTCGTCGAGACGATCCGCTACTACGAGCACATGCTCGATCTGCGAAACGTCAAGACGCACATGGGAGTTCGCGCGAGCGTCGACGACCTGAGGCACTTCGACGAGGTCGTGCTCGCCACCGGTGTCGAGCCGCGCGTGCCATCGATTACGGGCATCGACCACCCGAAGGTGGTCACGTACCAGCAGGTGGTCGGCGAGGGCGTCCCTGTCGGGCAGCGCGTTGCCGTGATGGGTGCCGGCGGCATCGGCTTCGACGTCAGTGAGTTCCTGCTGCACGACGTGGGGGAGAGCCTCGATCATTGGATGCAACGGTGGGGTGTCACCGATCCCGAACAGGAGCGCGGCGGCCTTACCGACAAGGTGAAGATCACTCCGCGCCGCGAGGTGATCCTGTTGCAGCGCAAGGCTTCTGCGCACGGTAAGGGCCTGGGCAAGACCAGCGGATGGGTGCACCGCCAGACCCTCAAGGACTCCGGCGTGCAGTTCGTCGGTGGGGCTGAGTACGTGCGTGTCGACGACGACGGTCTGCACATCACCGTGCCCGTGGACCCGAAGGACGAGAAGTCCGAGCGTGAGGCGAAGGTGCTGCCCGTCGACACCGTCGTGCTGTGCACCGGGCAGGAGTCGGTGCGTGACCTGGTGCCGCTCACCGAGGCCCTCGGCAAGCCGGTGCACGTCATCGGTGGCGCGGACGTCGCGGCTGAACTGGACGCGAAGCGGGCGATCAAGCAGGCGACCGAACTGGCTGCGCGGCTCTAGATTTTTCTCGCCCACAGCGGTCCCGGTTTCCGGCCAGGGGACGTTGTCGGTGGTCCCGCCTAGAGTCTTCTCATGGGCATCAGCTACGAGTTCTACGAACCGGTCTCACCGGTCGAATTCGTTCTGCTGCAAGCGCTTTCGGACCCGAAGCAGCGTTTGTTGAACCAGCTTCTGAACGCTTTGGGGTCACCCGCGGAGATGCTGACGTTCGCGAACCGGATCTCCCGGGAAGCGTTTCACCGGCTCGAATCTGACGCCGTCCACAACACCGGCAACATCGTCACTGCCCGCCCTGTCGATGTCGATGACATGCGGCTGTTGGAGGAAGCCATCAAAGGCTCCACCCAGTTGGCGTCCACCTCACAAGCCGTGCAGGCGATCGCCATGGCGAGGTATGCCGCGATCGATGAAGAGTTGGTCGATTCCGACACCGGGGTCACCGCGAAGGTCGAGCATGCGCTCGGTCATCAGGCGTCGTTTGCCGACACCGACCTGGCGGCTGCCTGTCAGATGGCTCCCCGCACTGCGTCGAGCAAGATGAGCAACTCCATCGATGCGTGCACCATGACACCTGGTCTGCTCGCCGCGGCGGTCGAGGGTTCGATCCCGTACTGGAAAGTCAGCCTCGTTGCCGCGGAGTTGGTGAACGCTTCACCCGAGACGTCTCACCGGGTCGAGCAGCACCTGCTCGACACCAAAGGCTTCGTCACCTGGGGTTACCTGAAGGTGAAGACCGCCGCGCGGGCGCTGGTGACCCAGTGGGAAGAGGAAGCCGCGAAGAAGACCCGCCAGAAGGAAGCCAAAGAAGCCACCGGTGTCTGGGTGCGTCCCTCCGACATCCCGGGCATGGCCGAGTTGTGCGCCATCGGGCCGGCCGACCAGATCGCCCGCATCTACGGTGCCGTGGACCAGTTGGCTGATCAACGCTCGAAGAACCCGACCGCAAGTGAGGGCAGCGAGACCGGTGAGTCGAAGCCGACTTTCGGACAACTCCGCCTCGGCACGTTGCACGACCTCGTCACCGCTGGCGCCGACGTGACCTACCAGGTCGTCATCCAGGTCCCTGTCGTGCGCGAGGAACGTGAGGAACAGGCCGCCACGGCTGCAACGAAACGTGCCACCGGCGACCCGGAACACGAGCCCGAGGCGTCCCCGGACGATGGATCACCACCACCCGGACAGTCCGCCTCATCACCGCGAGGCCCGGACGACTTTGAATTCGCTTCAGAAACAGGTGAAACCGCCCGGGCGTACAAAGCCGGTTGGGCACGGATCGCCGGGATCGGGTTGATCCGGCCCGAAGTCCTCGATGCACTGATCGAGCAGTTCGGTTGCCGCCTGACCCGAGCACTGGTCGACGCCGACATCGGAGTCACGTGTGAAACCTCGACGACCGCGTACGAGCCCACGCCGCGGATGAGGGAATTCGTCCAACGACGCGACCAGACCTGCCGGTTCCCCATGTGCACCAGGACCGCCATCAGGTGCGACATCGACCACGTCATCGAATGGCCCCAGGGGCCGACTGTCGGGCACAACCTCGCCGCACTCTGCCGCCACCATCACGACGCGAAGACGAAGAAGCACTGGGACTACGAGATGAGCGACGACGGAGTCTGTACCTGGACCTCCCTCACCGGCCGCACATATGTCACCTACCCGGACTCGGTGAACGACGATTCATCGCCCGGTCCGTCCGGACTCGATCGTGCGGGCGCCGCGACCTGGGCGACCTGAAGTTCGGTGAGTTCTCCGCGGTGGACCAGGAATCCGTTGCCCGGACGCGGACGGTCGAGTTTGGGGCATCGGAGCCCGAACAGTTCACCGTCGGTGCGGCTCGGCATCAGCAGCACGCCTGTGCCGCGACGCCGCAGTTCGCCGACGAGTCCCCGGTAGTTGCCGGAGAGCTGATCGATGTCTCCCGACGCGACGACGACGGCTCCGGTGCTGCTCGCCTTGGCCGCGTAGCGGGCCAGCGACTCCTCGATCTCCGAGTCGACCAACGCACAGACGTCGTCGATCAGGAGCAGGCCGGTCGGATCGCGAGCGAGCCACTCGGCCAGTTGTGTCCCGTCTTCCGGTTGGAAGACGTCGTCGGGCAGGTCAGCGCGGGTGTCGGTGGAGATCCAGCAGGTAGGACGCCCGTGCAGCTGTTCGGCAACCGTGAGGAGGGTTGTGGTGCGTCCGCTGCGGGGTGGCCCCGCGATGATCGCGACCAGATCATCGAGCCGTCCGAGGGGGAGGGCGACCGTGCCCTCGGTGCCGGCCCCGACGGCGATTCCCTGAGACGGAGCCAGGCCGGTGACAGGCACTGCGGTCGGGACCGCATCGATGCGGTGAATGCCGGTCGGCACGGAGCATGCAGGCAGCTCGGCAGGAAGCGTGATCTGCAGTTCTGTCCCGTCCGGCACCGTCAGACCGCGCCCGGGTGGCATGTCTGAGGGGATGCAATCGCGAGGGACCCCGATCGTCGCGAGATCGTCCTTGTCGGCCATCGCCAGTGCGATCTGGGAACGAAACAGTGACAAAGAGCGGCTGGTCAGCAATCCGCGTCCCCCGGTCGCCAACACGTGCACGTCGGCGGATGAACC